>NZ_JAGIOC010000001.1:608466-912700 GCF_017876515.1 Brachybacterium fresconis | reverse complement strand
TGGAACAGCTCCACGTACGGGGCGAAGCGCTGGGCGGGCCCTCCGATGATCGCGAGCATCAGCGGGAAGCGGTATCGCGCCGCGCGCACCACCGAGTTGGGGCTGCCTCCGACGGCCACCCAGGTGGGCAGCGTCCGCTCCATCCGGGGGTACACCGACTGGCCCTTCAGAGGCGGGCGGATGCTGCCGGACCAGGTGACCGGATCCTGGGGGAGCACCGCCGCGAGCAGGTCCAGCTTCTCCTCGAACAGGGTCTCGTAGTCCTGCATCGCGAAGCCGAACAGCGGGAAGGACTCGGTGAACGAGCCCCGTCCGACCGTCAGCTCGGCGCGACCGTCCGAGAGCGCGTCCAGCGTCGAGAAGCGCTCGAAGACCCGGATCGGGTCGTCCGAGCTCAGCACGGTCACCGCGGTCCCGAGCGTGATGCGCTCGGTGCGGGTGGCCAGGCCCGCCAGCACCGTGTCGGGGGCGCTCACGGCGAAGTCGGGGCGGTGGTGCTCACCGATGGAGAAGTGGTCGACGCCCACGGCGTCGGCCAGCTCGCCCTGGGCCACGATGTCGCGGATCACCTGGGCGGCCGGCACCGGGTCGCCGGCGAGATCGACCGTGACGTCGCCGAAGGTGTCCAGGCCGAAGGTGGGGTGCTGGGGTGCGGTCGTCATGCTCTGGGGGACCTCCTGGTCGTCGGGATCCTCCCGAGTGGTTGAGGGTTCAAACATATGGGCTGATGTACGGCGTGTCCAGGACCGGGACGGTGGTCGACCTGCGTGCTGCCCGCCGGCGATGGGCAGGGGATGCGGAGCGGGACGACCGCTTAGACTGTCGACCATGCGTATTGCCCGATTCACCACCGGCGAAGATCCCATGTACGGCATCGTCCAGGAGAAGGACGGCCAGGACATGGTCTATGGGATCACCGGTGACCCCCTGTACACAGAGATCCGTCCGACCGGCACGATCGTCCCGCTCCAGGACGTCCGCCTGCTGGCTCCGGTCATCCCGCGCTCGAAGGTGGTGTGCGTCGGCCGCAACTACGCCGCGCACGCCGCGGAGATGGGCGGCGAGGTGCCCGATCAGGCGCTGTTCTTCCTCAAGCCCAACACGACCGTCGTGGGCCCCGGCGACCCGGTGGCGATCCCGCCGTACAGCCAGGAGGTCAGCCTCGAGGCCGAGCTCGCCGTGGTCATGAAGCGGATGGCCAAGGACATCTCCGCCGAGGAGGTGCCCGAGGCGGTCCTCGGGTACACCTGCGCGAACGACCTCACCGCCCGGGACTCCCAGCGCGCGGAGAACCAGTGGTTCCGCGCCAAGGCCTTCGACACCTCCTGCCCCATCGGACCCTGGATCGAGACGGACCTCGATGTCTCCGGCCCCTCCGGCCTGTCGATCTCTTCACGCGTCGACGGCGAGATCGCCCAGGACGGCTCCACCGCGGACATGGTCCGCTCGGTCGCCGAGCTGATCGCCGAGATCTCCACCGTCGTCACCCTGCTGCCCGGCGACCTGGTCCTGACCGGGACTCCTGCCGGCGTGCGCACCGTCGAGGCCGGATCGAGCATCGACATCACCATCGAGGGGATCGGCACGCTGACCAATCCCGTCGTGCGGCGCTGAGACGCCCCGCCCCGATCTGCCACCCCCTGCGACCCCAGGAGCACCCCGCGTGACCACCACCCCGAGCTCGACCTCCGCCGCCTCGCCCTCGCCCGGTGAGGTGCGGGTGCGCTTCTGCCCCAGCCCCACCGGCACTCCGCACGTGGGCATGGTGCGCACCGCCCTGTTCAACTGGGCGCACGCCCGCCACCACGGCGGCAAGCTCGTCTTCCGCATCGAGGACACCGACGCCGCGCGCGACAGCGAGGAGTCCTACGACCAGCTGTTGGAGGCGATGCGCTGGCTCGGAATCGACTGGGACGAAGGTGTCGAGGTCGGCGGGCCCGACGGCCCCTACCGCCAGTCCCAGCGCGCCGACATCTACCAGGAGGTCATCGCGAAGCTGAAGGAGGCCGGCCACATCTACGAGTCCTTCTCCACCGCGGAGGAGATCGCGCAGCGCCACCGCGATGCCGGAAGGGACCCCCAGCTCGGCTACGACGGCTACGACCGCGACCTCACCGAGGAGCAGAAGGCCTCCTACCGCGCCGAGGGCCGCGAGCCCACCTGGCGGCTGCGCATGCCCGAGGAGGACCTCTCCTTCACCGATCTGGTGCGCGGCGAGATCACCTTCAAGGCCGGCTCCACCCCGGACTTCGTGGTGGTGCGGGCGAACGGTCAGCCCCTGTACACGCTCGTCAACCCTGTCGACGACGCCCTCATGCGCATCACCCATGTGCTGCGCGGCGAGGACATCCTCTCCTCCACGCCCCGTCAGATCGCCCTGTACCGGGCGCTGATCGAGATCGGGGTCGCCGAGCACGTCCCCGAGTTCGGACACCTGCCCTACGTCATGGGCGAGGGCAGCAAGAAGCTCTCCAAGCGTGATCCCCAGGCGAACCTCTTCCACTACCGCGACCAGGGTTTCACCCCCGAGGGCATGGTCAACTACCTCGCCCTGCTGGGCTGGGGATACAGCGCCGACGAGGACATCTTCTCGCGCGAGCAGCTGGTGGAGCGCTTCACGGCCGAGGACGTGAACCCCAACCCCGCCCGCGTGGATCTGAAGAAGGCCACCGCGATCAACGCCGACCACATCCGTCTGCTGCCCGAGGCGGAGCTCGCCGAGCGCATGATCCCGTACCTCCAGCAGGCCGAGGTGCTGGGGGAGACCGTCACCGAGCAGCAGCGCTCCCTGGTCGCCGCCGCCACCCCGCTGGTCCAGACCCGCATGAACCTGCTCGGGGAGGCGGCGGACCTGCTGGGCTTCCTGTTCACCGCCGACGAGGACCTCGTCGTCACCGACGATGCCCTCAAGAAGCTCGGCGACGACCCTGTCGGCGTGCTCGAACGGGCGATCGACGAGGTCGCCGCACTGCCCGAGGTCTCCTTCACCGCCGGGGCTCTCGAGGCCGCCCTGCGGGAGGCGATCGTCGAGGACATGGGGATCAAGCCGCGGCTGGCCTTCGGACCGCTGCGCAGCGCCGTCTCCGGTCGCCGCATCTCCCCGCCGCTGTTCGAGTCCATGGAGCTGCTCGGGAAGCCCTCGAGCCTGGCGCGGCTGCGCGCGCTGCGCGACCGGCTCGCCAGCGGTTCCTGAGTGCTCCGGGCGCTGGGGGGCGAGGTGCTCAGCCTCACAGCGCCCAGGGGCCCTCTCGCTTTGTCATGGGCGGGATGACCCGGTAGAGTCTTACCTCGGTACGGCAACTGCGGATCAGTCCGAAAAGCCCTCGGGAACCACCGGGGAGCGATTCGGGAGAACCACGGAAAACGTACTGTCACCATGGGGTATGGTGTAATTGGCAACACAGCGGTTTCTGGTACCGTCGTTCTAGGTTCGAGTCCTGGTACCCCAGCTCTGCATGACGTCTCGGACGTCGTGCGGTCCGCGCCCCGTTCGTCTAGCGGCCCAGGACGCCGCCCTCTCACGGCGGTAACACCGGTTCAAATCCGGTACGGGGTACGACCACGAGAATCTCGATTCTCGTGCGGGCCCCGTTCGTCTAGCGGCCCAGGACGTCGCCCTCTCACGGCGGTAACACCGGTTCAAATCCGGTACGGGGTACGGACAGGAGTCGATGCCAGGGGCATCGGCTCCTTTTCTGTTTCTCCGCCCCGATGCCCTCGCGCGGAGTATCGTCGTGACATGACGCACCCCACACCGCAGTCGCCCCGGAGCACGACGCCGCGGATCACCGTGGGCGTCTTCGATGCCGATGAGTCCGACCTCGCCGTCCGCTGGGCGGCGCGCCACGCGCAGCGTGTCGGCGGCACCCTCCACCTGATCCACGCCTTCGTGTGGACCGAGCTCGACGTGAACACCGACCCGATCCCCGGGATGACCGGTTCCGGGATCCGCAACGCCGCCCACAGCCTGATCCACGACGCCCTGGAGATCGCGCGCGCCGACCATCCCGAGCTGCCGATCACCTCCGAGATCGTCGACGGCAGCGCCGTGCCCGTCCTGGTCGAGGCGAGCGCCGAATCCGATGTGATCGTGGTCGGCGGGCGGGGACTGGGTCGACTGCTGACCCTCATCGTGGGATCCAAGTCCCTCGCCCTGGCCGCCCGCTCGCACTGCCCGGTCGTCGTGGCGCGCGGGGATATCGAGCACGAGGGGCCGATCGGCCTGGTCCATCACGAGACGGCCGCCGAGGTCGTCACCCGTGCGGCGGACCTCGCCGAGGCCTACGAGCGGGACATCCATCTCGTGGTGCGCGCCGAGACCACCGCCGAGGAGGCCGAGGCGATCCGCGCCCGCACCGCGGAGCAGATCGCGCTGTCCCATCCCAGCATCGTGGTCTCCGACGTGACCATCGCCGCCTCGGGCACCGCCAAGGAATTGGTCCACGCCAGTGAGGACGCCTCGATCATGGTGGTCGCGGGGGAGCGGATCCATGGGCCGGACAAGCCGGTCGCCGCGCCGCGCCAGCTGGTCACGGTGCTCCGCTTCGCCAACACCCCGGTCTGGATCGAGCGCGAATGATCTGGCCGAGCGCTGCGCCGGGAGGGCGCTGACCCGAAGGCCGCTGTCCCGACGGGCGCTGCGGCTCGATGTCTCAGGCGCCGGCGCGGCGCAGCAGCTCCGTGAGGTGGTTCGCCGAGCTCATGACGGACGCGGCGTGCAGGCGGCCGGGCTGACGGGTGATGCGCTCGATCGGCCCCGAGATGCTCAGCGCTGCGACGACCCGGCCGTTGGGACCGCGCACCGGGGAGGAGACGGAGCCCACGCCCGGTTCCCGCTCCCCGATGGACTGCGCCCAGCCGCGGCGGCGCACCGCGGAGAGCTGCGTGGCGGTGAAGCGGGCGCCGAGCAGACCGCGGTGCAGCCGATCGGGCTCCTCCCAGGCCAGCAGGATCTGTGCCGCGGAGCCGGCCCGCATGGTCAGCGCCGACCCCAGCGGCACGGAGTCGCGCAGACCGATCGGACGCTCGGCGGCGGCCACGCAGATGCGGTGGTCGCCCTGACGGCGGTAGAGCTGGGCGGACTCGCCGGTGTGGTCCCGCAGGGCGGCCAGCACCGGGCCGGCGGCGGCCAGGAGCCGGTCCTCGCCCGCGGCGGCGGCCAGCTCACCCAGGCGCGGGCCCAGGATGAAGCGGCCCTGCATGTCCCGGGTGACCAGATGGTGGTACTCCAGCGCCACGGCCAGCCGATGTGCGGTGGGGCGGGCCAGGCCGGTCGACTGCACGAGTTGGGCCAGGGTCGCGGGCCCGGCCTCCAGGGCGCCGAGCACGACGGCCGCCTTGTCGAGCACACCGACGCCGCTGCCGTTCTCCTCCGAGGTCTTGTCCATGCTCCGATACTGCCGTCTTATTCAGTGAGACGCAAGTGCGCCGCATCGTGGACCGGCCCAGGATGGTGACGTGCTCGTACCCCGAGCGCGACGCAGCATGCAGATGTCCCGTACCGGGGCGTCGACGGCACGCGTCCCCACGAGGGGCGCAGGGAAGGATCGACATGGCGGGGACCCTCGCGGAGAAGGTGTGGGC
This sequence comes from Brachybacterium fresconis, assembly GCF_017876515.1. Classification (NCBI taxonomy): domain Bacteria; kingdom Bacillati; phylum Actinomycetota; class Actinomycetes; order Micrococcales; family Dermabacteraceae; genus Brachybacterium; species Brachybacterium fresconis. Next base: position 907,117 of record NZ_JAGIOC010000001.1, on the reverse strand, counting down.
GGACCACGTGGTGCGCCGCGGTGAGAACGGCGAACCGGACCTGCTGTACATCGACCTCCAGCTCCTGCACGAGGTGACCAGTCCGCAGGCCTTCGACGGGCTCCGCCAGGAGGGCCGCACCCCGCGCCGCCTGGACCAGACCCTGGCCACCGAGGACCACAACACGCCCACGATCGACATCGAGAAGCCGATCGCGGACATCACCTCGCGCACCCAGATCGACACGCTGCGGCGCAACGCGGAGGAGTTCGGCGTGCGCATCCACAGCCTCGGCGACAAGGACCAGGGCATCGTCCACGTGGTCGGCCCGCAGCTGGGGCTGACCATGCCCGGCATCACCGTCGTGTGCGGCGACTCCCACACCTCGACCCACGGCGCCTTCGGCGCGCTGGCCTTCGGCATCGGCACCAGCGAGGTCGAGCACGTGCTCGCCACCCAGACCCTGCCGATGACCCCGTTCAAGACCATGGCGGTCACCGTGAACGGGTCCTTGAAGCCGGGCGTGACCGCGAAGGACATCATCCTGGCGGTGATCGCGAGGATCGGCACCGGCGGCGGCGCGGGCTACGTGCTCGAGTACCGCGGCGAGGCGATCCGGGAGCTCTCGATGGAGGGCCGGATGACCATCTGCAACATGTCCATCGAGGCCGGCGCCCGCGCGGGCATGATCGCGCCCGACGAGACCACGGTCGAGTACGTCCGGGGTCGCCCCCACGCCCCGCAGGGTGCCGACTGGGACGAAGCGGTCGCCTCCTGGAAGGCGCTGCGCACCGAGGACGACGCGACCTTCGATTCCGAGGTCGTCATCGACGCCGACGAGCTCGAGCCCTTCGTCACCTGGGGCACCAACCCCGGTCAGGGCCTGCCGCTGTCGGCCGCCGTCCCCGCCCCCGAGGACTTCACCGACGACAGCTCCCGCAACGCGGCCGAGCGCGCCCTGGAGTACATGGACCTGGTGCCCGGCACCCGGCTGAAGGACATCAAGATCGACACGGTGTTCATGGGTTCGTGCACCAACGGCCGCATCGAGGATCTGCGCGCCTTCGCCTCCGTCCTGGAGGGCCGGCACAAGCACCCCGACGTGCGCGTCATGGTGGTGCCGGGCTCGGCCCGCGTGCGACTGCAGGCCGAGCAGGAGGGTCTGGACGAGGTGTTCGAAGCCTTCGGCGCCGAATGGCGCCAGGCCGGCTGCTCCATGTGCCTGGGCATGAATCCGGACCAGCTGGCCCCCGGTGAGCGCGCCGCCTCCACCTCCAACCGCAACTTCGAGGGGCGCCAGGGCAAGGGCGGGCGCACCCACCTGGTCTCGCCGGTGGTGGCCGCCGCCACCGCGGTGCGCGGCACGCTCTCGTCCCCGTCGGACCTCGGCTCGCCGACAGCGTCCTCCGACCTCCAGCCCGTCGCCTGATCAGGAGCACCCCGATGGAAGCCTTCACCACTCATACCGGCATCGGCGTGCCGCTGCGCCGCAGCAACGTCGACACCGATCAGATCATCCCGGCCGTCTACCTCAAGCGCGTCACCAAGACCGGCTTCGACGACGGACTGTTCCACGCCTGGCGCACGAACGACCCCGAGTTCGTGCTGAACCGCCCCGAGTACACGAAGGGGTCCGTGCTGGTCGCCGGCGCCGACTTCGGCACCGGCTCCTCCCGCGAGCACGCCGTCTGGGCGCTGCGCGACTACGGCTTCCAGGCCGTGCTCTCGACCCGCTTCGCGGAGATCTTCCGCGGCAACGCCGGCAAGCAGGGCCTGGTCGCGGGCGTGCTCACCCAGGACGACATCGAGCAGCTGTGGAAGATCCTCGAGGAGGCACCGGGCACCGAGGTGACCGTCGACCTCGAATCCCGCCAGGTGCACGCCGGCGATGCGACCTTCCGCTTCGAGCTCGACGACTACACGCGGTGGCGGCTGATGGAGGGCCTGGACGACATCGGGCTCACGCTGCGCCACGAGCAGATGATCACCGACTTCGAGCGGACCCGCCCGGCCTGGCTGCCCAAGACGCTGCCGGCCCGGACCGCCGACGCCCGCTGAGGCGGCCCCGGCAGGCCGTCGCGACGACCAGAGCCTGCGCGATGGCCGCAGGCCGCTCCGGTATGGTGAGCCGGTGGCAGCGGGCGTCCCGGGCGCCTGTCCAGCGAGGCAAGGACACTATGAGTTCCACATTCCACGTGCGCGGAGGACGGCCCCTGGACGGTGAGATCACCGTCCGCGGGGCGAAGAACCTCGTCTCCAAGGCGATGGTCGCGTCTCTGCTCGGGGAGGGCCCGAGCCTGCTCGAATCGGTCCCGGACATCAGCGATGTGCGGATCGTCTCCGAGCTCCTGGCGATCCACGGGGTCAAGGTCGAGCGCGACGTCGTCGGCGGCACGCTGCGGATGGACCCCTCGAACGTCGAGCGCGCGCATGTGGCGGACATCGACGCCCATGCCGGCAGCTCCCGCATCCCGATCCTGTTCTGCGGCCCACTGCTGCACCGCCTGGGGGAGGCGATCATCCCCGACCTCGGCGGCTGCCGGATCGGGGACCGCCCCATCAACTACCATCTCGACGTCCTGCGGAACTTCGGCGCCGTGGTCGACAAGCGCGAGATGGGCATCTACATCACCGCGCCCAACGGCCTGCACGGCACCAAGATCCACCTGGAGTACCCGAGCGTCGGCGCCACCGAGCAGGTGCTGCTGACCGCCGTCCGCGCCCAGGGCGTCACCGAGCTGACGAACGCCGCGGTCGAACCGGAGATCGAGGATCTCATCGCCGTCCTGCAGAAGATGGGTGCGCTCATCTCCCTGCAGACCGACCGCACCATCACCATCGAGGGCGTCGACCGGCTCGGCGGCTACGAGCACATGGCCCTGCCCGACCGCATCGAAGCCGCTTCCTGGGCGTGTGCGGCTCTGGTCACGCAGGGATCGGTGATGGTGCGCGGCGCTCAGCAGAAGCCGATGGCGACCTTCTTGAACACCTTCCGCAAGATCGGCGGCGGACTGGACATCACCGAGGCCGGGATCCGCTTCCACCACCCGGGCACGCCGCTGCGGGCGATCGCGGTCGAGACCGATGTCCACCCGGGACTGATGACCGACTGGCAGCAGCCGCTGGTGGTGGCGCTGACCCAGGCCGACGGCATCTCCATCGTCCACGAGACGGTGTACGAGAACCGTCTGGGCTTCACCTCCGCGCTGAACGACATGGGCGCCCACACCCAGGTCTACCGGGAATGCCTGGGCGGATCGAGCTGCCGCTTCGGACGCAGCAACTACAACCACTCCGCCGTGATCTCCGGGCCCAAGACCCTCCGCGGCGCGGACATCACGGTTCCGGATCTGCGGGGCGGCTTCTCCTACCTGATCGCGGCGCTCGGCGCCGAGGGGGTCTCGACCATCCGCGGCATCGATCTCATCGACCGCGGGTACGAGTCCTTCCGCGAGAAGCTCGACGCGCTCGGCGCCGAGTACTGGGAGGACTGAGGATGGCCGACGATGTCACGACCCCGACGGCCGGCAGCTCCCTGGCGCTGCGCGACATCCCGATCCCGGACTACTGCGATGTGGTCATCGTCCCCACCGGCGGAGTCGACGAGCCGGATCCCCGGGTCTGGGCCGACGCGATCTTCTCGCACGAGAACACGCCCTTGTCCAAGCGCGGGATGCGGGCGCTGCGCGATGAGGCGATCCGCCTGTTCGACATGGTGCCCCCGCCCGAGAAGGAGTACGTGGCCGACGAGGTGGTGGGCGCCGAGGCCCTGATCATCGACGACGACGCGAACCTGCGCATCCGCATCGGGGTGGCGCTGCTGCCCGGCGGTGAGCTGCTGCAGGTGACGACCGCCGTGAAGTACCGCTCCGTGCGCGGACGGATCGCCTTCGGTCCGCGACGGCTGATGCACGCCGCCGCCGTGAACACGCTGGCCCGGCGCGCCCCGACCACGCTGCGGCGTCGCACCATGGTCTCCGGCCCCTCGTCGGTGCGGTCGGTGACGGGCCAGGCGACCCGCAAGGCCCTCGGCCGCTCGTCCTCCGCCTCCGAGTGAGCACGTCGCTGCTGCGCAGCTGGGACGTGCTCGGGGCACGCCCGGCCCCGCGGCGGGCCGGGGCCGTGATCGGCCTCGTCCAGCTCCCGGTGCGCCCGCTGCTGAGCGTGCTGACCCGGCCCACCTGGATCGGCACCGAGAACCTGCCGGCGACCGGGGCCGTCCTGGCCTGCGGGAACCATCTGGGACCGGTGGACGCCTTCGCCTACGGCCATCTGCTGCAGGCCTCCGGCTTCGCCCCCCGATTCCTGGCCAAGGAGGCCATGTTCCGTGTGCCCGTCCTGGGTGCTGCGCTGCGGTCGGCCCGTCAGATCGAGGTCCGCCGCGGTGGTCCCCGCGGCCGGGACGCCCTGGACGATGCGCGAGAGGCCCTCGGCCGCGGCGAGCTGCTGATGATGTTCCCCGAGGGGACGTACACCCGCGATGAACAGCTGTGGCCGATGCAGGCCCGCCTCGGGGCGGCCCGGCTCGCGGTGGACACCGGGGCGCCGCTGGTGCCGATGGCGAGCTGGGGCGGGAGGAAGCTGTGGCCCGTCGGCTCCCCGGTCCCGCGCCCCGGCCCGGGACGCCGGGTCGTGATCCGGGTGGGGGAGCCGTACACCGTGGCCCGTCAGGAAGGCGAGACCCCTCAGCAGGCCGCCGAGCGCGTCTCCACGGACCTCATGACCCGGATCTCCGCCCTCCTCGGTCGGACCCGCGGCGAGCGCCCCCCGGAGGTCCTCCACGATCCCCGGGACGATGATCACCGCCCCGAGGTCGGTCGCCCGCAGGCCGGCTTCCGACCGGTTCGGCAGCGATGACCGCGCTGGCCGTGCTCGGTGCCGGCAGCTGGGGCACCACCTTCGCGCAGGTCCTCGCGGACAGCGGCCACGAGGTGACGCTCTGGGCGCGCCGCGAGGAGGTCGCCCGCGAGATCCGCGAGGAGCACCGCAACCCGGCGTATCTCGGCGACCGGGTGCTCCCGGCGGCGGTGGACGCCAGCTCCTCGGTGGCCGCGGCCGTCGACGGGGCCGAGGGGATCGTGCTGGCGATCCCCGCGCAGTCGATGCGCACCACCCTCGCCGCCTGGCCGGACCTGCCGCCCGTCCCGATCCTCTCGCTGACCAAGGGGATCGAGCGGGGCACCGATGCCCGGATCAGCGAGATCATCGTCGATGCCGGGGGAGCGGACCCCGAGCGCGTCGGAGTGCTGTCGGGCCCCAACCTCTCGGCCGAGATCGCCGAGCGCCGCCCCTGCGCGAGCGTGGTCGCCGCCGGATCCGAGGAGCTCGCCGGCGTGCTGGCGACCTGGTGCCAGGCGCCCTACCTGCGCACCTACACCTCCACCGACGTGGTCGGCGTCGAGATCGCCGGCGCCGTGAAGAACGTCATCGCGATCGCCGTCGGCGCGGCCGCCGGGCTCGGTCACGGGCACAACACGACCGCGAGCCTGATCACCCGCGGCCTGGCGGAGATCACCCGCCTCGGTATCGCCCTCGGCGGCCGCCGGGACACCTTCGCCGGGCTGGCCGGGATGGGCGACCTGGTGGCCACCTGCGCCTCCCCGCTGAGCCGCAATCACCGCCTCGGCCTCGCTCTCGGCCGCGGTCTCGACGTGGACGCCGCCGCCGCGGAGGTGGGCCAGACCGCCGAGGGCGTCGCGACCGCCCGGGCCGTCGCGGACCTCGCGGCCCGGCTCGGCGTGGACATGCCCATCACCGCCGCCGTGGTGGATGTCGTCGATCACGATGCCCGTATCGACGAGGTCACCATGGCCCTTCTGGCACGCGGCGTCCGGCCCGAGTGACTACCCTGCGAGCATGAGAACCTCCGTCGCCCTCCTGTTCGGCGGCCGCAGCGGCGAGCACGGCATCTCGTGCGTCACCGCCGGCGGCATCCTCGCCGCGATCGACCGCGAGCGCTTCGCGGTGACCGCCGTCGGCATCACGCGCGAGGGCCGCTGGGTGCATGTCTCCGATGACCCCTCGGACTGGACCCTGGTCGACGGCCGCGCCCCCGAGGTGGTCGCGGAGGGCCCCGAGGTGGTGCTGCCCGCGGCCCGGCACCGGCCGGGCGAGCGCAGCATGCTGCGCCAGGTCACCGGTGGGCAGATCACCGACCTGGCGGAGATCGACGTGGTGCTGCCGCTGCTGCACGGGGCCTACGGCGAGGACGGCACCATCCAGGGCATGCTGGAGATGCTCGACCTCCCCTACGTCGGCAGCGGCGTGCTCGCCTCGGCGACCTGCATGGACAAGGCCGCCACCAAGCTGTCCCTGCGGGCGGCCGGCCTCGAGTGCGCCCCCGGCATCGTCGTCCACGAGGACCGCTGGGCCGCCGGCGCCGACGAGGTCCGGGCTCATCTGCGCCGCCACCACGACCTGCCCTGGTTCATCAAGCCCGCCCGCGCAGGATCCAGTCTCGGCGTCACCCGGGTGGAGGACCCCGAGGAGCTCGAGCACGCGATGAAGACCGCCTTCGCGGAGGATCCCAAGGTGCTCATCGAGGAGGCCGTGGTCGGCCGCGAGGTGGAGTGCGGCGTGCTCCAGGGCACCGACGAGCGCGGCCCTCGCACCACGGTGCCCGGCGAGGTGCTCGTCGGCGACGATCTGGACTTCTACGATTACGAGGCCAAGTACTTCGGCAAGGGCACCGTGAGCATCGACGTGCCCGCCGGACTCCCGGACGGCGTGCTCGAGGAGGTCCGCGAGGTCGCCTCGAGAGCCTTCACGGTGCTCGGCCTCGAGGGTCTGGCGCGGGTGGACGTGTTCGTCACTGAGCAGGGGCGCGTGGTGGTCAACGAGGTCAACACGATGCCGGGCTTCACCCCGTACTCGATGTTCCCGGTGCTGTGGGAGCACATGGGACTGCCCTATGCGGAGCTCATCGCCGATCTGATCGAGCAGGCCCGATCCCGCCGGCTCGGACCCCGCTGAGCCCGCCGGGGCGACCGCTCAGGATTCCGGGGCGTCGCCCGGGCCGACGCAATGGTCCGTCGCCTCGATGTTGCGATCGATGACCTGCGCCAGATCGAGCGCCGCGCCCGAGGGCTGGTCCGGAGCGGCCGAGTACGGGACCGTGACGTCGATGGCCGGCTCCCGCCCGTAGGTGGTGTACAGGAACATGCCGTCCTCCACCTCGCGGACGATCCAGTCGATCTGGATGCCGCCTCCGTCCTCCAGGGTGGTGCAGATGTCGGTGGTGGGCCCGGGCGGGGTGACACCGCAGCGCATCACCACGGTGTCCTCGCCGTCGCCCCAGGCGACCGTGCCCTGGCTGGAGGTCTCCACCCGATCCATGCCCAGCACCTGGGGCGGTGCCTGCAGGATGATGTCGGCGCACAGCGGATCGGTGGCCGCCGGGCCCGCCGGGACCTGCACCGTGCCGCAGGAGGCGAGCGAGAGGGTCATCAGACCGGCGGCCGCGAGGGCGGGAAGACGGGAGCGGAGCACGCCCGCAGGCTACCGTCCGAACCTGCATCCCGACGGCGCGATCCTGCTCCGCGGCCCCGTTCCACAGCCCTGCTCCGGCACACTGGGGCCATGACCTCCGACGCACCCCTCGGGGAGGCCGGGCTGCTGGCCCGCATGCTCCCGCACCTGTCCGCCTCCGACCGGCTCGAGGTCGGCCCCGGCGACGACGCCGCGGTGGTGCGCCTGCCCTCACCGCGGATGGTGGTCACCACCGACTCCCTCGTCGAGGGGCACGACTTCCTGCCCGGTGCGACCACGCCGGCCTGGATCGGCCGAAAGGCCGCTGTGCAGAACCTCGCCGACGTCGCCGCGATGGGAGCTCGCCCTCTCGCCCTCGTCGTCGCCCTCTCCGCTCCCGCCGACACCCCGGCGGACGTGTTCGAGGAGCTCACGATCGGTCTCGCCGGGCGGGCGGAGGCCGACGGCGCCGAGGTGGTCGGTGGTGACCTGGGCCGCGCCGAGCAGCTCACGGTGACGGTCACCGCCCTCGGCGCCCTCGAGGAGGGCCAGGCACCGGTGCTGCGCTCCGGCGCCCGCCCCGGGGACGTGCTCGTGATCGGCTCCCCGAGACTGGGTCGCTCCGCCGCGGGCCTGGCCCTCGTCCTGGCCGGCCGGATCCGGGTCAGCGGTGAGGAGGTCGAGGGAGCGGGCCCTCACGGCGACCTCGTGATCTGGCACGACGCTCCGGAGCCGGACCTCTCGCTGGGGTGGACTCTCGGTCGCGGGGCGAGCTCGATGATGGACCTCTCCGACGGTCTCGTCCGGGACGGCACCCGCATCGCCCGCGCCTCCGGCGTGCAGCTGGACCTGGACCGCACCGCACTGGGCCCCGATGTCGCGCAGCTGGCACCGCTGGCCGCCGAGCTCGACGCCGACCCCTGGACGTGGGTGCTGCACGGGGGAGAGGAGCACGCGATGCTCGCCACCTTCGCGCCCGGCGCGGTCCCGGCCGGATTCCGACGGATCGGGCGCGTTCGGCCCGCCGGGGGAGAGAAGGACCACCGGGTGCTGCTGGACGGCGCGGAGATCCCGGGCAGCGGCTTCGACCACTTCGGAGCCTCCGTCTAGGCTGGGCGCGCCCCGCGAGGGCACCCTCATCTTCGAAGGAGACCCCATGCCGATCACGGTCAAGGCACTGCAGAAGGGCGGCCCGGACCAGCCGTTCCGCGTCGCGAACATCGAACGGCGGGACCCTCGGCCGGACGATGTCGTCATCGACATCAAGGCCGCCGGGATCTGCCACAGCGACATCCACACCATCCGCAACGAGTGGGGCGAGGCGCACTTCCCGCTGACCGTCGGCCACGAGATCGCCGGGGTCGTCGAGGCCGTCGGCACGGACGTCACCGACTGGGAGGTCGGCGACCGCGTGGGCGTCGGCTGCCTGGTGAACTCCTGCGGGACCTGCCAGGAGTGCCGCGCCGGCCAGGAGCAGAACTGCCTCAGCGGCAACGTCGGCACCTACAACGCCCCCGACGTCGACGGGACCATCACCCAGGGCGGCTACGCGCAGAAGGTCGTCGTCGACGAGCGCTTCGTGTGCCGCATCCCCGACGCCCTGGACTTCGACGCCGCCGCCCCGCTGCTGTGCGCAGGCATCACCACGTACGCGCCGCTCAACCGCTGGGGCGCCGGGGACGAGAAGGACGGCGCCCCGAAGAAGGTCGCCGTGCTGGGCCTGGGCGGACTCGGCCACATGGGGGTGCAGATCGCCGCGGCCATGGGCGCCGAGGTGACCGTGCTGTCGCGGACCCGCAAGAAGGAGCAGCTGGCCCTGGATCTCGGGGCCCAGCAGATGCTCGCCACCACCGACGACGGCTTCTTCGAGGACCACCGCGGAACCTTCGACCTGATCCTGAACACCATCAGCGCCGACATCCCCGTGGACCGGTACCTCTCGCTGCTGGCGCCCCGCGGCGTGATGGCCGTGGTCGGGATGCCGCCTGCGAAGCAGGAGCTCAGCTTCGGGTCGATCATCGGCGGCGGCAAGGTGCTGGCTGGCTCGAACATCGGCGGCATCGCCGAGACCCAGGAGATGCTCGACTTCTGCGCCGAGCACGGGCTCACGGCCCTGATCGAGACCATCGGGATCGATGAGGCCGATGCCACCTACGACCGCGTCGTCGCCGGCGAGGTCTACTTCCGCGCCGTCATCGACACCAGCACCTTCGAGGGCGCGGAGGTCGGCTGAGGCTCAGCCCAGTCGCCGTAGCGGCAGCTCGGACTCGACCACTGCGCCGGCCTCGTCGAGGGCGATGCGGCAGGCCCGAGCCTCGTCGACCTCGATGACCGCCTCGATCAGCTCCGTCCCGCGGAACAGCAGGCCGGCACCGTCATCGGTGCAGAGCGTCGGGCCCAGGGTCCCGTCGGCGACCAGCTCTCGGATCAGGGGGCGCCGTCGTTCTTCCGAGTCCATGTGCACCCCGTTGGCCCCGGGCAGGAAACCCAAGCCGTTCGTGACCGGGGCCAGCTCGGGGCCGAAGGAGTCGGTGACCCCGGCCTCGAACCAGCAGATCGAGCCCGCCGAGACGCCGGCGAGCACGACGCCCTCCTGCCACAGCCGGTACAGGATCTCGGGAAGGCCGTGGGCGCGCCACACGGCGAGCAGGTTCACCACCGAGCCGCCGTTCACCCAGATCACGTCGAAGCCGCGCAGGTATCCCTCCACGTCCTCGACATTGGGCATGGAGAACAGACTGAGGTGGTGCAGTTCGTAGCCGGCTTCCCGCGCCGCCTCCGCCATGTCCCGCTGGAAGCCCTTGTCATCACCGCCGGCGGTCCCGATGTGGCAGATGCGGGGCGGGCCGGCACGTCCCGCCCGGGGCGGGGTCTCCTGGGCGAGCTGCACGGCGAAGGCCATCATCGGCCCGAACCCGAAGCGCAGTCGCGGATGAGGCAGGTATCCGGCGCTGGTGGCCAGGATGGTGGGGACGGCGGCGGGCATCGCTGCTCCTCGGACGGTGTCGGGCCTGTCAGGACCGGGCATCTCACGGGGTGTCGTGAAAGATGCCGCAGGGGTGGAACCTTATTCGACGCGCCGAGCGCCGGCACCGGGCTCGGAAGATCGTCCCCCAAGACTGTTCTACCGTTCTACGTTCCGATAGTATTGCCGCCACGGCACCAGGACGAGGGGGCACCATGCACAAGATCACTCCGGCCATGAATGTTCGAGAGTTCAATCAGAACGCGAGCAAGGTCCTGAACTCGGTGCGGGAAGAGGTGGACATCGTTCCGATCCGTCGAGGTCGCGGTGGAGAGATCATCGCCTATGTGGTGCCGGCCGAGATGATGTTCGATCACGCCTCCATCGACCGCGCCCGCAGCGACGCCGACCAGGCGCCGCCCCTCGAGGAGCTCCTGGCACGGCGACGCGCGTACGACGGGCGCCTCGCACGCTCGCTGGAGGAGATGCGGGAGCAGGAGACCCGCTGATGCCGATCATCCTGACCCATTATCTCGACACTTCGGCGCTGATGCGCTTCCTCGACATCACTCATCCTTCCTGCGCGCCGCTGACCACCTACCTCCGTGACCACGGGCTGCTTCGCAACCGGAGCCTGTGGAGCAGTGAGCTCACTCATCTGGAGGCGACCCGGGTCGCTGTCAGCGAGCAGGACGAGCCGCTGCAGGACATGGTGGACGCTCTGTTCGGATCCGTGATCCATGGCGCCGGCATCGACGACGACGTCCTGGTGCGGGCCCGAGCCATCCCTGAACACATCAGATCGTTGGATGCTCTCCATGTCGCGACGGCGCTCGGGGCAGGGAACCAGACGCTGATCACCTACGACGCGAACATGACCCGCGTGGCGCAGGCGCGCGGGCTGAGCGTGGTCGCTCCCTGAGAGCACCCGGAATGCACGAGAGCCCCCACCCCGACGGGTGAGGGCTCTCGCGGGTGAGCTCGGTGCAGTCCCGCTCAGGCGCCGAGCGTGCTGACCTTGCCTGCCTTGAGGCAGGAGGTGCACACGTTCACGCGCTTGCTGGTGCCCTTGATCACAGTGCGCACGGACTGGATGTTCGGGTTCCAGCGACGCGAGGCGCGGCGATGCGAGTGGGACACGCTCTTGCCGAAGCTCGGGCCCTTGGCGCAGATGTCACACGTGGAAGCCACTGTCGTCTCCTGAAAAGTCGAATTCTGTTCGAATGCCCGCCCGTCCCGGCGACGTCCCGTCGGAGTCGGTGACCATGGGTGAGCGCGGGGGCGCGGCCCCCGGAGGTCAGGGCAACCTCGGAAGCATATCGCAGGTCGCCCCCGGCCTGAAGAGCGGGGCCCGAGCGCGCCCTGTGGATTCCGACACAGCGTCGTACCACGATGGCACGATAGTCCTCGGACCAGGGACGAGGAGGACGGACATGGCCAGGAGACGGGAATCCGCCCGCGGCTCGATGCCGCTGACGGAGCTGCTGGAGCGCCGCGAGATCCGCGCCATGGCGTCCTTCGGGGTGCGGGACCTCGACACCATGATGCGCTTCGCACCTCGGCGCTACACCACGCCTGCTCCGCTGCGCTCGCTGCACGAGGTCCACGAGGGTGAGGAGATGAGCGCGATCGTCTCCGTGCTCGGGGTGCGAGAGCGCCGCATGCGCAGCCGCCAGGGCACCATCCTCGAGGTCGGGGTCTCCGACGGGGCCGAGGAGATCACTCTGACGTTCTTCCTGGCCAAACAGCATCTGGTGGATTGGCATCGCAAGCACCTCACGGTCGGCGCGCACATCGTGGTCCACGGGATCGTCGGCCGGAACAAGCACACCGACCGGCCGCAGATCACCCACCCGGCCTACGAGGCCTACGAGGACACCCCCGAGGGGCGGCTGCGCGCCCAGCGGCCGCTGCCGGTCTATCCGCTGCGCAAGAACATCGCCCAGCGCACGATGCGCTCGGCCACCGAGAAGGGCATCGAGTTCGCCGACTCCCTCGCCCGGCCCGTGCCCGCCGAGCTCGTCGCCGCCCGCGGCCTCGCGCCTCTGCCGCAGGCCGTCACCCAGGTCCACCTGCCCACGACGGTGCAGGACACTCGGAACGGCATGGCGCACCTGGTGTACGAGGAGGCGTTCGTGCTGCAATCGATCTTCGCCCAGCGCCGCGCCGTGGACGCCCGCACGCCCGCCCCGGCGCTGCGGGCCGACGGCCCCCTCCAAGGGGCGTTCGAGCAGCGCCTGCCCTTCGAGCTCACCGCCGGCCAGCGCGAGATCGGCGAGCAGATCAGCGAACGTCTCGTCCGGGAGCACCCCACCAGCGCGCTGCTGCAAGGCGACGTCGGCTCCGGCAAGACCGTCGTCGCGCTTCGCGCCATGCTGCGCGCGGTCGACTCCGGCCACCAGGCCGCCCTGCTCGCCCCCACTGAGGTCCTCGCCGAGCAGCACCACCGGACGATCACCACGCTGCTCGGGGAGCTGGCCGGTGCCGGACGGCTGGACGGGCACGCCGATGCCACCCGGGTGCGCCTGCTGACCGGCTCCCAGAAGACGTCCGCCCGGCGCGAGACCCTGCTGGACGTCACCTCCGGCGAGGCCGGGATCGTGATCGGCACCCACGCCCTGCTCACCGAGTCCGTGGAGTTCGCCTCGCTGGGCCTGGTCGTGATCGACGAGCAGCACCGTTTCGGGGTCGACCACCGCCGCCGCCTGCGCACCAAGGGGCCCGAGGGCACCAGTCCGCACGTCGTGGTGATGACCGCGACCCCGATCCCGCGCACTGCGGCTCTGGCGACGGTCGGCGACCTCGACGTGCTCACCCTGCGCGAGAGCCCCGGCCGGAGGGCGGGCGTGACCAGTTTCGTGGTCCCCGAGACCGTCTCGGCCTGGGAGAGTCGGATGTGGGCGCGCGCCGGGGAGGAGATCGGCGCGGGCCGCCAGGTGTTCGTGGTCTGTGCCCGCATCGACGAGGCCGACGAGGCGCCTGCGGCTCCCGCGATCCTCGACGCGGACGGTCAGGTGGCCGAGACCCGCCTCGAGGAGGCCCGCGGCGTCTCCGCGACCGCCGAGCGCCTCGCGCGGCGCCCCGAGCTGGCCGGCGCCCGCATCGGCGAGCTGCACGGCCGGATGGCGACCGAGGAGAAGCAGCAGGCCATGGACCGTGTGCTCGCCGGCGAGATCGACCTGCTGGTCTCCACCACCGTCATCGAGGTCGGCGTCGACGTGCCCAACGCCTCCGTGATGATCGTGCTGGACGCCGAGCGCTTCGGCGTCTCCCAGCTCCACCAGCTCCGCGGCCGCGTCGGCCGCGGCGAGCACCCCGGCATCGCCTTCCTCGACACCCGCCTGCCGCCGGGCGCTCCGGCGTTCGACCGCCTGGAGGGGATCGCGTCGGCGGCCGACGGCTTCGCCCTGGCGGAGCTGGACCTGCAGGTGCGCGGCGCCGGGGATCTGGTGGGGGAGGAGCAATCCGGTCTGCAGCGCACCCTGCGATATCTCGACGTGATCCGCGACGCCCGCGTCATCGAGCAGGCCCGCGAGGACGCCTTCGCCGTGATCGCGGCTGATCCCGACCTCGCCGACCACCCCGATCTCGCCGGCGCCATCGACGATCGCCTGCGGGACGCCGACCCGGACGTGGAGAGGAGCTGACATGCCGCGGATCATCGCCGGCGCTCTCGGCGGGCGCACCATCCCCGGACCGCCCGGAAAGGGCACCCGCCCCACCTCCGACCGGGTGCGCGAGGCACTGTTCTCCCGTCTGGAGGGTTGGGACGCCCTGGACGGCGCCCGGGTGCTGGACCTGTACGCCGGGACCGGCGGTCTCGCCTTCGAGTCCCTCTCCCGCGGTGCCGAGCACGCCCTCCTGGTCGAGCTGCACGGCCCCACCGTCCGGCAGCTGCGCCGCACCGCCGCAGGCCTCGGCCTCGCCGAGCGCTGCGAGATCCGCGCCGGGAAGGCCGAGACCGTCGCCGCCCAGCTGGCCACGACCGACGACGACCCGGTCTTCTCGCTCGTCTTCCTCGACCCGCCCTACGGCGTGAGCACCGAGACACTCGAGACCCTGCTGCTCACCCTGCGCCCGGCGCTGAGCGACGACGCCCTGGTCGTCATCGAGCGCTCGAGCCGCACCCGGGCGCTCACCTGGCCGACGGGATGGGCCGACGACGGCACCAAGAGCTACGGCGAGACCGTCCTCCAGTTCGGCGGGCCGGCGACGGACTGAGTGCCGAGAGTCGCCAGCAGGTCGAGCTTGCCGGCGTCCTCGCTGTGCGGGGGAGCGGTCAGCACCAGCAGCACCTGCGAGGCGTCCTCGGTCAGCAGCGCCTGGCAGTCCACCTCGATCCGGCCGACCTGCGGATGCAGCACCACCTTGTGGTCCTCGAAGCGGCGCGCCACGACCTGGGAGTCCCACAGCTGCGCGAACTCGGCGTTGCGCGCATGCAGGAGCTCGGCGAGCTCGGCGGCCCGGGACTGCGGTCCCATCGACCCGTAGGCGGCGCGCAGCGACGCCACCCGGGCACGGCTGTGATGCGCGTGCGCCTCGAGCGGATACACGGTGCGCGCCTGCTCGGGATCCTGGAACCAGCTGTAGATCGCGCTGCGCTCCCACCCGCTGAGGAGGTCGGCGTCCCCGAACAGCGCGCGCGCCGGGTCGTTCTGGACCAGCGGCTCCTCGAGGGGGGACAGGATCATGGCCGGAGTGTCGTGCAGACGATCCAGCACGCGCATCAGGGCGGGCGCCACGTACCCCTCGACGGCGAAGCGCTCGGGGGCGCTGTGCCCGGCCACCCGGAACAGGTAGTCGCGCTCGTCGGGAGTCATCCGCAGCGCCCGCGCGATCGCGGCGAGCATCTGCGTGCTCGGCTGGGGCCCGCGCCGCTGCTCGAGCCGCGTGTAGTAGTCGGTGGACATGGTCGCGAGCTGCGCGACCTCCTCGCGGCGCAGCCCCGGGGTGCGGCGCCGCGCCCCGGGGCCGAGACCGACGTCGGCCGGGGCCAGCGCGGCACGATGCCGCACGAGGAAGTCTGCGAGCGCGTCCCTGTCCATCCCAGAAGTATCGAGCCTGCACGCCGTCGGAGCCAGGGACCGGCGATCCCCCGATGTCCGGACTCTGGTGCGCCTGCGGGACGGGGGACAGGCTCGAGGGCATGAACATCACCGGACACACCATCTTCATCCCCGGCGCCACCAGCGGTATCGGTCTCGCCCTCGCCCTGGCCCTGCACCACGAGGGCAACCGGATCATCGTCGGCGGGCGCCGCACCGAGCTGCTCGAACGCGTCGCCGCGGAGCACCCCGGGATCGCCACCGTCCGTCTGGACACCGCCGATCCGGACAGCATCGACACCGCGTCCCGCATCGTGCTCGCCGAGCACCCGGACCTCGACGTGCTCATCACGATGGCCGGCATCATGCGCGCCGAGGACTGGACGGACCCCGCCGGCTTCCTCTCCACCGCCGAGACGACCGTGACCACCAACCTGCTGGGCCCGATCCGGCTGATCGCGGCCTTCGTCGAGCACATGCTCGCCCAGGAGTCGGCGACGATCATGACCGTCTCCTCGGGTCTCGCGTTCGTCCCGCTGCGCGCCACCCCGACCTACAACGCCACCAAGGCCGCGATCCACCTGCTCTCGGAGTCCCTGCGCCTGCAGCTCGCCGGCACGGGGGTCGAGGTCCTCGAGCTCGTCCCCCCGGCGGTGCGCACGGACCTCATGCCCGGTCAGGCCACCAGCGCGGCGGCGATGCCGCTGGCGGAGTTCGTCGACGAGGTGATGGAGATCCTGGAGAACAGACCGGAGGCCGCGGAGATCCAGGTCCAGCAGGTGGGGTTCCTCCGCCATGCCGAGGCCCGCGGTGACTATCCCCAGGTGGTCGCGGCGCTGAACGGGAGCGATCTCCCCAGCCTCTGAGAACTCTAGGATGAGCCGATGACCATCGCGCTCACCGATCTCGCCTGGCCCGTCCGCACCGAGCGCCTGCAGCTGCGCCTCGGGCGGGCCGAGGACGCCGCAGCGGTCTGGCCCTGGTACCGCCTGCCGGAGGTCCAGGAGTGGACCACCACCCTCAGCGACACCCTCGCGGACCACCAGCAGTGGTGGGATCGAGGGCTCGGGGACTGCGTCGTCGGAGAGTTCGAGGGCCGGATCGTCGCCGCCGGGAAGGTCCAGCGGCAGGATGCCTGGTCCCAGGCCGACATGGCCGAGCAGGCCCGCGGCCGGCAGGCGGAGCTGGGCTGGGTGCTCGATCCGTCGATCCAGGGCCGGGGCCTGGGCACCGAGTTCGCCGCCGCCCTGCTGGACACCGCGGTCGACGGCCTCGACGTGCGCCGCGTGGTGGCGGAATGCTTCGCCGACAACGTCGCCTCCCGGCGGGTCATGGAGAAGATCGGCATGCGGCTCGAGGGCGTCTTCCTCGAGGAGTCCCTGCACCGCAGCGGGCGCTGGCTGGACGGGATGACCTGGGCGCTGCTGGCCCGCGAGCACCGGGCCGGCCGGGGCTGACCCTCAGCCCCAGGCGGCGGCGTCGGTGAGGCAGAAGGCGTGCCCGGCCGGATCGCGCAGCACGATCCAGGTCTCCCCGGGCTGGGGGTCGACCCGCTCGGCCCCGAGCTCCACGCAGCGTGCGGCCGCGTCCTCCAGGTCGTCCACGGCCAGGTCGAAGTGGAACTGCTTGCGACCGTCGTCCGGCCAGGCGGGGCGCTGATGATCCGGGATCATCCCGATGCCGAGGGCATGCGAGGGCCCCTGCAGCATCGCGTACTCGGGCGTGAGGGCGAGGATCGGCCAGCCCAGCACGGCCGACCAGAACCGGGCGATCGGCTCGGTCTCGGACGCGTCCAGGGTGATCATGGCGAGGCGGGCGACGGGGACGGTCTCTGTCGTGGAGGCGGCGGTCTGTGTCATGCCCGCCATACTCCTGGCATGGACCCGTCTGGAGATTGGACGAACGCGACAGCTCCCGCCGTCGAGCCCGGGCACCTGTACGGGCACGTGCTGCGGCCCGAGGAGTTCCTACGGCATGCCCGCTACGACCACGCCGTCCCCGACCGCCGTCTGCGCTGCTGGATCGATCGCTACTGGTCGGTGACCTGGGACCTCGGTCCCGGCCGGATGCACCGCGTGACCACGCTCGACGAGCCCTCGACCCACCTCACCCGCGAATGGGGAGGGGTTCGGCGAGAGGGCACCGACGGTGCCGGAACCTGGATCACGGGGCCCGTCACCCAGGGCAGGTTCGATGTCACCCAGCATGAGGCGGGCGGCGTCGTCGGGGTGCGCTTCCGTCTCGGGGGCACCACCGCCTTCACCCGCGCCGACCTCGCCGCGCTCCGCGACCGCACGGTGCCGGCGGCCGAATGGTTCGGCGCCGACCTCCCGCCGCCGGACCTCCCCAGTACGGCCACCGGCGCGGCACCCGCTCTCGACGCCTGGCTGCTGGCGCGCGAACCCCGCGAGGATCCCGGTGCTGCCGCCTTCCGGGAGGTCCTCGCCGTGCTGGAGGACCCGGAGGTCACCGGCACCGCCGTGCTCGAGCGGCGCTCGGGCCGCTCCATCCGCTCCCTGCAGCGGCAGTTCCACCGCTACGTCGGCGTCGGTCCCAAACGCATGCTGCTGCGCGCGCGGGTGATGGACGCCGTCGCCGCGATCGACCGCGGCGACCCGCGCTCTCTCGCGGATCTCGCCCAGGGTCTCGGGTGGTTCGACCAGTCCCACTTCATCCGCGACTTCCGCACCGTGACGGGACGGACCCCGTCCTCGTACGGCGGTTCCCGCGGCGACCGCGCAGCTGGGATACTGCCCCCATGACCGCGATCACCGCCGCCTTCACCGTCGACCTCCGCCCCGGCGAGGACCTGCCCGGGGCGGCCGGCCGCTTCGAGCTGACCAAGACCTGGACCGGCGCGCTGGAGGGGACCAGCCGCGGCACCATGCTCACGGCGGGCGATCCCGCCACCGGCGATGCCGGGTACATCGCGAGCGAGATCTTCGAGGGCGCCTTCCAGGGCCGCACCGGGACCGTCGCCCTCCAGCAGCTCGGCACGATGGCGGGCGGGGAGCCGGCCCTGGAGTACGTCCTGGTGCCCGGCTCCGGCACCGGAGCTCTCGCGGGGATCCGCGGCACCCTCACCATCGAGGGCATCGACGACGACGGCGTGCACCGGGTCGGGATCTCGCTCGCCTGACCTGACCTGACCGGACGTGACCTGACCTGACCTGACCAGGCCCGATCCGGCCCGGCTACAGTGGCGCCATGACCACCGTCGTCCTGCCCGGCTCGTTCGACCCCTTCACCCTGGGCCACCTCGACCTCACCCGTCGGGCCGTCGCCCTGGGCCACCACGTGATCATCGCTGTGTCCCACAATCCCTCCAAGCGGTCGATGCTGGATCTCGAGACCCGCATGGCCGCGATCCGCGCCGCCGTCGTCACCGAGGGACTCGCCGAGGACGTCGAAGTGCGCACCCTGCCCAAGGGCCTGCTGGTCGACTTCTGCCGCGAGGTGGGCGCCGGAGCCGTCGTGCGCGGTCTGCGCTCGCAGCTCGACCTCGCCTACGAGGAGCCGATGTCGCGGATGAACCATCACCTCGCCGGGCTCGAGACGGTCTTCCTCCTGACCGACTCCGCCTACGCCCACATCTCCTCGTCGCTGGTGCGTGAGGTGCACGCCCTCGGCGGTGACGTCTCCGACATGCTGCCGGTCCCCTCCCTGGACGCACTGCGCGCCGTCCCGCCGGTATCCTGAGGGCATGTCTGCCGACACCCCGCCCGTCTCCCCGCTCGATACGGCCCTGCGCGTCGACGCCGTCGACCTCATCGGCCGCACCGGCACGCACCGACATCTGACCAGCACCGTCCCTGCTCCCGCCCGCGAGGTGGGCGGCGCCGCGATGCAGGCGCCCGAGGGGCAGCCGCTCGAGGTCGAGGTGGAGCTCGAGTCCGTCGTCGAGGGCGTCTTCGTCCACGGCACCGTCAGCGCCCACCTGGACGGCGAATGCTCCCGCTGCCTCGACCCGGTCGAGCAGGACGTCACCGCACGCCTCGACGAGCTGTTCATGTACCCCGAGAAGGTCAAGGCCGACGAGCGCGAGGACACCACGATGCTCAGCGGCGATGCCGTCGAGCTGGGCTCCCTGGTCCGCGACGCGCTCGCCGAGGAGGCCGACGACCGACCGCTGTGCCGTGAGGACTGCCCGGGGCTGTGCGCCCAGTGCGGCTTCCGCATGGAGGACGACCCCACGCACCACCACGACGTCATCGACGATCGCTTCGCCGCGCTGCAGGGCATGTTCGAGGACTCCGCCGACGCCGAGGACCCCGCCGACTCCGAGGACTCCGACGGCGAGGACTCCGGGCCCCAGGGCCAGGACCGCTGATGGCGCGCAGGCGCCGCGCCACCGAGGCCGCCGATCCGGCGCAGCTGCTCGAGGGCCTGCCCCTGGACGGCGCACAGGCGGCGGACCTGCGCGAATCAGGTCTGCTCGACCTCTCTCTGACCCACCGTTCGTACTCCTACGAGCACGACGGCCTCCCGCACAACGAGCGCCTGGAGTTCCTCGGCGACGCGGTGCTGCAGCTGGCGGTCACCGAGCAGCTGTACGCCTCCCATCCCACGCTGCCCGAGGGTGATCTGGCCCGCCGGCGTGCCGCGACCGTGAGCACCCGGGCCCTCGCCGTGATCGCCTCGAAGCTCGACCTCGGCGCGTACGTGAAGCTGGGCCGCGGGGAGGACCTCACCGGCGGCCGGGCGAAGTCCTCCATCCTCGCCGACACCACCGAGGCCGTGATCGGCGCCGTCCACCTCGCCCTCGGCCAGAGCGTCTCCCGCCGCTTCGTGCTCGACCTCATGGCCCCGCTGCTGGATTCCGACGAGTTCCTCGAGACCAGCTACGACTTCAAGTCCCGCCTGCAGGAGATCGCCGCCGCCGCGGGCACGAGCCCCACCTACCGCCTCACCGAGGACGGCCTCGAGCACGCCAAGGTCTTCACCGCCTCCGTCAGCGTCGAGGGCGTCGTGAGCGCGCACGGCGAGGGGGCCTCCAAGAAGGACGCCGAGCTCGCCGCCGCCCAGACCGCCGTGCGCACCGTCCTGGCCGAGCGCGGCGAATCTCTGATCCCGCGGGGCTGAGGCCGTGCCCGAGCTGCCCGAGGTCGAGGTCGTCCGTCGAGGCCTGGAACCCCGCACCGTCGGCCGCCTGATCGAATCGGTCGAGGTGCTCGACCCCCGGATCCTGCGCCGTCAGAGCGGCGGAGCGGACCGTCTGCGCGGTGCCCTGGCCGGCACCCGGATGACCGCCGTCGTGCGCCGCGGGAAGTTCCTGTGGTGGCGCCTGGCCGACGAGACCGGCGAGGACACCGGCGAGGCGCTGATGGCGCACCTGGGCATGAGCGGGCAGCTGCGCGTGCGCGACGCCGGGCCGCTCACCCCTGGGCGCTCCGAGGCTGCCGCCCCATCCGAGCTCGCCCCGTCCGAGGGACCCGCCTCGGATCCGCTGCGCCACCGCCGCCTGAGCCTCCACCTCGACGACGGCACCGCGATCGACCTGATCGACCAGCGGATCTTCGGCGGGATCTGGTCCAGCCCCCTCGAACCCGCCGCCGACGGCTCCCTCGCCGGGCTCGGCAGCCCGGACGCGATGCTGCCGACCGACGCCGCGCGCATCGCCCGTGACCTGCTCGACCCCGCGGCGGACCTGCCCGCGATCGCCCGCACGATCCGCTCCCGGCGCGCCGGCGTGAAGTCGCTGCTGCTGGCCCAGGACCTGGTCAGCGGCATCGGCAACATCTACGCCGACGAGGCGCTGTGGGAGGCCCGTACCCGCTACGACACCCCCGGCGCGGCGCTGACCCAGCGCAGGGCGCTGGCGATCCTGCGTGCGGCCGGCGCGGTGATGGAGCGGGCGCTGGCCGTCGGCGGCACCAGCTTCGATGCGCTGTACGTCAACGTCGAGGGGCGCAGCGGCTACCTCGACATTGACGTAGAGCGAGTCGAAGGAAGCCGTGCACACGAAGGTCGCGATTGTCTGTGCCGGGCATCGGCCATGCGTCGACAAGCGATATTGCGGTCTGACCTGGCACGAAGGGCTCTGGACAAGCAGCTCAACGGTCCAGCCCATTTAGTAGCGCACCGACACAAAGTCGGGTCGCGGAGTCTGCGAGGTGTGGCCTGTGCCTGAATTGCCTGAGGTCGAGGTCGTGCGTCGGGGGATCGACGATCATGTCCGTGGCCGGACGATCGCCTCGGCGACTGTTCTGCATCCGCGTGCGGCGCGACGTCATGTGGGCGGTCCGGCGGATCTCGCAGCACGGATGGTCGGTGCGACGATCACGGGGACTGCGCGCCGCGGCAAGTACCTGTGGCTGATCCTGGACGGTGCAGATGCGTTGCTGATGCATCTGGGGATGAGCGGGCAGATGCTCATTTCGTCCCCTGATGCCGCAGTCGCCGCGCACGAGCGGGCGCGCTTCACCTTCACCGACGGAGGCCACGATCTGCGGTTCGACGACCAGCGCACGTTCGGCCATCTGCTGTACGACGAGGGCGGAGCGGTGCTGCCCTCGCTGATCGCCCACATCGCGAGGGATCCCTTCGACCCGCAGTTCGACCAGCCGGCGGCGGTCGCGCGGATCAAGGCCAGGAGCACCGGGATCAAGCGCGTGTTGCTGGACCAGACGGTGGTGTCCGGCATCGGGAACATCTACGCCGACGAGGCACTGTGGGCTGCCAAGGAGCAGGGGGAGACGGCAGCCTCGTCGTTGAGCAAGCCAAGGATCTCAGCGCTGGTCGATGCGGCGCGGGAGGTCATGGCCGCTGCTCTTGCCCAGGGCGGTACATCGTTCGACTCCCTCTATGTCGACGTGGCCGGCAGCAGCGGCTATTTTGCCCGCAGCCTGAATGCCTACGGTCTTGCTGGCCAGCCTTGCATGCGCTGCGGGACGTCGATCGTGCGGGAGAAGTTCATGAACCGATCGAGTTTCTTCTGCCCTGTCTGCCAGCGGAAACGCTAGTTCGATCGGTCGCCTGCGACGCGATCACAAACAGGGGATCGGGCTACATCGCCATGGCGTCGCCTCGTTTCCCGATACGTCAATGTAGGACGATCACCGTCGCTCCAGAAGCGCTCCGGTCACGGTATTCTCTCGCACCGCGCGTGGGCGTCGATGCGGACACTGCAGTTCCACGGCACGAACCGGCAGTGGTGAGGACAGGGCGATTTGCCCAGTTCGGGGTGGGCACTGACTTGCAGCGGCGGTCCATGAGACCCGTTCAATCGACGAAGCCGTCGAGGCTGACTGACGGTCTTCCTTTCACAACTTTCGACGTCTGACGAGGACCTACAGGTAGCGACACACCTGATCGGCGCTGCAGGTCTCCGGCTCGGGGTGCGCTGCATCGTCCCGGAGGTCCGTGATGGTGTCGCGCAGTGCGGACAGCTGGGAGATCTGCTGCTCGATGTCGTGCAGGCGCGCGTCGAGCAGGTCGCGCACGTGGTCGCACGGGGCACGTCCGGCGTCGCGGATGTCCATGATCTGGCGGATCTGGGCGAGGGTGAGGCCGGCGGCCTGGCCGCGGTGGACGAAGTCGACACGTGCGATCGCGTCCGGCGGGTAGTCACGGTACCCCGACGACGTCCTGCCGGGCGGCGGTAGCAGCCCCTGCTCCTCGTAGAACCTCAGGGTCTTGGCCGTGGTGCCGGCCGCCTGTGCGAGCTCCCCGATCTTCACGCCGTCCTCCGATCGTGTCGCGGCCGTACTTGACCTTCCCCTGTACTGGAAGGTCCAGCATAGTTGATGACGGAACAGAAGACCAAGGACTGACAGGAGCAGGGATGCCTACGAAGTACGACCTCGCCATCATCGGATCGGGCGGCGGAGCGTTCGCCGCCGCGATCCGTGCGAACACGCTCGGCAAGTCGGTGGTGATGATCGAGCGCGGAACCTTCGGCGGCACGTGCGTGAACACCGGCTGCGTGCCGTCGAAGGCGCTCATCGCCGCCGCCGAGGCCCGCCACGTCGCCATGGACGCGTCTGGTCGGTTCCCGGGCATCGTCGCGGCCGCGGAACCGGTGGACATGCCGGCGCTGATCGGGAGCAAGCAGGACCTGGTCGAGAGCCTGCGAGGCGAGAAGTACGTCGATGTCGCCGAGGCGTACGGATGGCACGTCCGCAAGGGCGACGCCTCGTTCGCCGGCACCCCCGACGCGCCGGTCCTGGAGGTCGTCGGACCCGACGGGGCCGTCGGGACCATCGAGGCTGACCAGTACCTGGTCGCGACCGGATCCCGGCCATGGGCCCCGCCGATCGAGGGCCTGGAAGAGGCCGGGTACCTGACCTCGACCACGGCGATGGAGCTGACGGCGGTGCCGAAGTCGCTGCTGGTGCTCGGCGGCGGCTACGTGGCGCTGGAGCAGGCCCAGCTGTATGCGCGTCTCGGGGCGAAGGTGACCCTGCTGGTCCGTTCCCGGCTGGCGTCGAAGGAGGAGCTGGAGGTGTCCAATGCCCTGGCCGAGGTCTTCTCCGACGAGGGCATCCGAGTGGTCCGCCGAGTGGTCCCGACCCGCGTCGCCCGCGACGCGGACGGACAGGTCGTCGTCACCGCCGACGTGTCCGGCGGATCGCAGGACTTCCGCGCCGACCAGGTTCTGGTCGCGCTCGGCCGACGGCCGGTCACCGAGGGACTCAACCTCGAGGCGGTGGAGGTGAAGACTGGCGACGCCGGGCAGATCGTCGTCTCTGACCAGCTGCAGTCGTCCAACCCCCGGGTCTGGGCCGCGGGGGACGTCACCGGGCACCCCGAGTTCGTCTATGTCGCCGCCCACCACGGCACCCTCGTGGCTGAGAACGCGTTCACAGATGCCCAAAAGCCGGTGGACTACGCGAGGCTGCCCCGGGTGACGTTCACCTCTCCTGCCATCGGCGCGGTCGGGATGACCGAGAAGCAGGTCCTCGAGGCGGGGATCCGCTGCGACTGCCGCGTCCTGCCCCTGCACTACGTGCCCCGCGCGCTGGTCAATCGCGACACCCGCGGCTTCATCAAGATGGTCGCCGACGCGGACACCGGGGAGATCCTGGGGCTGACCGCGGTCGCCAAGGACGCGGGGGAGCTGGCCGCCGCCGGGGTCCACGTGCTCGGCAAGACCATCGCCGAGGTCGCCGACGCCTGGGCTCCGTACCTGACCATGGCCGAGGGCATCCGGATCGCCGCCAAGGCCTTCACCACCGACGTCTCGAAGCTCTCCTGCTGCGCGTGAGAACCCCGCGACAGCACACCGCCCGCATTCAGAACTGGAGGAACCCGCAATGTCCGACCTCAGTAAGCAACTTCCCGAGCGGCTCGGCCGCACCGAGGAGACGGGTCTCGACCCCGGCCTGCTCGTCCCGCTGCTTCGGCTTCTCGCCGACGGCGATCCCGTCACGGTCGAGCAGCTCGCCACGGCCGCGGGCCGCACACCCGAGCAGGTCAGGACCAGGCTGGCAGCGGTGCCCGACACCGAGTACGACGACCTGGGTCGGATCGTCGGCCAGGGCCTCACCCTGCGGCCCACCCCGCACCGGTTCACCGCGTCAGGAGAAGGGCTCTACACCTGGTGCGCGCTGGACACCCTGGTCTTCCCGGCGCTTCTCGGCCGCCCAGCGCGCGTGGAGTCGGTCTCCCCGGCCAGCGGCGAGATGATCCGCGTCGCCGTCGATCCGGTCGCCGGAGCCATAAGCATCGAGCCCGCCACTGCCGTGGTCTCGCTGATGAATCCGGACCAGATCACCTCGATCCGATCGTCGTTCTGCAACCAGGTGCACTACTTCACCTCTGTTGGCGACGCTGCCGAGTGGCTCGCCGAGCATCCCGGGGCCGAGGCGGTGCCGGTGGCCGAGGCGCATCGGATCGGAGCCGAACTCGCCGCGCGCCTGCTCGACCGGTCCCAGGGTGATGTCTCGGCGGCCGACGACTGCCGCCGCTGCTGCTGACCCAAGACTTCGAGAGATTCGAGATACAGATGACATCAGAACACTATGACCGGCCAGGTGGCGGAGGCCTGCTCTTCGGGGCAGGAGCCGTGCTGCTCATGGCCCTCTGCTGCGCACTGCCACTGCTCATAGCCGGGGGAGTGCTCGCCGGCGTCGGAGGCCTCCTCGGCAACCCCTGGGTGATCGGCGCGGGCATCGCGCTCGTCGC
The DNA here is from genome assembly GCF_017876515.1 of Brachybacterium fresconis. Lineage (NCBI taxonomy): Bacteria > Bacillati > Actinomycetota > Actinomycetes > Micrococcales > Dermabacteraceae > Brachybacterium > Brachybacterium fresconis. Next base: position 881,536 of record NZ_JAGIOC010000001.1, on the reverse strand, counting down.
GCTCGTCCTGCTGGTCGTCGCCCGTCGCCGAGCCCACCACGGCCGCACCGGACCCGACTGCTGCCCGACCACCGACCCCGCCCAGCCCGCAGACCCGAAGGACGACCAGAACCGATGACGATATCCCTCACCCGCCGCACAACCCTTTCGCTCGCAGGCCTCCTGATCGTGGGTTCTCTGGCCTTGAGTGCCTGTGGTAGCGCCGACGAGGACGGGTCCTCCGCGGACGCCGGCTCGCCCGCACCCGTGACCAGTATCGACGGCCAGCAGGTCAGCCTGCCAGCCGCTGGGAAGCCCACCGCCGTGTTCTTCTTCTCCGTCGGCTGCGGCGAATGCGTCGGCGGCGTCCGGTCCCTCGGTGAAGCCGCCGCCAGCGCCGAGGACAACGGCACTGATGCACAGTTCCTCGCCGTCGACATGGATCCGCGCGAGCCCAAGGAGACCATTGAGGGCTTCATGGAGTACGTCGAGGCCGAACACGTCCCCGCCGCCATCGACGAGGGCGCGGTCCTGTCGCAGCGCTTCGACGTCGCCGCGCTGTCCACCCTGATCATCGTCGACGCCGACGGCAAGGTGACATTCCGCGCCACCGACCCCGCCGCCGACACGATCGTCGCCGAGCTCGAGAAGGCCGGGGCCTGAGCCATGGGTGGACTTCTCGCGCTCGCTTTCGCCGCCGGGATGATCGCCCCGGTCAATCCCTGCGGCTTTGCCCTGCTCCCGGCGTGGATCACCCACGCGCTCGGGGACGCCTCCTCCTCCCCGGCACCGGTGCGACTCCTGCGGTCGCTGCGTGCCGGCGTCGCGGTGACCATCGGGTTCGCGGGAACGCTCGCGCTGGCAGGCATCGCTGTGAGCGCCGGAGCGCGGAGCCTGATCCAGGCCGCTCCCGTGCTGGGGCTCGCCGTCGGCGTCGTGCTCGTCCTGTTCGGCGCGGCGATGCTGACAGGCCGGTCTTTCTCGCTCCGACTGCCCAGCATCCCTTCCCGAGTCACGGACCGCCCTCCGAGCACCGCACGCATGGTCCTCTTCGGGGTCGGCTACGCCGTGGCGTCGCTGTCGTGCACCTTCGGCGTACTCCTGGCCGTCATCGCGCAGGCCCAGGCCACAGCCAGCTTCGCAGGGCTGCTCCTCGTGTTCGGCGTGTACGCCGCGGGCTCTGCCACCGTCTTGCTGATCGTCGCCGTTGCCGCCGCCGCAGCAGGTTCGGCGCTGTCGCGACGCATCGCATCGCTGGCGCGCTATGGGCCCAGGATTACTGCCTTCGTCCTCGTACTCACCGGTGCTTATCTGGCCTGGTACTGGTACCCGGCCGCCACCGGCGACGCTGCCGCCTCCAGTCGCACCAACGCCGTCGCCGGAGTCGCCACTGCGGTGTCGGGCTGGGTCCAAGGACACGTCGGTGTCGTCACCGGAGTGTCCGTCGCCGCCGTGATCGTCGTGCTGCTGATCGGGACCCTCAGCCGTCGCCGCCGCGCCAGCCTCCGGAAGACTGAGGCAGACTGCTGCGCCCCGGAGCCAGCGCGCTCTGCCGACGACCGCCAGAGCGCAGAAACCGAGTGACCACAACCCTGGCCGATGGCCGTGGACGAATGGCTCGACGTCGCCGCCTCGGCAGAGCGCCACGGCTGCAGCAAGAGCAGCTGGCGGCGCGTCTGGCAGGGCAGGCTCCCAGCCCGGACCGAGAAGGTGGACGGACGCGACGGACGCATGGTCATCAAGACGCTGATCCGGGTCTCCGACCTGGACCCGGGCGTTCGGCCTGACCGCGCACGCCGAGCACGTCCGGAAGATCCGCCAGGCCGCGCCGCCGCTGACGCGGGAGCAGACGACGTTCATCGCCAAGGTCTTCACGGACCACCTGCTCGAACAGGACGCCAAGAGAAGAAGAGAAGGGGAGGCCGGGACTGCGTCGTAGCCGACGCAGTGCCCATCTTCGTTGGCGGAGGCATCCTGTGCGCACGGTCACGGATGCCCGATTCTTCCTTCGACCGGGCCGTTGACATGTTGAAGTCCTGAGGCCGTACTCTGGTGTGTAGGCAGTGCGCGTCCTTCACGCGTCGTCGCACCGTGAAGTATCCTCTGACCAGCGGAAACGCCACCTTCAGAGGCTCCCAGTTTTTCAATGTATCTATCGTGGGAAGTCGGGCTACTTCGCCCGGTCCCTGGCCGCCTACGGACAGGACGGCACCCCCTGCCGACGGTGCGGCACCGTGCTCCGGCGCGCCGTCCATCAGGGGCGCAGCAGCCACTTCTGCCCGCGCTGCCAGCGCCCGCTCCCGCGGCGCTGAGGTCGTCCTCCTCACGTCGCTGCTCCGGCTCGCCCGAGGCGGCCGCCGGATATGCTGACGGCAGGCCCGACCCGGAAGGATGTGCCGTGACAGCTTCGCCAGAGCAGGTCCGCGTGATGCTGGTCGACGACCACGAGGTGGTCCGCCGCGGCATCGTCACGGTCATCGACGCCCAGGACGGTCTGAGCGTCGTGGGGGAGGCGTCCTCCGTCGCCGAGGCGACGCGCCGTCTGCCCGCGATCCGCCCCGACGTGCTGGTGGTCGACCTGCAGCTGCCCGACGGCACCGGCGTCGACGTCATGAGGTCCGCTCGTAGCACCTGCCCCGAGCAGCGGATGCTCGTGCTGACGAGCTTCGACGACGACGCCGCGCTGCGGGAGTCGCGGTCGGCCGGGGCCGCCGGACTGATGCTGAAGTCCGCCCGCTCCCAGGAGATCGTCGCGGCCATCCGGGCGGTGCACGAGGGCCGGGACGTGTGGCCCGCCGACCACGTCGCCGACGGCCCGGATCTGTCCGAGTCCGATCAGCGCATCGTCGACCTGATCGGCGACGGGCACTCCAACCGCGAGATCGCCGACGAGCTCGGCATCGCCGAGAAGACCGTCAAGAACCGGGTGACGGTGATCCTGCAGACCCTCGGCATGCAGCGCCGCACCCAGGTCGCCGCGATGGTGGCCGCCCGCCGCCGCGTCGGCTGGAAGCAGGACCCCTCCTGATCATCCCGGGCCCGATCACACCGGCGGCAGGGTGACGCGCCAGGAGATCATCGTGCCCGGCTCGAGGGTGATCGCGTCGACCCATCCCGAGTGACGCCGGGCGCGGCTGGACATGTTCGCCAGCCCGCTGCGCCGCTGCACCGCGGGGTCGATCCCGCGCCCGTTGTCGGAGACGTTGACCTGCACCACGCGGTCCACGCCCTCGCTGAATACGCTCACCGAGACCGCGACGGCGCTGGCGTGGGCGTGGCGTGCGGCGTTGGCCAGGCCCTCCCGGACCACCGCGACCACGTCCTCGGCGACCTCGGCGGGCAGCTCGGCATCCATCTCCCCCGGGTGCGGGGGCAGCCGCAGGGCCGGCACGAAGCCCAGGCCGGCGGTGGCCAGTCCCACCTCGTGGCGCAGCTGCTCGGTCAGGGTCGCCTCCGGCCGCTGCCGGCGCAGAGACTGCACGATCTGCCGGATCTGTGCGACCGCGTTCTCCACCCCCTGCACGGAGGCGGCGACGGAGGAGCGGATCCGTGTGTTCGAGGGCGGCTCCCCGGGGGAGGCCAGGGCGTCGGTGAGACCTTCGAGCTCCATCCCCACCGCGAACAGCTCCTGGATCGCCAGGTCGTGCAGATCGCGCGCGATCCGCCCGCGCTCGTCGTCCAGCTCCCCGGAGACGCCCAGGGTCGGGGCTCGCAGGGTGAGGGCGATGAGACCGGCCAAGGCGTCGAGCCGTTCGCGGTCCGCCGGAGTGAACGGGGCCGAGGGGGCATCTGCGGTGCCGCGCAGCACGACCAGGGTCCCCACGCCGTGCTCGGCGGCGTCGATCAGAGCCAGCAGCGCGCGGTGCTCCTGCGCGTCGATCGAGAGGCTGCCGATCTCCTCGAACGCCTCGGCGTCGGCGTCCTCGAGGGCGCGCCCGGCGGGGGAGTCCGGCACCACAGGTTCCCCGAGCAGAGCCGGCGCGTCGGGGCCGTCGACGATCTCGTGCGTCCAGGTACCGGGCCCCAGAGGCAGGGCGAGGGCCGCAGTGCGGGCGTCGAGGTCCGTGCGGGCGGAGCGGACCAGCAGATCCAGCAGGTCCTCGGTGTCGCCGCCGGCGAGCACGGCGCCGACGAGGTCCTGGACCCGGGGGCGGTCGGGCCGGGGCGGCGGGGTGGTCGTGCTCATCAGCTCTCCTCGAGGCGGGTGCTCGCATTCTCGCCGATGCGGAGCACCGGGGTGCCCGCCGGGATCGCCTCGGGACGGTGGGTGACCACCACGACGGTGCCGGCCGACGGCACGAGGGTCTCATCGGCCGGGTCGAGCAGCGCCCGCAGCAGGGCGTCCCCGCGGGCGGTGTCGAGATGCTCGGTCGGCTCGTCCAGCAGCAGGACCGGGCCGCGGCGGATCACCGCCCGGGCCAGCAGCAGCCTGCGCCGTTCTCCGCCGGAGACGGTGGTGCCGTCCGGTCCGAGCAGGGTGTCCAGACCACGGGGGAGGGTCGCGACCCAGCCCGCGAGGCCGACGGCCTCCAGAGCGGCGCGGGCGGTCTCGTCAGCGAGGTCGCCGCGGACCACCTTGAGGTTCTCCCGCAGCGTGGTGGCGAAGACGTGGGCGTCCTCGGCGAACATCGTCACGGCCGAGCGCAGGGGAGCGCCGCCGGCGAGCTCGATACGGCCGGCCAGCGGCTCGAGCAGTCCCGCGAGCGTGGCCAGCAGGGTCGATTTCCCGGTGCCGGAGGCCCCCACCACGGCCAGGCGCGAGCCCGGCGGGAGATCCAGGTCGAGGTCCGCCACCCGTGCCGCCCCGTCGCTCCATCCGGCGCTGAGCCCGACGGCCCGCAGCGTCCCCGCGCCCGCCGCGGCTCCGTCGGCCGCGGGGACGGCAGGGGCTGTGGGGTCCGCGGGGGCTGCGGCGGGCGCGGCGTCGCCGCCCTCGGGCCCGACGATCTCGGCCAGGCGCTGGGCGGCGGCGCGGGAGCGGGCGTACTGGGAGGCCGCGGCGGGCAGGGTCGTGGCCGCCTCGAAGGAGGACAGCGGCAGCAGCAGGAGCACGCCGATCTGTCCCGCCGAGGCGCCGCCGTCGGTCCATGCGGCCCCGGCGGCCAACAGCGAACCGGCGACGGCCAGGACCATCGCCAGCGGCACCGCCGCCGAGGCCACGGCCGCGGGCAGCGCGGCCCGGTCCAGCGCCGCATCGTGGGTCCGCTGGCCGGTCCGCAGCTCCGCCAGCGACTGCTCGAGCCGCCCGTCGACCCGCAGCGCGGTGGCGTCGTCGAGGATCTCCAGCGCCGAGGCACCCACCGCCGCGCGGGTGGTGACCACGGCCTGTTCGGTGATCCGTGCGGCGCGGTAGGCGGCGAGCGGGGCCAGCAGGCTCGCGACCACCAGGGCGACCAGCATCGTCATGGCGGCCAGCAGGGACATGGGGGCGATGGTGGCCACGACGACCACGCCCATCACGACCGCGACCAGCGCCGGCACCAGTGCCGTGATCACGTGGTCGCCGAGCTCCTGGGCGTCGTCCCCCAGGCGGGAGAGCAGGTCGCCGCGGCTCAGCCGGGTCAGCGCATCGTCGGTGCGGGCGGCCAGCGCCGTGAACAGGTTCGTGCGCAGGGAGACCACTCCGCGCAGGGCGACGTCGTGGATCAGCATGCGGTCCAGCCAGCGGAACACGCCGCGGGAGATGCCCAGCGCCCGCACCATCACCACGGCGACCGTCAGGTCCAGCACAGGTGGCATGGTCCAGGCCCGTGTGACCAGGTAGGCGGAGACAGCGGCGAGAGCGAAGGCGGCCGCGAGGGTCGCACAGGAGGCGAGCACGGCGGCCAGGAGGCGGGCGCGCGGGATCTCCAGGGCGCGCTCGGCGCGCCGCAGCGGGGTGGCAGGGGCGTTCATCACGACACCTCCGCGCCGGTCGCCCGCATCGACGTCATCCCCACGGCGGCGACGTCGTCGGCGACCTCGACCAGGCGGGACCGGTGGGCGATGACCAGCACGGTGCGTCCCTGGGCGCGCAGGGTCCCGATCAGGTCGAGGACCACCTGCTCGGTGGCGCCGTCCAGATGCGCGGTGGGCTCGTCGAGCACCACCAGGGGGGCGGGGGAGAGCAGCGCTCGGGCGAGGGCGAGGCGCTGGCGTTGGCCGAGGGAGAGGCCGCGGCCGGCCCGTCCCAGCGGTGCCTCCCAGCCGCGCTCGGCGACCACCGCGTCCAGGCCGGTCGCCGCCGCGACGGCGGCGAGCTCATCGCGCCCGGCCCCGGGCCGTGCGGCGACCAGGACCTCGCGCAGCGTTCCCGCCGGCAGCACCGGGCGCTGGGGGAGCAGCGCCACCTGGTCCCACAGCTCGCGCCGCCGCAGCGCCCGCACGTCGGTGGCCGTGCCGTCGGCGTCGATCACCTCGGCGCGCCCCTCGTCGGCCTCCAGCAGGCCCAGCAGCACCTGGACCGCGGTGGTCTTGCCCGCTCCCGAGGGACCGGTCAGCGCCAGCACCCGGCCGGGGCGGACCGTCAGCTCGGCGCCGGCGGGCGCGTCGCCGTCGCGGGAGCGAACGGAGACCCCGCGCAGGGCGAGGGTCGAGGTGCGCAGGTCCGGGGCGGGCACCGTCCCGTCGGTCATCGGCTGTTCGTCCAGCACCGCGAAGGAGGCGCTGACGGCGGCCAGCCCGTCGGTGGAGGCGTGGTACTGGGCGCCGACGTTGCGCAGCGGCTGGTAGACCTCCGGGGCGAGGACGAGGACCGCGAGGGCGGGGGCGAGGTCCATCTCGCCGTACACCAGGCGCATGCCGATGCTCACGGCGATCAGGGCGACGCAGAGCATGGCCAACAGCTCGAGCACCATGGAGGAGAGGAAGGCGAACTTCAGCGAGCCCATCGCGGAGGCGCGGTGGCGGTCGCCGAGGGTGCGGACCATCGTCTCCGGGCCCTTCTCCCGGCCCAGGGCCCGCAGCGTCGGCAGCCCGTCGACGAGGTCCAGCAGCTGGGTCCACAGCGAGCGCATGTCCGTCAGCAGCTTCTCGGAGCGGCCGACGGTGAGCTTGCCGACCAGCACCATGAACAACGGCACCAGCGGCAGGGTGACCGCGGCGATGAGAGCGCTGAGGGGGTCGAGGATCCCGATGGTCAGCAGGCACAGCGGGGTGACCGTCACCGAGAGCATCAGCTGGGGGACGTAGCCGACCAGATAGGGCCGCAGCTGTTCGACGCCGGTGGTGGCCAGAGCCGTGAGATCGGCGCCCCGGCCGGCACCGCCGCGCGGTCCCAGGGCCGCCGCATGGGCGACGATCCGGCCCCGCAGCTCGCCGATGGCCTCGGTCGCGGCCCGATGGGCGGTGCGCTGCTCGACCAGGACGGCGCCGGCCCGCAGCGCCAGCGCCCCGAGCAGCACGACCAGCAGCCCCGGAGCCTCCTGCGGCAGCTCGTGATGGATCAGCAGCTGCGCCCCGATCCGGGCGATCACCAGTGCCGTGACGATCACGCATGCGGTCTGGACCAGACCCAGCACCACGGTGCGCAGCACGTGGTGGCGGGCGGAGCGGACCTCCCGCACCAGGCGGGGGTCCAGGGGAGCGCGGCGGGTGCTCACTCCTGGTCGAACGCTTCGCGGTAGCCCTGCTTCGCCTTCGCCAGCAGCTGGGAGCCGGGGGCGGGGCCCTCCTCGTCCGTGATGCGGTGGCGGAACACCCGGTAGGTCCACACGGTGTAGGCCAGCACGAGCGGGAGCAGGATGGCGGTGGCCACCAGCATCACGGTCAGGGTGTGCTCGCTGGAGGAGGCGTTCGCGACGGTGAGCGAGTTCGCGGGGTCACCGGTGGACGGCAGCACGTAGGGGAACAGCCCTCCGAACAGGGCGACGACGGCGCCGGTGATCGCGGTGGCGGTCGCGGCGAAGGCCAGGCCCTCCCGGCGCCGACGGTTCAGCGGGACCACCGCCACCAGGGCCGCGGCCGCGAGCACCAGCGGGACCCAGGTCCAGCTCGCATGCGCATGCGCCAGCTGGTTCCACAGGAGATAGGCGGCGGCGGCAGCGATCGTCGGCCACACCAGGATCGCGGCGCGACGGTTCGCGACCTCGCGCAGCTCCCCGGTGACCTTCAGGGCGAGATACAGGGTCCCGTGCAGCCAGAACAGCAGCACGAACACCACCCCGCCGAGCAGCGCGAAGGGGGTGAGCAGGCCCAGCAGGGAGGTGGTCACCCAGTGGTTCTCGTCGATCTCGACGCCGGCGACGATGTTCGCCATCGCCAACCCCCACAGCAGGGCGGGGGCGAAGCCGCCGATCACGTGGACGACGTCCCAGGTCCTCGTCCACCGGGGGTCGTCGACCTTGTCGCGCCATTTGAAGGCGCACACCCGCACGATCAGCACCAGCAGAAGCAGCAGGAGCGCGAGGTAGAACCCCGAGAACAGGGTCGCGTACCACTCCGGGAAGGCGGCGAACAGCAGGGCGCCGCCGGTGATGAGGAAGACCTCGTTGCCGTCCCAGACGGGACCGACGGTCTTCAGGATCGTGCCGCGGGTCCCGGGGCCGCGCCGCCAGGAGGCGGCCACGTTCATCTGCACCCCGAAGTCGAAGCCCTCCAGGAGGAAGTAGCCGAGGAAGAAGAAGGCGATGAGGCCGAACCAGAGGGTCTGCAGGGCCGTGGGGTCGAGCAGGGAGTCCATGAGCTGCATCCGTCCCTTCTCAGTAGTCGAACGAGAGCGTCGGGGTGTCGAGCTCGTCGGTCTCCGGATCCCGCTGCGGCAACGGCACGCCGCGCAGGGCGGCCTTGCGCATCATGAGGAACCAGACCACGGCGAGCACGCCGTAGACGAGGGTGAACGCCCCCAGGGAGGTCGCGACCATCCAAGCCGGGTGGCTGGAGACCCCCTGCATCGTCATCAGGCGGACCGTCGGGTCGTCGGGGTTGGGATGGACCACCCAGGGCTGGCGGCCCATCTCGGTGAACACCCAGCCGGCGGAGTTCGCGAAGAACGGCATCGGGATCGACAGCACCGCGAACCACTGGAAGAGCTTCGAGCCCGTGGTCCGTGCGTTCTCGCCCTTGCCACGAGTCACCCACAGCGCCGACAGGGCGAGGATCCCGCTGAAGGCCGCCAGGCCCATCATCAGCCGGAACGACCAGTAGGTGACGAACAGGTTCGGGCGGTAGTCGGCCGCGACCTCGTCGCCGTGGATGTCGGTGACGGTCTCGCCGAACTGCTCCTTGTACTGGGCGTTGAGGTCGTCGACGCCCTGCAGCTCCGCGTCGAAGGTGTGGGTGGCCAGGAAGGAGGTGACGTAGGGGACCTCGATGAGGTGGGTGACCTCGTCACATTCGGTCGCGAAGGCGTCCGGACCGCCGACGGTGAGGATGGAGAAGGAGGCGCCCGTCTCGGTCTCGCACAGCGCCTCGGCCGAGGCCATCTTCATCGGCTGCTGCTTGAACATGATCTGGGCCTGGAAGTCGCCGGAGATCACGAGCACCACCGCGGAGGCGAACATCGCCACCACGCCGAAGCGCACGACGGGTCGGAACAGGTTCTTCGCCGCGTGATGATGGTCGGCGCCCTCGGTGCTCTCCAGGCCCGCCTCGCGGGCCCTGCGATGGTGGCGGACCATGTGCCAGGAGGCGATGCCGGTGACGAAGGCGGCCGCGACCAGCCAGGCCCCGGAGACGACGTGGGGGAAGGCGGCGAGGGTGGTGACGTTGGTGAGCACCGCGAGCAGGGATCCCTCCGAGGGGTCGAGCTCGGCCCGCCCGGTCTCGGGGTTCAGGCTCGCGCCGACGGGATGCTGCATGAAGGAGTTGGCGGCGACGATGAAGTACGCCGAGGCGGTGGTCCCGGCGGCCACGACCCAGATCGTCAGCAGATGGATCTTCTCGGGCAGCTTGCCCCAGCCGAAGATCCACAGGCCCAGGAACACGGACTCGAGGAAGAAGGCGGCCAGGCCCTCCAGCGCGAGCGGTGCGCCGAACACGTCGCCGATGTAGCGGGCGTACTCGGACCAGTTCATGCCGAACTGGAACTCCTGGACGATGCCGGTGGCGATGCCGATGCCGAAGTTGACGATCAGCATCGAGCCGAAGAACTTCGTCATCCGCGTCCAGGCGTCCTTGCGCCCGGGGTCCTTCGAGAACACCGCGGTGGTCTGCATGATCGCCACCAGCAGGGACAATCCGATGGTCAACGGCACGAAGATGAAGTGGTACACGGTGGTGATGCCGAACTGCCACCGTGCGATGTCCAGGGCTTCCATGGATCCTCCTGGGGGTGTGACACGCCGCGATACAACCTAGGCGGTCCCATCGGCGAGCCCCGGGGACCATGGTCCTCCCCGCGCCCGCACGGGTCGAGAGGAGTCCGGGATCCGGGGCCTCCGCGGCGTCAGGGACGTGCTGTGCCATACTGACGGCGGCACTCTCCTGCTCCGTACCGGGTGGGGGAACCTCCCGGTGTCGTCACGTCGGGAGCACCGGCAACGCGTGTCCGCGACCGCTGTGCTCCAGCGATCGGCATCGCAGCGCTTCCGTCCAGGGAGCTGCGCGACGGCGAGGGCCTCAGACTTCCGTCCCCAGGGACGATGACACGCGGGACCAGGGTGCGCTGGTTTCCCGGAAGGAGACGGCCCTATGGCTGACAGCACCCATCTTCCCGAGAACGACTCCTCGGAGCAGAGCTCCACCCCGCCGCCCGCCCGCCGTCGGCGCCGCGCCGGCGCGCCCGCCGGAGCCCCGGTCGCGGCCCCGCCGCCCCCGCCGAGCGAGGACGCCGCTCCCGCTGCGCCGCGCACCGTCGTCGCCCCGCAGGGCGAGACCGCTCCCGAGTCCGCACCGGCCCCCGCCCCCGCACGGGCCCGCCGCCGCGCGGGCGCCCCCGCCGGAGCGCCCGCGGTCCCCGCCGAGCCGGAGCCCCAGGACACGGTGACCGGTGAGGACGTCGAGCCCGAGGACGTCACCGCCGATGCTCCCGCTGCACAGAGCTTCTCCGAGGCGCAGGCGCCGGCCGAGACGCAGACCCCCGCCGAGGAACAGGCGCACGTCGAGACGCCGGCACCCGCGACGGACGCCGTCGGCAACCCCGTCGTCGACGACCTGCGCGCCCTGGCCTCCGCCCGCGGCGCGAGCGAGGGCGAGGACGAGGTCGACGAGGACCGCAGTCGACGTCGCGAGCAGGTCCAGATGGACTTCGCCTCGCTCCTGTTCCAGGCGCCCACCCCCGCGCCGCGGACCACCGTCGGCGCGCATGATGCCCCGGTGGGCTCCGCCGAGCTCTCCTTCGAGGCCGGCGAGGACTCCGAGGACGAGGATTCCTCGGACGACTCGGATCGCTCGGACGACTCGGATCGCTCGGACGTCTCCGGGAGCTCCGAGGGGGCCTCCACCTCCCGGTCCCGCACCCGCCGCCGCGGCTCGCGCCGCAGCGGGCAGCGTGAGGAGGACGGCCAGGACGGTTCGGACGAGAAGACCTCCGAGCGGGATGACGAGGACGACTCCGACCAGGACGACGAGGACAGCTCCGAGCACTCCTCCGGCGGCTCGGGCAGCTCCCGTCGCCGTCGTCGTCGCGGAGGCCGCGGTCGGCGTGGCCGCGGTCGCGGGGACGACGAGGAGTCGGACGACTCGGGCTCCGAGTCCGACGCCGACTCCGACGAGGACCGCAAGGGCTCGCACGATGCGCGCCCCGAAGGTGCCGACGGCGAGGAACCCGGCGACGACTCCTCCGGCGGCTCCTCGAGCTCATCCAGCTCCCGCCGTCGGCGGCGCCGTCGCCGTTCCGGGGGCGGCAGCGACAGCTCCTCCTCGACGGATGATCCGCCGAACACCGTGGTCAAGGTCCGCGAGGCGCGCGACGAGGTCAAGTCCGTCAAGGGCTCGACCCGGCTCGAGGCCAAGCGTCAGCGTCGCCGCGAGGGCCGTGACAACGGCCGCAAGCGCAACGTGATCACCGAATCCGAGTTCCTCGCCCGTCGCGAGTCCGTCAAGCGCTCGATGGTGGTGCGCGAGCGCCCGGGCCGCACCCAGATCGGCGTCCTCGAGGACGACGTGCTGGTCGAGCACTACGTCGCCCAGAAGTCGCAGACCTCGATGGTCGGCAACGTGTACCTGGGCAAGGTCCAGAACGTGCTGCCCTCGATGGAGGCCGCCTTCATCGACATCGGCAAGGGCCGCAACGCCGTGCTGTACGCCGGCGAGGTCAACTGGGACGCCGTCGGCCTCGAGGGGCAGCCCCGCCGCATCGAGCTCGCCCTCAAGAGCGGGGACCCGGTGCTGGTCCAGGTCACGAAGGACCCGATCGGCCACAAGGGCGCCCGCCTGACCAGCCAGATCTCTCTGCCGGGGCGGTACGTCGTGTTCGTGCCCGGCGGCTCCATGACCGGCATCTCCCGCAAGCTGCCGGACACCGAGCGCTCCCGGCTGAAGAAGCTCATGCGCCAGCTCATCCCCGAGGACGCGGGCGTCATCGTGCGCACGGCCGCCGAGGGCGCGAGCGAGGCGGAGCTGACCCATGACGTCGAGCGCCTGCGCGGCCAGTGGGAGAAGATCCAGAAGGCGCAGAAGGCCAAGTCCGCGCCGGTGGCCCTCTCCCAGGAGCCGGACATCGCCATCAAGGTGGTCCGCGACGTCTTCAACGAGGACTTCACCTCGTTGATCGTCGAGGGCAGCAGGGTCTACGACGAGGTCCACTCCTATGTCGCGGATGTCGCCCCCGACCTGCTCGAGCGCGTCACCGCCCACGTGGGCGAGAAGGACGTGTTCGCCAAGCACCGCATCGACGAGCAGCTGCTGAAGGCGATGGACCGCAAGGTCTACCTCCCCTCGGGCGGTTCGCTGGTGATCGATCGCACCGAGGCCATGACCGTGGTCGACGTGAACACGGGCAAGTTCACCGGCTCCGGCGGCTCTCTCGAGGAGACCGTCACCAAGAACAACCTCGAGGCGGCCGAGGAGATCGTGCGTCAGCTGCGGCTGCGTGACATCGGCGGCATCATCGTCATCGACTTCATCGACATGGTGCTCGAGGCCAACCGGGACCTGGTGCTGCGCCGCCTGGTGGAGTGCCTGGGCCGGGACCGCACCAAGCACCAGGTCGCCGAGGTCACCTCGCTGGGTCTGGTGCAGATGACGCGCAAGCGCGTCGGCCAGGGCCTGCTGGAGACCTTCTCCACCACGTGCGAGCACTGCAACGGCCGCGGCCACCACGTCGACATCGACGGGGACCACGGGTCGGCAGGCGGCAGCGGCGGCGGGAACGACGACTCCTCCAAGTCGTCCTCGTCCAAGCGCCGAGGCCGTCGTTCGCGCGGCAACGGCGGGGGCGGCAGCGGCTCGGCCAAGGAGGGTTCGGACTCCGAGGAGAGCTCGAGCGAGGACTCCGCCCAGGACGTCCACCGCCTCGAGGACGACGAGACCAGCCGGGCCCAGGCGCGGGCGACGATCGCGTCCATCGCGGCGGCCTCCGGGAGCCACACGTCCAGCGAGGAATCGGACTCCTCGACCCAGGCGTGATGCGTTCCACACCATATGGTGGCGTTCTCGCAGGTCGGACCGCTTCTGCTGGTTGACCCGGGGTCCCGGGGACCGTAAGCTGTCCCTCGGCGCAGAAGGCGTCGCCGTCGTGTTCCCGGTGAGGATCGCGCGACCGCATCTCCCGCCTGCACCCCCACGGGGTGAGCAGGACCGGTTGACGGTCGCAGGTCCGCGGTCCCACCGTCCAGGGCGCACGACTCAAGGGCAGATCCGATTCACAAGATGGAGCAGTGACGTGGTGTACGCAATCGTCCGCGCAGGCGGTCGTCAGGAGAAGGTGTCGGTCGGTGACACCATCGTGATCAACCGCGTGGCAGGCGAGGCGGGCGACAGCGTCGATCTCGCTCCCGTGCTGCTGGTTGATGGCGACAAGATCACCTCGGCCGAGGCCGAGCTGGCCAAGGTGAAGGTCTCCGCCGAGAAGGTCGAGGACCTCCGCGGCGAGAAGATCCGGATCCTCCGCTACAAGAACAAGACCGGGTACAAGAAGCGCCAGGGCCACCGCCAGGAGCTCACCCGGCTGAAGATCACGGGCATCGCCTGAGCGATCCCTTCGGACACAGAGAAGGATTGATTCCAGATGGCATCAAAGAAGGGCGTCAGCTCCTCCAAGAACGGGCGTGACTCCAACGCCCAGCGCCTCGGCGTCAAGCGCTTCGGCGGCCAGGCCGTCGGCGCGGGCGAGATCCTCGTCCGCCAGCGCGGCACCAAGGTCCACCCGGGCGACGGCGTGGGCCGCGGCAACGACGACACCCTGTTCGCGCTGACCGCGGGCACGGTCGAGTTCGGCCGCAAGCGTGATCGCCGCGTGGTCAGCGTCGTCGAGACGGTCTGAGCACCCGCCCCGGGACCCCGGGGCACCAGCTGCCTTCGAGGGGCGGAGCCGACTGCTCCGCCCCTCGACGCATATCCCTACCTTGTGGAGGACCCCATGGCCACGTTCGTCGACCGCGTCGAGCTGCAGGTCGCCGGTGGATCCGGCGGCCACGGCGCCGCCTCCATCCGGCGCGAGAAGTTCAAGCCGCTCGCCGGCCCCGACGGCGCCAACGGCGGCCGCGGCGGTGACGTGATCCTCGAGGTCGACGCCTCGACGACCACCCTGCTGAGCTACCACCACCGGCCCCATCAGCGGGCCACCAGCGGCGGTTTCGGCAAGGGCGATCTGCGCCACGGGGCGCGCGGCGAGGACCTGGTGCTGTCCGTGCCCGACGGCACCGTGATCACCGCCGGCGATGGGACCGTGCTGGCCGACCTGGTCGGCATCGGCACCCGGTACGTGGCGGCCCGGGGCGGGGCCGGCGGCCTGGGCAATGCGGCGCTGGCCACCACCCAGCGCAAGGCCCCCGGATTCGCCCTGCTCGGCGAACCCGGCCAGGAGCGCACCCTCGTGCTCGAGCTGAAGTCCGTGGCGGACGTCGCGCTGGTGGGCTATCCCAGCGCCGGGAAGTCCTCGCTGATCGCCGCGATGAGCGCCGCCCGGCCCAAGATCGCCGACTACCCCTTCACCACCCTGGTGCCGAACCTCGGCGTGGTCGAAGCCGGCCAGTACCGCTACACGGTCGCCGATGTGCCCGGCCTGATCCCGGGGGCCAGCCAGGGCAAGGGCCTGGGCCTGGACTTCCTGCGCCACATCGAACGCTGCCACGTGCTGGTCCACGTCCTGGATGCCGCCTCCCTGGAATCCTCCCGCGACCCGCTGACCGACCTGGCGACCATCGAGCAGGAGCTGGCCGCCTACGCCGGCAGCCTGGACGAGGAGGCGGGGGCGCGGGTGCCGCTGATGGAGCGGCCCACCGTGATCGTGCTGAACAAGACCGATCTGCCCGACGGCACGGACATGGCGGAGATGGTCCGTGAGCGCCTCGCCGAGCGCGAGGTGCCGGTGCTGGAGGTCTCCGCGCTCTCCCACAAGGGGCTGCGCGAGCTCTCCTTCGTCCTCGGCGAGCTGGTGGACAAGGCGCGCACCGAGATGCCCGAGCCCGAGGTCGCTCCCATCGTGCTGACCCCGGCCGCGGTCGATGCCGAGCAGTTCCGAGTCGTCACCGAGCAGTTCGACGGGGCGACGGCCTTCCGCGTCCAGGGCGACAAGCCCGAGCGCTGGGTGCGCCAGACCGACTTCGCCAACGACGAGGCCGTCGGCTTCCTCGCGGACCGTCTGGCGAAGCTGGGGGTGGAGGATCAGCTGCTGAAGGCCGGCGCCGTCGCGGGCTCGACCGTGCTGATCGGGCCGAGCGACGATGCGGTCGTCTTCGACTGGGAGCCGACGATGGTCGGCGGCGCCGAGCTGCTGGGCATCCGCGGCACCGACCGCCGGATGGAGGACAACCACCGTCCCACCCGCGACGAGAAGCGCGAGAAGCAGCGCGAGCGCACCGAGGCCCGCATGAACCGGGTCGCGGCGATGGAGGCGGAGCGCCGCTCCGGGCACTGGTCGGATCCGTCGATGGACGACGAGACCCGCTGACCATGGGCGGATCGAGCGCGACCGGAGGGGCGGGGCCCCGTCAGCCGTCCCGTATCGCCACCCGCGACTGCCTGGTGGGGGCCGCACGGATCGTGGTCAAGATCGGCTCCTCGAGCCTGACCGACGACCAGGGCAAGCTGGACCAGTCCCGGGTCGCCGGGATCGCGGCGACCGCGGCGCAGCTCGCCGCCGACGGCTCCGAGGTCGTGATCGTCTCCTCGGGGGCGATCGCGGCGGCACTGGGTCCGCTGGGCCTGCCCGAGCGGCCCGCCTCCGTGCCGCTCCAGCAGGCGGCCGCGAGCGTCGGCCAGGCGCTGCTGGCGACCGCCTGGTCGAGCGCTTTCGGCGACCACGGACGCCGGACCGGCCAGGTGCTGCTGACCGAATCCGACGTGATCCGCCCCCAGACCTACCGCAACGTGCGCAGCGCCCTGGAGTCCCTGCTGGACCTCGCGGCGATCCCGGTGGTCAACGAGAACGACACCACCGCCACCCACGAGATCCGCTTCGGGGACAACGATCGTCTGGCGGCCCTGGTCGCCCAGCTGCTCGGAGCCGATGCGCTGTTCCTGCTGACCGACGTCGACGCGCTGTACACGGCACCTCCGGGTCAGCCGGGCGCCGAGCGGATCGGTGTGGTCGAGGACCCGGCGCGCCTGACAGGGGTGAGCATCGGCTCGGTCGGCTCGAAGGTGGGCACCGGCGGCATGGTCACCAAGCTCTCGGCCGCCCAGCTGGCCTCGACCACGGGCACCGCCGCCCTGCTGACCTCGGCCGGGCGGTTCGCCGCCGCGGCGGCGGGCGAGGACGTCGGCACCTTCTTCCCCGGCCAGGAGGGTCGTCGCCGCTCCCGCCTGGTGTGGCTCCGCTTCGCCACCCGCGGCGCCGGGACCCTCACCCTGGACGAGGGGGCGGCCGCGGCCGTGACCAGCCGTCGCCGCTCGCTGCTGGCCGTCGGCATCACCGCCGTGGCGGGCACCTTCCCCGATGGGGTCCCGGTGGACATCGCCGGGCCCGACGGTGCGGTGATCGCCCGCGGCCTGACTTCGTTCAGCAGCGATGAGCTGCGGGCCATGGCGGGACGGGGCACGCACGAGCTGCGCGAGGTGCTGGGGGAGCGGTTCCGCCGTCCCGCCGTGCACCGTGATCAGCTGGTCGTGCTCTGAGAGTTCAGCGGGACCTGAGCAGCTCGGGCTCCGGGGAGGCCTCGGAGGGCGATCGGCCGCGGCGCTCCCGGGCGATGCGCACCTTCTCGATCACCGTGCTGATCACCAGCGCGAGCCCCACGCCGATGACGACGCCCAGCAGCGGCTGCTCCCGGAAGAGATACCCCCCGGCCATGCCGATGCCGATGTTGTACAGCGCCCACGCGGTCGCGGCCAGCAGGGCGAAGCCGAGGAACCGGGGTCGGGGATAGCGGATCATCCCCGAGGTGAGCGAGGTGGCGGTGCGTCCACCGGGGATGAAACGGGCGGTGACGATGATCGCCCCGCCACGGGTGTGCAGGCCGTTCTCGGCCCAGGTGAAGAGCCGGTCGCCCGTGCGGCTGCGGCGGATCCGCCGAGACAGCGGCCCGGCCCCGCGCCCGAGGTGGTGCGCGGTGAGATCCCCGGCGACGGCCGCGAGGATCGTCACCGGCAGCAGGATCCACGCACTGGGAGCGTCCTGCACGACGGCATACGCTCCCGCGGTGATCACCACCGTCTCTCCCGGGAAGACCGGCAGCACGGAATCCGCGGCGACCACCGAGAACAGCAGCAGGTACAGCCACGGTGATGACATGACCCCCTCGACCAGGTGCAGCACGGACTCCATGGGCGGCGATGCTACGAGGTCAATCCTGGCGTCTGCTGGGCGGACGCCCCGGGCCACCTGAACGTGCCCCTCATAGACTAGGTCCCATGGACTCTCCCGTGACCGCCGCCGTGCTCGCCGCCGCCCGCGCCGCGAAGGACGCGCAGCCGGTGCTCG
The DNA here is from genome assembly GCF_017876515.1 of Brachybacterium fresconis. NCBI lineage: Bacteria > Bacillati > Actinomycetota > Actinomycetes > Micrococcales > Dermabacteraceae > Brachybacterium > Brachybacterium fresconis. Next base: position 863,616 of record NZ_JAGIOC010000001.1, on the reverse strand, counting down.
CCCGTCTGCACCGCGGCACCAAGGACCAGCTGCTGCTGGCCATGGCCGACGCGCTGGTGGAGCGGACGTCGCAGATCGTCGACGCCAACGCGCGGGATCTCGCGGCGGCCGACGCCTCCGGCATCGCGCCCGGACTGCGGGACCGGCTCGCCCTGGATCCGGAGCGCGTGGCGAAGATCGCCCAGCAGCTGCGCGACGCCGCGGCCCTGCCCGACCCCGTCGGCGAGGTGCTCCGCGGCAGCGTGCTCGACAACGGCCTGGAGCTGCGCGAGGTGCGGGTGCCGATGGGCGTGGTCGGCATGGTCTACGAGGCACGGCCGAACGTCACCGTCGACGCCGCGGGCCTCGCGCTCAAGGCCGGCAGCGCGGTGGTGCTGCGCGGCGGCTCCGCGGCGCTGCACTCCAACACCGCCCTGATCGCCGTGCTGCGCGCCGTGCTGGCGGCCCATGACCTGCCCAGCGACCTGATCGTCGGCATCGACGAGCACGGCCGGGAGGGCGTGGACGCGCTGATGCGCGCCCGCGGCCTGGTGGACGTGCTCATCCCGCGCGGCGGCGCCGGGCTGATCCGTCGGGTGGTGGAGAACTCTCAGGTCCCCGTCATCGAGACCGGCACCGGGAAGACCCACGTGTTCCTCGATGCCTCGGCGGACCTCGCCCAGGCCGTCGACATCGTCGTCAACGCCAAGACCCAGCGCGTCGGGGTGTGCAATGCGCTGGAGACGCTGCTGGTCCATCGCGACGTCGCCGCCGAGGCGCTGCCGCGGGTCGCGGCACCGCTCGCGGAGGCCGGGGTGCGCCTGCACGCCGACGAGCGCGCCGCGGCGCTGCTGCCGTCGGGCCCCGAGGTGGTCCCCGCGACCGACGAGGACTGGGACACCGAGTACCTCGCCCTCGAGCTGGCGGTCGCGGTCGTCGACGACCTCGACGCGGCGCTCGTCCACATCCGCGCCCACTCCACCGGGCACACCGAGTCGATCCTCACCCGCGACGTGGTGGCGCAGCAGCGCTTCCTGGCCGAGGTCGACTCCGCCGTGGTCATGGCCAACGCCTCCACGCGCTTCTCCGACGGCGGGGAGTTCGGCTTCGGCGCGGAGATCGGCATCTCCACCCAGAAGCTCCACGCCCGAGGCCCCATGGGGCTGAGGGAGCTGACCTCCGCCAAGTGGTTGGTGGTCGGTCAGGGCCACGTCCGTCCGTGACTGCGCTCGCATCGCGGGCGCGGGTCCGTGACCTCGGCCCCTGCTGTGGGATGATGGGGCGGTCACTCGAGGAAAGGCCCCCACGAACATGATCGACCAGCTCATGATCCTCGCCGAGACCGGCGAAAACGCCACCGGCGGCGTCACCCCGCCCATGGTGGGCATCGGCGTCTTCATCATCCTGATGATCCTGCTCGGCCTCACCTACCTCACCGGCGGGACCCACCAGCGCAAGCGGGGGAAGTCCGACCAGCACGGCGACGACTGATCGGCGTGGAGCAGCAGCGACGACGGATCGGCGTGATGGGAGGGACCTTCGATCCCATCCACCACGGCCACCTCGTCGCCGCCAGCGAGGTCCAGAGCGTCTTCGGCCTGGACGAGGTGGTGTTCGTGCCCACCGGGCGTCCCTGGCAGAAGGCCTCCCGCGAGATCTCGGACCCGGAGCACCGGTACCTGATGACCGTGGTGGCCACCGCGGCGAACCCGGTGTTCACCGTCTCGCGCGTCGACATCGACCGCCCCGGCTCCACCTACACGATCGACACGCTCCGGGACCTGCACGATCAGCAGCCCTCGGCGGACCTGTTCTTCATCACCGGCGCCGACGCCCTGCAGTCCATCCTGACCTGGAAGGACTCTGCGGAGATCTTCTCCCTCGCGCACTTCGTGGGCGTCACCCGTCCCGGGCACGAGCTGGACACCTCCGGTCTGCCGGACGACGGGGTCACTCTCATCGAGGTCCCCGCGATGGCGATCAGCTCCACCGACTGCCGGGTGCGGGTCGCCGCCGGAGAACCGGTCTGGTACCTGGTGCCCGACGGCGTGGTCCAATACATCAACAAGTACGCCCTCTATACAGGAGGTGACGGCGATGACTGAGCCCGACACCACTCCGCGGCGCGGCCGGCGTGCCCGAGCGCTGAGCCCCGAGGAGAGTGCCGCCCTGGAGGAGACGCGCAGCTCGGCCCCCGGTGTACGGGGCGCCGTCGCCCCGCCGTCGGCCGATGCCCCTGTGCCCGCCCTGCGCAAGTTTGGCCGCCGCGCCCGCATCATCGAGCTCAGCGACGATGCCACGACCACCGCGCCGGGCGGCGGGTCGACCACGGAATCGAGCGCTGAGCCGGGCGTCGAGCCGAATGTCGAACCGGGTGCCGAGGCGAGCGCCGAGCTGGGCGTCGAGCCGACCACGGCCCCTGCCGGGGAGCCCTCGGCGGGCGACCTCGATCATGACGGCGTCGAGCTGGGGGAGCTGACGGTCAGCGAGGCCCCCGAGCCCCGCCCCGCCCCGCGCTTCGACGGCAAGGTGCTGCACCGGCCCGAGCGCACCGGCGGCCGCCCGGTGCTGTGGGTCGTGTGGGCGCTGATCGCCGTGGCCCTGATCGTGCTGGTGATCCTGCTGCTGACCGGCGTGCTCGGCCCCGACGCGGCCTCCGCCCTGGGGGCTGTGGCCCCCGACCTGTTCGTCGACCACCCCCTGTTGGAGGAACCGATCGCGTGAGTGCTCCCGAAGAATCCCTCGACCTCGCCCGTGTGGCCGGCCAGGCGGCCGCCGAGATGCTCGCCGAGGAGGTGATCGGCCTCGACGTCTCCGAACAGGTGGTGATCACCGATGTGTTCCTGGTCTGCAGCGGGGACTCCGAGCGCCAGGTCTCGGCCATCGTCGACGGCGTCGAGAAGGCGCTGCTGACCGAGCGTCGGCGCAAGCCGCTGCGTCGGGAGGGCGAGCGGGACGCCCGCTGGGTGCTGCTGGACTACGGGGACATCGTCGTGCACGTCCAGCATGCCGAGGACCGTGCCTTCTATGCGCTCGAGCGGCTCTGGCGGGACGCGCCGGTCCTCGACCTGCAGATCGACGAGGGCACCCCGGCGTGAGGTCCTCGCATGCCCCGGGAGGCCCCGTGCGCACCCGTCTCATCCTGGTGCGCCACGGGCAGACCGAGTACAACCGCCAGGGTCGGCTCCAGGGCCAGGTCGACATCGCGCTGAACGAAGCCGGGACCCGGCAGGCCGCGGTGCTCGCCGCCACGGTCGCCGAGAATCCGCCGGATCTCATCGTCTCCTCGCCGCTGGAGCGCGCCCGGGACACCGCGCAGATCCTGGCGAACGCCTGCGGGCTCGACGTGAGAACCGATCGCGCCTTCCTCGAGCGCGGGTTCGGGGAGTGGGAGGGCCTGCGCGGCGAGGAGATCCGACGGCACTGGCCGGCGGAGCACGCCGAGTGGCGCGCCCACCGCCCCGTGACGGGACTGGGCGTCGAGCCCCGCCCCGCCGTCGGCGAGCGGGTCGCCGTCGCCTGCCGTCAGCTGGTCGCCGAGAACACCGGCGGCACCGTGATGATCGTCTCCCACGGCGCCGCGATCACCCTCGGGATCACCGCCCTGCTGGGCCTGGACGCCGACGGCTTCCGCGGCATCGCGGGGCTGGAGAACTGCCATCGCTCGGTGCTCGAGCCTCTGACCTCGGACACCACCGGACATCTGATGAGGTTGGTGTCACACAACCTCGCCCCGGATTTCCTCTGACCCCGGGCTCGATGTAATATCGACGAGTCGCCTGATGAGGGCGGCACACCCGGTACGGGGCTATGGCGCAGTTGGTAGCGCGCTTCCATGGCATGGAAGAGGTCAGGGGTTCGAATCCCCTTAGCTCCACGTAAGTTGAGAAATTCGAAACCTGCCCCGCCTGATGGCGGGGCAGTTTCGCGTCCGGGCCCGATGGGGGCGTCTCGTCCCGGTGCTCCTGAGCGAGGACAGCGGCCGCCGGTTCGGCTGGCACGAAGGTGACGTGTTCGTCCTCGTCGACGATGATCCGCTTGAACAGCGCGCGGTTGAGGATGCGGCGTTCAGCGGGTTCGCACTTGCTGTAGAGGTCGCCGAGGTCGGTGAGGACACCGACGATCTGATCGAGTCCCTCGTGAGCGTTGTGGTAGGTGGTCGCGAGACTGTCGAGCCGGTTGGTGATCGCGTCGAGGCTGGTGCGAATGCGGCCCTGTTCGGTCTTGAGCAGGTCGAGCGGGATGGCGTCGGCGTAGTGGGCTTGGACGAGCTTGAGGCGTTCGGCTTCGAGCTTGTCGCGCTGTGCAGTCAGCACGGCGCGTTCATCGTCGCTGGAAGCTTCGAGCTGGGCAAACACCTGATGCAGGACCTGGCTGACGTGCTCGGCTTCCTCGTCGGCGAGGCCGTTGGTGCCGTAGTCGCGTTCGATGCGGTCTTCCATGCGTTCGGCGAGGATCGCCGAGCGGGTGCAGCCGTTCTTCTTGCGTCGTCCTGAGCAGGTGAAGTACTCGTAGCGATCTCCTTGCTTGTCACGGGGCCGTTCGATCATGAGCTTGGCGCCGCACGAGCAGCACACGGTCCCCTTGAGGTAGTGGTCGTACTTCTGAGGCCGCTCACCGACGGCGTTCTTCGCATTGAGCTGCGTCTGGACGCGCAGCCACGTGTTTGGGTCGACAAGCGGGGTGTGGGCGCCGTCGTAGGTGACGCCGCGGAAGGTGACGGTGCCCTGGTAGTAGGGGTTGGTCAGGATCTTGTGCAGCCCGGTAGTGGTGACCGGTCTTGCCGGCTGTGAGGGTGTGGGGCGGGTTGTCAGGCCGCGGGTCTTCAACTCGCGTGCGAGGGAGGACAGGGACCAGTCGCCGGTGGCGTAGGCGGTGAACGCGAACCGGATCAGCTCGGCACGGTTGATGTCGGGTTCGACGTCGCGGACTTCTCGTCCCTTGGTGTCGGTGGTGCGCACGTTCAGGTAGCCCAACGGTGCCTTGGTCGGAGTGCCGCCGATTGAAGCCTTCTGCGTCATGCCTTTGAGGACTTCCTGGGCGAGGTTGAGGGAGTAGAACTCTGCCATCGAGGCGAGGATGCCGTGCATGAGCATGCCGGAGGGTGACTCGTCGATGTTCTCCGTGACCGAGACCAGGGTGATGTTCGCCCCGCGCAACGTGGCATGGATGATGGCGTCGTCGAGCCGGTTGCGAGCGAGCCGGTCGACCTTGTTGATGATGCATAACTGCACCGGATTTGCGGCGATGTAGTCGAGCATCTCCTGCAACGCGCGCCTGCGGGCGGTCTTGGCGGACTCGCCGGGCTCGATGAATTCCTTGACGATGACCGCGCCGAGCTGTTCGGCCTTGCGCTGGGCGGCTTCACGCTGAGCGGGAATGGACAGACCTTCTTCGAGGCCGTTGCGGGTGGCCTGATCCTTGGTAGAGACCCGCAGGTAAGCGACCGCGGGCACAAGTCCGTCCGACCGTTCCTCCCTGACCACGGCCGTCTGTTGAGGTTTGTCGGCGGCGAGGGCGCGGAGTGCTGCGAGGTCGATGCCGGAAGGAAGATGGATGGGAGCCATCGGGTGACCGCCTTTCAGTGCCCAACTGTTCGGTTGGGTGTCTGGGGCGCCGGGTGGCGGTCATGTCAGGATTCGAAAAGAACACCCCGGGGCGGGGTTTTGGGTCGGTGCCAGCGACGCCATGATCGTCGTGTTGGCTTCTGATTCTACCGTCCGGGTGTGAGCAGTTGGCGAAGGTGCTTGCCTGCTTGGGCGGTGACATCGTCGTCGGACGCGCGCAGAGCCAGGCGGATGAGGACTTCGGCGACCTTCTCAGCGTCGATCTCCTCGCGCCGGTCGAACCGGACCCGGACCGGTCGGTCTGCGTCGGCCCGTTCGGTCTTGCGCCCGTAGGAGCGCACCATCAGCGCGCGCCTTGCTGGCGGTGGTCACCGACGCGATGGTCGAACACTTCACCGGTGGCGTCGTCGATGGTGGCGAAGAACGCGTCCTCGGCGGCTTGCCGCTGCTTGACCTGTTCGCGGACGAAGTCGACGAACTCATCGTCACGGTCACCGATGACGATGTCCTCCATCGGCGGTGCGGGCTCTTCGCCGGGCCAGGTGGTCTGCCGGGTGGGACGGTCCCGGTCGAGACGGGTGCCGGAAGCAGCGACCCAGTCGCGCAGCCGTACCCTGGCATCGGCGAAGTCACGGTGCCAACCGATGGGTGCGGAGCCGTTCTGCTCAGGATCGTAGGCGCTTAGCCAGTGCAGGTGCAGGGCAGATAGCTCCCAGACCAGTTCGGGGTGGTGGTGCCAGAACGGTGGGATCACGGCGGCGGGGAGCCCGTAGGTGTGGCGGAGCCAGTCGATCCACCGGTTCAGTTCCAGCCATTCTTGTTCCAGGTCGTGGGCGGAGAGCAAGTTCCAGTTCACCGGGTGCGGCGGTCCGCCCACCGACTCATTGGCCATCTCAGTGTCGAAGTCGTCGTCCAGGTCGTCATCGAGGTCGCTCTCGTCGGGCTCCGGGGGCGGCGTGTGCGCGTTCATGATGCTGCTCCTCCCGGTTCAGCGACCCAGCACCGGAGCATCGGCAGCCGACCGGGCTTGAGGCGGGTCGAACGCTCGGTTCTGCTCGCGGGTAGTGCTCTCGTGCTCTGCGGTGACGCCCGAGCGGCGGGGTGTGCGGTCCACGTCGTAGCGGGTCCGGGCGGTGTCGTGGCCGATCTTCTTGGCCACGAACTCCTCGCCCTCGATCTGCTGCCCGTCGCGGGTGTAGGAGTACTCGTGCGCGTAGCCTTCGGCGACGAAATTGTCGCCCTTTGTGAACCGCTCGTAGGCGCGTTCGGCGGTGGCCCGGTACAGCACGAGATTGCTGAAGCTCGGCTCCAGCTTCGTGAAGGACCCGTCCGGGTCCTTGTGGTAGTTCTCCTGCCCGAACCGGGCATAGAACCGAGCGTCACCGTTCTCCGTGGTGGTGAGCTGCGGATCGGTGGCGATGAACCCCGAGATGGATTGCTGCGTGCGGATAGCCATCGGACTATTCCTTCCTGACAAGTGCCGCGTCCCCGTGAGTCGGGGTCGCTCCTGTCAGGCAGGTGCACACGCCGATCCACGCAATGGGGTCAGGGCTGCGCGGGGCGGCGCAGCAGTGTCTCGATCTCGACGCGGTCGGCCTTCAACCGAGCCGCGTCGGGCCGGGACGGCCAGGGGTGCAAGTCAGTGACGATTGGTGGCGCCGAGCGCAGCAGGGTGACACCGGTGCCGAACGGCAATGTCCTGATCCGGTCCGGTGGCAGGATCGCGACGCGGCGGATGGAGCGTTGGTTGGAGCGGGTGCCGTGGTCGCCGAGGGTGACGGAGTCGGTGTATTCGTCGCGTTCGCCGATGAGGGTGGAGAGGTCTTGGAGGTCGCGGCTGTTGGAGGCGCCGCCGAGGATGATTTTGGCGATGCTGGCGTCCCAGATCGCGCCGGCGGCGTTGTCATTCCACTTGTTCCGCGCCTGCGCCAACGACTGCAACACTGGGAGGGTGGTGATGCCGGTACCGCCGCCTTCGGCCATCAAGGTCGGTAACGACGGTAGGGGTGCGATGTTGCCGATCTCGTCCAGTGCGAGCAGTAGGGGCGGGTCGAGTCGTGCGCCCGGTGAGCGGGCGGCGATCCGGCGTGCGGTTTCGATGAGGTCTTCGACGAACGCGGCGACCAGGGCGGCGGACGCCCCAGCACCGGCACCGGTGGCGAGCAGATAGAGAGTTCCGCGCTCGTGGATAAAGCGTTCAGGGTCGAAGTCCTCACCGGGTCGTGGTGTCACGGCGTCGAGTACGCGGGGGTCGGCCAGCGCCCCGAGTGCCAGCGCCACGCCTTGCCAGATGGAGTCTCGGGTCTTCGGGTCGGCGTCGATCATCGCCCCGAGCGAGTCCGCCCACCCGGTCGCCGCTTGTGCCGAGTTCGACAGGATGGCGACGGCTTCGGCGGCCGCGGAGGGGTCAAGAGTCCATCGGAACAACTCGGCCGGCGGCCGGTGGTCGAGGGCCGCGGCGTGCAGGAGCGATTGGAGGGCTGTACGTGTTTTGCCTTCCCAGAAGCCCCCGGACTCGACCCCACCGGCGGACAGCCCGGTGGCCGCGGCCAGTCCGGTGGCGCGGATCATCGCCGTCAGCGGGTCTTCGCAGCCGCGGATAGGTGACCAGCGCATCCCGGCAGGCAGCCCCTCAGCCAAGCGCTGCGGGTCGAAGACGGCGACGGGGCCGACCCGCTCGCGGGCGCGGAGGGTGGCGGTGAGGTTGTCCGGCCGCGTGCTGGTGGTGACGACGGCGCCGGGCGCGTCGAGGATCGCCGGGATCACGATGTGCAGGCCTTTGCCGGATCGGGGTGGACCGATGAGCAGGATCGAGTCCTCCACACTCGCCCAGACCTCACGCCCCTTGGAGGTGCCAATCCGATAGCCGACATCCGACGGCACTGAATCGCTCAGCGAGGGCCGAAGTGTCCCGGCGCGGCGTAGCAGCGCCTTGCCCGAAGCGGTCTGGGCGACTTCGTGGCTGGTGGCGGTCCCGGCGAGGCGCCGCGGGTCACGCTCGACCTTCCGTGAGTGCCGTCGTAACCGACCCCACACCCATGCACCGGTGGCCATGAGCCCTGCGAGCAGGGCCGCGGTGGTGATCCAGTAGGCGACCGGGTGCAGGCCATCGGCGGCCAGCGCGCTTGCGGGGTCTGCGGGGTTGAACAGCACCCCGAGTCCTGCGGCCGGGCCGGCTTCGGGTTGGTGTGTGCCGGTGAGGAACGCCGCGACGGACCCTGCGGCGCGGAGGATGAGCGCGACCCCGAACATGCCGACCAGGCCGACGAGGGCGGCGTTGGTCAGCTCCTCGCCCATGCTTCCGGTCTGCCGTTGCGGTGCGCTCACGGCAACCGCCGCACATGCAGGGTCCCCGAGACGCGGCCCAGCAACACGACCTCACCCGTCCCGTCGCGCAGGACGGGCCGGAAGCGGTCGAGGTGAAGAGCCCGCGCCGTCCCGGTGCCCGTTGCGTCGGTGTGGGAAATGATGACCGCGACGGCGACGTCCTCGCCGGGCACGAACCCGTCTGCGGTCACCTCCGCCAGCGCGGGGCCGCGGGGTTTCGTCGTGTGCTTCCCCCGCCCCGAGGCTGGCTCGCTGGGTTCGGCATCGGCGGGTGGCGGGGTGCGGCGTCGGGCGCGGATGACGTCGGTGAACACGGCCCCGTCGGTTTCGCGGACCTCGATGCGCACGGTGATCGTCCGGTCGGCGGTGATGGCGTCCAGGACGGTGCCGAAGGTGCTCCGCGTCCACGTCTCTGCCTCCGATGGCGGCGGGAAGTCGGTGCCGTCGACCGTGACGTCCAAGGCGCCGGTCTTGGTGACGGTGATGACGACGTGCGGCAACACCACCGGGGTCTCCTCGGGCTTTTGCGGGCTCGTGCGGTGTGGGGGCTTGCGGTTCATCACTTCACCCCCGAGGTGAGCCGGGAGCTGGTGTCGAACAGTTCCAGCTCGGCCGGATGCAGCTGGTGCTGCGTCACGAAGGCACGGTCTTTGATCCGCCAGAGCCCCTGCCCGACCCCCAGGGATGGGAGGAGTTTCTGCTCCGTGCCGGTGAGCCCGAGGGCGTGCGCGGTGGAGCCCAGCTGATCGGACTCCTGCCGGTAGACAATCCGGGTCTCGGCATTGGCCAGGAGGCTGTTGGCCAGGGAGCGCATGGCGGAGCCGGCATCGCCGACGTTGTCGAGGTCGGAGAGCTTGTGGAAGATCAGCATGTTCGCGATCCCGTAATGCCGCGCCAGCCTCCAGTGCGCATCCATCCGGCGCAGCAGGGCAGGATGGGACATCAGCCGCCAGGCTTCGTCATAGATCACCCAGCGTTGCCCACCGGCCGGGTCCAGCAGTGCCGACTCCATCCACGCCGACGAGCACGTCATCAACACCGACATGAGCGTGGCGTTTTCCGTCACGCGGGACAGATCGAGCGAGATCATCGGCAAGGCGGGATCGAACGCCACGGTCGAGGGTCCGTCGAACAGGCCGGCGAGGTCACCGGCCACCAGGCGGCGCAGGGCGTGGCCAACGAGCCGGCCGTCTTCGGCCAACCTGCCGTCTGCTTCGTCGTTCGGGGTGAGGATGCGGTCGACGACCATCGGCAGGATCGGCACGGTGTTCTCCCGCACCGTCTCGGTCAGCGCCAGGTCGATCGCGGTGTGCTCCAAGGGTGTCAGACCGCGGGCGAGGACGGTTTCTGCCAGGGCGCCGATGAGGTCGCGGCGGCGGGAGGCGACCGTGGTGGACCACTGCGCATCCGAGAGCCCGGATGGTCGGTGACCCTCGTCGAGGGGGTTGAGGCGGGTGTTCAGGCCGTGGCCGAGGACGATCGCTCGCCCGCCGACCGCTTCGGCCACGCGGGTGTGTTCGCCCTTGGGATCGCCGGGCACGTACACGCGCCGCCCGAACGGCAACGACCGCGTGTAAAGCGACTTCGCCAGGGCGGACTTGCCGGAGCCGACGATCCCGGCCAGGACGAGGTTGGGAGCGGTGATGACCCCACGGGCGTAGAGCACCCAGGGGTCGTAGACAAAGGAGCCGCCGGAGTAGAGGTCTTGGCCGACGAACACTCCGTCGGCGCCCAGACCGCCCTCGGCGACGAACGGATACGCGCCGGCCAACGTCGCGGACGTGTCCTGGTGCCTGGGGAGGTGGAATCTGCCCGGTGTGCGCAGCGCTGCCGGTCCGGGTTCACCGGCGGCAGGCAGATACGTCGTCGCACGGCGTTCGGCGCGCTCAGCGTCGGCCTTTGCTCGCGCTGCTGCCTGCTCGGTTCGGCGCTGTTCGGCTTGGAGGCGGGCGGCCGCCTCCCGGCGCTGCTTGCGCAGTCGGCGTCGCTCCTTCGCCGGAGCGACCAGCACCGAGGTGTGCAGCCGCTCGGTCTCGCGCGCGCTCATCGGGACAGCCCCCGCCCTGCCGGCCCGGCCGTGCGGGCGGGCCCGGCGAACCAGTCCTCCTGCGCCGCGGGCGATGTCCGCAGCGATCGCTCCCGCATTGCTGTGCGGGTAGCATGCGATGTGCTCGTGTCGAGGGGACCGACGTCGGCGATGGCTTCACGGGCGGGCACCACATCGGCGTCGTCCAGTTCCGCATCGGGTGGGACGGTGTGCTGGCGCAGCAGGCTGACGTGCCCCATGGCCGGGTTGTAGGTCAGGGCGTAGTCGCCCTCGGTCGCGACCCGGTCGAGTGCCCCGGTCGGGGGTGCGTCGAAGACGTAGCCGTTCTCCATGGCGGCGTCGGTGGTCTCCTCCCCGAAGTCCCACTGAGCAAGGTGGGTGATCGCGGTGTCGGTGCCCTCGCGGTCGATCAGGTCCAGCACCTCCTCCGCCTCCTCGCCCTGGAGGAACACCACGGAGACCCACCGCCGCTCGGCAGTATCGGTCGGCGCCTCGTGGGAGACGGCGGGCTCGGGGTGCCAGGCGATCCGCCCCGAATGGGAGAACGCGGCATCGAGGCGGTCCTGGGCCTGGTCGAGCAGGGTGCCGGCGTGGTGCAGCTCGTCGGCGGCAGCGAACACGCTGTCCGATCCTGCGAGGTGATCGCCGTCGTCATCGTGGGCACGGTCGCGGTGGGTCAGATGCGTGTTGGCGAGCTGGTCGAGCACCTGCCGCAGTGACCGGACGCTGGCCACGAGGTCACCGAACACCGCGTACGTGTCGGCGGGATCGTCGAAGACCCGGCTGGCGTGCGCGAGGCCGCGCAGCGCTTCGGATGCTTCAGCGGCATCGAGGAGCGGGTCATGGAACGTGGGCATGAGCGCCTCCTGTGGGCGAGAACGGAAAACCCCGGCATCCGGGGCTCGCCTGTCAGGTGCACGCACGCCCCCACCGTGAGCCCCGCCCCGCGTGAGTTGGGTCAGATGTGGCGGCACAGCGGCAGCGCGGCAGCGGTGAACGCCGCGGCCTGCTGGCCGACCAGTAGCCGGGTCTCGCAGGAGGCTTGGATGGCGGCCTGTTCGATCGCGGCCACGGCGGCGTCGAGTTCGTCGACGGTCGGTGCGGAGACGCTGATGAGGCCGGTGTAGCGCAGCACGCCGTGGCCAGCGGTCAGGTCGGCTTCCTGCTGGAGGACGTCGTGGTATTCGGCCGTGTGGGCGGCGTCTTCGATCTGCCCGATCTTGGCGCGTTGGGCCTGGTCGGAGATGTGCTCGACCTTCTTCTTGCGGATGTCCCGGGCCGCCTGGTCCGAGCGCATCGGCGTGCACAGCAGCGAGAACGAGCGCTGGATGCCGGTAGAGAGCAGCACCGGGGACAGGAACCCCGGGTAGACCATGGAACGCGGCCACTCATTGATCCACAGCACGGCGTGGTGGGCGGAGTCGGTGCGCAGTCTGGTCCAGGATTCGTTGACGGCCACGGGTCCGGCCGTGGCGAGGTGCTGGCCGAGTTCGCCGTGGCGCGCCAATGTGGCGGCGATGGCCGGGTCGTACGCGGCGCGCAGGATGACGGCGATCTGCCCAGGACTCAGCCAGCCCGAGGGGGTGAGGTCGGCCGAGCGCAGGGCGGCGGTGAGGGTGGACATCTCCTGACGCAGCACGGCGGCAGCACCCCGGATGCCACCCCCGGCGGTCCTGATCTGCCGCGCGCTGGTCTTCATGTCCAGGCTCAGTGACAAGGTGGTGGCGTGGCGTTCCCCGGCCGGGCCGGCACGATCGATCAACTCTGCGTAGGTGGTTGCGGCCCACGTGTCCTCGGCGGTGCCGTGGGTCGCCCACCATTCGGCCAGCCCGGTGCCGGAGTCTGGCAGAGTACGCTCCAGCACCTGGAGGGTCGCGATCCGCCCGGAGCGGCACACGGTGGCCAGCACCCGACCCCACGAGGTGACCCGGCGTTCCTGCTCGCCGGGATCAAGCAGCACGAACGCAGGATGGGCCACCTCGCACACCACGGTCAGGGTCTGCTGGTGAGGGTCATGGACCATCCCGGCGCCGGTGTCGGGATCGGCGTATTCGCGCAGCCGGGCCATGTCACCGGGCAGCGCGAGCGTGCCGGCCGGCCGTGGGACAACGATGCGGCGCCGGTACAGGAGCTGACCACCGGTCGCACGCCACAGCCACCAAAACGTGACCGGCAGCCATTCCACGGCCGGACGCCCGGCGACCGGTACCCACGTCAGGGCGGCGGACAGCACCCAGACCGGCGCGGTGTAAGCCAGCAGGATGCCACCGCCTGCATACAGCGCGACCACGACGGCGAGGACACCGGTCGACAGCGCGACGAGTTGGGATAAGGAGAGGCCGAGGAGGATGCCGCGCCGGGTCAGGCGGGAGAACTTGACCGGCACCAGCGCGGTCGAGGGCTCTTTCTGCTTCGAGGTCATGCCTTCACTCCTTCCCAGTGGGCTTCGGCGCCGGCGGTGGTGGCGGCTTCGGCGGACGCGGCTCCGGCTGTGAGGGGCCGGTCGACGGTGCCGCGGATGCCGGCTTGGGCGTGGGGCTCGAAGGCGGGGGCGCTTGCGATGGCGGTGGGGTGCTGCCGGACTGCCCAGCGGCGTCGGCGGCGGTCTCTCCCTGACTGCCGAGCGCTGTGCTGGCCTTGGGGCCAGCGGTGGCGGCGTCCTTGGCGACCTTCGCGCCGATCACCGGGGCTGCGGCCGGACCAGCCGCCGCAGCACCAGCACCTGCACCAGCTCCAGCTGTGCCGCTCGCGCCGGCGGACCCGGAGCCTGCGGCGGCGGCTTTCCCTCCGCCTGCCCCGGCAGTGCTCCCCGCAGCCTGGGATGTCGGAGTCTTCGGCTGCGGCGGGGTCTTCCCACCGCTGTCGCTGCTACCGCCGCCACCGCTGTTGCTGCCCCCGCCGCTGCCGCTGTTGCCTCCGTCGAGGACCTTCTGCGGGCCGTCGCCGGCCGGTTTGCTCGGTGTCGGGACGGGCCGGTTGAGGGCGGTCTTCGCGTCCTGCTCGGACCCGATCGCGTGATACATGTCAAAGCCCACAAAGGACAGGAACTTGTACGTCAGGTAGGGGGCGAACGCGGCCATCGCCATCAGCACGATCCCGGCAATCGGATCGCTGACCGAGGACAGGTCGCCATCGATCGGTGCGGCCACCTGAGTGATAGCGACAAGGAACATCACGACCAGGACCAGCTTCGAGCAGATCAGGGCGATGACGAACATCGCCCACTTGCCGATCCACCCCCGCGTCGCATCCCACGACGCGCCGGAGAACGCCAGGGGTGCAAGCACGATCGCCACCAGCAGCAACGCCTTCCGCACGAGGAGGGAGAGCCACACGATGGCCGCCGCGCTGATGGCGAGGCCGGCGAGGAAGATCGTGATGATCGCCCCCACCCCGGGCGCGGCGATATTGATGCCGACCAGTCCCGCGGCCAGCAGGGTGATCTTGTCGCCCATCGACTCGGTGGTCTCGCCGGCGGCCTGGATGATCCCGACGCACAGCTGATCCACGATCTCCAACAACAACGCCGTCAGGATGATGACGACGAAGCTGCCGAGCACGGACTTCGCCAGACCGAGCGCGGCCCTGCCCAGGGCGGTGGGGTCGCGGCGGATCAGACCGGTGATGAGTTGGAGGCAGAAGAAGATCAGCATCACGAACACCGCGATGCCGAACAAAATGTTGTAGACCGCCACGTACTCGGGCCTCGTGACGTCCACGAAGGTGGTGGTGTCGAACACCGTCCAGACGGCCTCGAACAACCAGCCGGCGGCAGCGCCCATTGCTTGGGCGAGCCAGTCGAACGGCGCCGCCACCAGCGAGGCCGCTGCTTCGCCGGCGGTGTCGCACACGGTCGAGATGATGGGAACATCGCACACACCCACCGCAATCACTCCTCAGATCGAGTTGATGGACGGGGTGGGGTCAGACCTGCTGGCCGACGTTCCAGAAGAAGTTGATCAGCGTCACCGACGCGCCGCAGATCACCGCGGCACCGCAGGAGACGAGGACGCCCACCTTGCCCCGGCCAGCGAGATGCGGGTTGGAGGAGTTGGCGCCGAAGCCCCACACGATCGCCGAGATGATCAGTGCGAGCACGGACAGGATCAGGCCGATGGTCATGACCGCGCCGACGATGGTGCGCAGCTGGGCGATCCCGGGAAGACCGGAATCGTTGGGGTCGATGTCGATGTTCATCGGCACCAGTACGGGTGCGGCCAGGACGGTGGTGATGAGGTCGAACACGGTGGGTCTCCTGACGAACGGACCCGCCCCGGAGGGCGGGGAACGCGGATGGGTTCGTCGGTCAGGTGCACCGCCCGCCCCACAGTCCTAAGAACGCGGCACCGCGCGGCGCGAGGGTTCGCAGGCGGGCAAGAGAGTCAGAGTTGCTGGCCGAGGTCGATGAGCCAGTTCAGCCACGCCACCCCGCCGCCAGCCAGGACCACGGCACCGAGCGCGGTCCAGGCGCCGATGCGCGCCTTGGTGGCGGCGGCGTGCTGGCCGTTGGCGGTGGCGAGTGCCCAGATGAGGGCGCAGACGATCAGCATCAACACGGCGATCACCAGGACGAAGGTGAGCAGCGCGCCGATCACTTCGCGCAGGTCGCCGATCCCGCCGAGACCGTCGAAGTCGGGGAACACGTCCATGCCGCTCAGCTCCCGGACCGAACGGTGACGTGGAGGTGGTCATAGTGGCCGCCGGTGACGTCGCCAGGGTCGTGCATGCCGCCGCCGTTGTAGTCGCGCCAACCGCTGTCATCGCGGGCCAGTGACCAGATCTTGCCCTGCCAGATCAGATACTCGACACCGAGGGTCTCGGCGTGGTCTTTCATCCAGTTGGTGACGTCCCAGCCGGCTTCGAGCTGCGCCGGTGTGGGGTGCTGGCCGATGGCGTTGCCGAAGGTCAGATCGCAGGCCCGGCCGAGCGGGTGTTCGGAGCGGGTGCCGGGCCGCGGTGAGTAGCAGGCCCAGGAGGTGTCGGGGAAGGCGGCGGTGCCCTGCTGGTACAGGTGCAGCATCCGAGCGGTGATCTGTCCGTCGCTGGTGGGGTCGTCGACGAGCCGGTCCGGGTCACCGTCGAGGGGGTCGGGCAGCTCGCCCGGCGTGCTGGTGCCGGGGTCGCAGCCGGCCGGGGCGCCGGTCTCGGGTTCGGGGAGGTCGGCGGCATCATGGGCGTTGAGCCAGGCGGCGGGGTCGGTGTGCTCGCCGTCGGTGCCGCCGGTCCGGACCTCAAAATGCAGATGCGGCCCGGTGCTGTTGCCGGAGGAGCCGATGTCGCCGATGTGCTGGCCGGCGGTGACAGTGTCGCCGGGTTGGACGTGAATGCCGGTCTCCCACATATGCCCGTACGCGGTCGCCACAGCCTGCCCGTCGAGGGTGTGTTCGATGACGATGAGCCCGCCGTAGCCGCCGGAGAACTCGGCGACGGTGACGGTGCCATCGGCCGCCGCGAGGATCGGAGTGCCATCCGGGGCGGCGAAGTCGGTGCCGGTGTGGAACGAACTCTCCCCGGAGATCGGATGGACCCGCGGCCCATACTCGCTGGTCAGCACCCAGGTGCCCACGGGCACCGGGAACACCACCCGCGAAGACTCCGCCACCGTCTGAACCGCTGGCACCACCGTGTCGCCGGTCGACATCCCCGCAGTGACTGCGTCGGCTGTCGTGGTGGTGCCGGTGAGGGTGGTCAGGATGGTCTCGGCGACGGGCTCGTAGTTGCGGTACCGGTCGGGGTAGGCGGACACCTCGACGGCTTGGGCGGCTTCGCCCTTGTCCATCTGTTCCCAGCCGGGAATGTCCAACAGGCCACGTGGAGAGGGGTGGTTGGGGCCGGTGGGTCCGCCGAAGAACGCCTGCGCCTGATACGTCGGGTCCATCAACTCGGCGACGGTGCCCCACCCGGACTGCGGCCGCATCTGAAACAACCCCAGGGAGTCGTTGTCGGAACCGTCGCCGTCGTTGGGATAGTCCGCCGACTCCGGATAGACGCTCGTGTTGGACAGCATCCGCAGGGTGGACTCGGTCAGCGCCGCCATCAGCGCAATCACCAGCCCGTCCCGGGTCACCCCGTCGATGCCCGTGCCGGCCTCGATGATCGTCGCCGCATGCGTGAGCTGCTGCCGGTTCAGCGTGAAGGTCTCGCCGTTCGCTGTCGTGACCTCCAGCTCGTCGGGGACGTCGCCGACCCTGACGTTCACACCGGCCACGGTGCAGGAAGCCGAGGCGGCAGGGTTCATCACCACCCCGACCCCGACCAACACCAGCGACGGCGCCAGGAACACCAGCGCGAGGGCGACGAGGGCGAGCTTCTTCACCATGAGCAATCACCCCGGGTCTATCGGAGGGGGTTGTCGAGCTGGGACAACCGCAGCAGGTGGCAGGTGTCGTAGGTGGGCGCGCAGACGAGGAACACGGTGAACGCCACCGGATGCTCGGAGGTGACGGTCTCGTCGTTCCAGAGGCCGGTGCGGTGGCGGGTGCCCTCGATCGTGTAGGCGATGGTGCCCTCGGCGAGCTGCCCGGGTTGTGCCTGCTCGAGGGCCGCATCCCACGCGTCGGGGACGAACACCTCGTCGATGGTCAGGTGCTGGGCGGTGGCGTAGTGGCGCAGCTCGATCCACGCGTCCCGGTTCGGCAGGTAGGTGGCGATGTCGGAGGCGAGCCCGGCCTGCTCGGCACCCGAGGGGTCACCGACTGCGAGGACGACCGAGGTGTAGTCCAGGGGCATGAACCCGCTGGCCGTGTCCCAGGCGAACAGCGCCGTCGCGACGTTACGGGCGAAGGTCTCCGGATCAGCCGCGACCCGCACCGTCGGCAGACGCGGTGTCGCTGTCGAGGCCGGGACGCTGGGTGCTGTGGCGCCCAGCTCGGACCCGTCTTGGTCCTGCGCCGTGCCGGGCTGATTGCTCGTGGGTGGTCCGGTGATCAGTCCGTAGACGCCGACCCCGGCCAGCACCAGGACCGTCACGAGGGCGGCGAGTGCGGCGATCAGCCGGTGACGGGAACGCGGGGCAGACAGGTCGGGAGTCTTCATGCCCTGTAGGTGCACCACGTGCACCCGTAATCGCCCGAATGCTCAGAGGGCGCGCAGGTGCCCCCGTGCGGGCGGGGTCTCGTGGCCTGCCCGACGGTCGCGGGCGGTACGCAGTTCCTCGGCGAACCTGCTGGTGCCCTCGACGGCGATCAGGAAGGACTCGATCTGCTCATCGGTGAGTTCGGCGGCGAGCTGCTCGGCGTCGTAGTGGGTCCACCAGTCGGCCAGTTCGGTCCAGGTCAGCACGAACGCCCGCACCGGATACGGCACCGGCGCAGCATCATCGTCGGCTGGCGGCGCGGGTCGGGGGGCGCGTTTCTTGGCGGTCACGGTCTTCGCGCGGGCGAGCGCGTCGGCGGCAAGCTGGTGCAGGTCCGCCTCGCGCTGGTTCCTGGCCGTCTCGGCGAGATCGTGGATGTGCCGGTAGATCGGATCGACGGCGGCGCCGGCGTCGATCCGCTCCAGCTCGCCGGCCACGTATTGGCGTAGCTCGGCCGGCTGGGCGGGGTCGTCGGCAAGCTGCTGGAGGTAGCTGATCTTGTCCAGCGTGGTGTGGGATGCACCGCCCGGGACCATCGCCGCCGCCTGCTCCCGGGTCTTCCCGGAGGCGCCGGGTAACGGTGGTGCACAATTTGCACCACCGTCACTTCCAGGCTGATTCTCCGCACTGAACCGGGCCGCGGCCTGCCGGCGGGCGGCGTCCTCGGCCATCAGCACCTTCAGCTCCCGGTACAGGGCGGCGGCCTCGGTCTGGGTCAGGGGTTTGTGCAGGACGTTGTCGTCCTGCTCGGCCAAGAGGTGCCCGAGCCGGTCGGAGATGCCCGAGCGCACCCACACGTTGACGGTCTTCCAGCCGAGCTGTCTGATCGCGGTCAGCCTCCTGGCCCCGCACACGAGCACGCCGTCGGGTGTGATGGTGATGGGTTGGAGGAGGCCGTCGCGGTCGATGGAGGCAGCCAGTTCGTCGATGTCGCCCAGCTCGGTGCGGTGCCGGCGCCCCACCTGGATCGAGGCGACGGTGCGTTCCAGCTCGATGAACCCCGCCGGCGCGCTCATCGCGACCCGCCCCCACAAGGATTTCGGCTGCCGGGGGAGGCGAGGGAGATGGTGAGCACGAGGTCGTCGTCGCGCAGCAGCACCGGCAGGCTCTCGCCGATCAGCAGCCGCAGCAGCACGCCCCGCCCCGCGGTCGTGGCGGCGTAGGCGGGGTGCGGGTTTCCCAGCAGCGCCCGGAGCAGCGCCGTCCAGGAATGGCCGGGGATGTCGAGCAGGGCGCGGGCGTGCTTGTCGCGGCGCAGCGCCTCGTAGGTAGCCTGGCGGGTGCCGGTCTTGGTCAGCACCCCGCACACATGCTCGATACCGGCGCGCGCAGTGGCTGGCGGCCAGTCCAGCAGCGTGAACAACGCGATCGCATCCTCAACCGTGGAGCCCGCCGATGTGCAGGCGCGGGACGACGCTGAAGAACCGTCGCCCTCATCCCCGGGGGCGGTTGTGGTGTCGTCGATGATCTGGAACGCGGAGTGGTAGTCGGCCAGCGGGTTCTCCCGGTCGGAGAAGCGTTCGGGGTCGTGGAACGCTGAGATGTGCGGGCGGCGTGCCTGGTGGACCGAGCACAGGAGTCCTTGGGCGCGTTCTTCGAAGATGCAGGTGATCCGCACCGCGTGGGTGACCACCGCCCACGGATCAACCGCGGTCCTGGTGGCTTGGGTGCGCATCACGTCGAACGCCGCGCTGGCGGCCTCCCAGGGGTCCAGGCCGTGCTTATGCGCGAGCGGCGCGTACTTCTCCGCCGCGTGGGTCATCAGTTCCGCGGCGGTGGGGTCGTGCTCCCACGCACCCGGCCCGGCATCGTGCAGGCGAGTCAGCAGCCTGCGCAGGCCTTCGCTGCGCGTGAAATCCTCGCCGTTCTCGGTTCTCTGGCGATTGGTGGTGTGGGTGTTCTCGGTCATGGTTGGGGCACCTCCTGACAGGCAGGTGCGCACGCCGTCCCCAACGACGACGTCCATGCTGCCTACCCGGGTGGTGCTCATGACCTCTCACCTGCTCAGCTCATCCGACCGGCGACCGCGACGAAACGGACTGAGGGGTCCTGCTGCGGCCGAAGGCCGACAGCGGCGGCAACCGGCGCGCCCGATCCCCGAACCCCCGCACACCGGTGTTCGTGGCGGTGCGGGTGCGGCGAGCCAACTCGACCTCGAAGTCGATGCCCCGCCCCGCCAACGCCGCACCGTGGCGGGCAAGCAGGTCCGTAGGGCGCACCCACTCCACCCCCCGCGCACGAAGGCCCGCATCGTGGGCGAGCCGCTCACGGCTGTTACCCCGGAGACCAGCGATCCTCGCCGCTTGCACTGCCTCTGGTGTCCCCGCCTTCTCGGCCGGCGGTGTCTCGACCTGCTCGGCTGGCGTCGACGGCGGGTGGCCGGTCCCCGGCACCGCCGGTCGCCGGTGAGGTTCCTGCTGGTGGTCGTGATCGGGATTCATGCGTCCTTCGCCTCCTCGGCATCGACGTGTTCGGTGGTATCGGGGAGGTGCGCGCTGGTGAACCACCGGCCCACCGTGGACGGGTGCACGCCCAATTCCCGGGCGATCTTCTTGTTCGACCACCCCTGCCCGCGCAGCGCCGCCGCCCGCGCACGCCGGTCGGCGGAATCCGCCGCGGCATCGACGTGCGGGTCAGCGCGCCGGTCCGCTGATGCCTGCCTCGTGTCGGGAGCTGTGACGGGGTCGTTCTCCTGCGGGGTCGGCGCCGACAGCGCGGTGGCTTCCACGCCATCTGGTGGTGTCACCGCCGATACCGGCTCCCACGATGCGTCCGGGGCGGGCTCCTCGATCACTGCGGCCTCGATCGCAGACGCGCACTCCGTCGCGGACACCGTCTCGTCAAAGGCCCTGGAGGGGTCGGTGGATGCGGGGACCTCGGCGGCGAGTTGCGTTCGGGTGAGGATGACGGTCAGGTGGGTGATCGCCAGCAGCACCACTGGCGGCACCGCCGCCACCGCAGCCGCCAGCACCCCGGGGACGTCCGCGTCGGCAGCAACCACGGCGTGGATCGCGTTGGCGGTCACCGACACGGCCGCGCCGCCGATCAGCAGCGCCCACGGATACCACGCCGACCGCAGGCCGGCCAGGGCGACGACCGCGACGGTGGCCACGACGATGATGCCGTCGACGATCAGCGGCCACGCCCACGCCTGCGAGCCGCCGACCCCGGAGCGGGCGGCCAAGCCCGCCAACGCCGTGAACGACAGCCAGAACGCGCCGCCGGCAATGAACACCGTCCCGGCCACCGCCGTGATCACCGCCCACCGTCGACTCGACGGGCTGGAACGTCGACTTGCCGGGCTGGTCGGGACGGTCATGGCAGCCCACGCACCGGAGTGGGCGGACGCACGGTCGCCTCGAGAGCAAACCACCCGTCCGCGGCCCGCGACGACCCCTGCACTGATGACGAAGGGCCTGCTGGGGGCAGGATGGTGCGGTAGGCCGAGCGGACGGTCGCGGTGATTTCCCGCTCGCCCAACCCCGATTGCGAGGCAGCGGCCGCGAGCACATCGAGCGCCTCGGGGGCCGGGGCACCGTTCTCGGCCAGTCGGCAGGCGGCCCAGAACAGGCCCCGGTTCCGTTCCCCTTCGCCGCGGGCAGCGACCCACGTCGCCAGCCGCGACACATCCAAGGACCGCTGCACGTCGTTGCCCGTCCTGGGCGGCGGCGTCGGGCGCGGGTCGAGGAACTCCCGCAACCGGTCCGAATCCAGCGTCGCTGAGGAGCCGCTATTGATCTGCCGCACCCGGTAGCCGACAGCTGCACCGCTGATGGACACCATCGAAGGTGGGACGAGGATGTAGCCGCCGTCGCCACGGAAGTCCACACCGGCGCGCGCGGCCTGCCACGAGCGCTGCGTCTGGGCCGGTGTCGCCGGGTAGTAGGCGTGCATCCCGCCCGACGGCGTGGACACCAGGAACGCCCACCCCGACACGAGGCCGGCACGGTGGGCGCGCTCAAACGCCTCGTACCCGTCGGTGGGGGCGTGAACATCGACATCCACCCCCACCATCCCGGAGGTGGCGCCGGTGGGGACAGCGAGGTTCGCATCCGGGTGCGTCCGCCACCAGGCCTCCACCTGGCCAGGATCGGTGGTGGCGTCGTGGAACCCGTGCTCGGTGAGCGGGCGCTTCCGGCCCGGCACGCACGGGAACACCGGCACGCCTGCGGTGGCGAGTTCGCGTGCTGCGTCGGAGACCGTCCATGGCCCGGTCATCTGCCTCAGCACATCCGCGAGCGCGTCCGTAGCGGCCATCACAGATCCCGTCCCTGCATCACGGCCGCGCTGGCCGCGGCCCGGGGACCCGTTTCGGGCAGGGGCTGGACCTGCCTGCCCGACGCTGCACGTTCGGGTGCGGAGCGCTCATGGGATGGCTGGTTGCGGTGCGGTGTCTCACGGTCGAGACCCGGTGGAGTGCCGTCACCGACCTGGGCGGTGTCGAGCTGATCGAGGATCGTCAGGGCGGTCTTGCGGACCCGCTCGCCGGTGGCCTTGACGATCTCGACCGGTTCCTTGCCGTCCACCCGCGCAGCCCAGGTCGACACGTAAGGGATCGTGTACCCGGTCGTGTCCATCCGATGGGCGGCGCCGATCATCAGCGCGACTGATTCGGCCTCCACCTCCCCGATGCCGCGATGCTGGCGGGCATCCTCCTGGTCAGGGCCGTGCAGCAGGACGTGCCCAAGTTCGTGGGCGAGCGTCTTCACCTGAGC
This sequence comes from Brachybacterium fresconis, assembly GCF_017876515.1. Classification (NCBI taxonomy): domain Bacteria; kingdom Bacillati; phylum Actinomycetota; class Actinomycetes; order Micrococcales; family Dermabacteraceae; genus Brachybacterium; species Brachybacterium fresconis. The sequence goes on along the minus strand of NZ_JAGIOC010000001.1, from coordinate 840,906 downwards.
GGCAGGGTCCATATTCTCCCGGACCGCGACCGTCTTCGCGGTGTAGTCCGTCACGCCGTTGGCGCCGTGGATCATCCCCTCATGCGGTACCCGCAGCACGGCGAACCCGCGCTCCTCAACCAGCTTGGCCAGACCATCCCACAACCCCACCGGTGCTTCGCCTTCCAGTAGCTTCGGTGCCGGCGGCTCCGGGATCGGCTCACCGGCAGTCTGGGAGGCGTCCCACACGTAGGCCGGCTTGGCGGTGATCATCTTCGACCGGACCACCTCACCGGGGCGGGGTTTCTCGCCCTTGCCGAGCCGCCGCCACGACTCCGGGTCAGACGGTGTCGCGGTGGCGAATCGGCCGGTGACCGGGGCGAGGATCATGAACCCCGACTGACCCTTCTCCACCTGCCGGCCCAGGGTCTGCCACTGGCGATACCCGGCCACATACGACGGCACCGGCTCCGGCACCCGACCCGCCTCGTAAGCCGCAGCATGCTGTGCCCAGATGAGCAGGGTGTTGGAGAACGATCTCGCCCTGAACCGTGCGGCGAACGCGAGCGCCCGGCCCCAGTCGTCGCCGGAGACGAGCTGTTCGACCGCACCGGTCAGGCGTTCATGCAGCTCGTCGAGCTTCGCCTCCCGCGCCTGGCGGGTTTCCTCCCTCGTCACCATCGTCCGGCCTCCTCCCTGGAGGCCAGCCATCAGGGGCGATGGCTGGCCTTGCACCCGTGAGGTGCGCCAGGGCATCCGGCGAGTCGAGACGGTCAGCGAACGGATGGAGCGGTAGGTTGGCCATCAGGAACAGTCGAGCGCACCTGACGTAGACCAACAGTTATAAGCCGGAACACAGGGCGTCGAGGTCGAGAAACCGGAATGATCACGCGAACGCTCGCAAACTCAGTGCATTCCGAATCTTTCCACCGCCTACGCGCGGCCGCGGCTGCGCTTTCGGTACCGCAACGGGGTCGTGCCAACATGTTGGCGAAATAGCCGGGCCGCGTGCCCGCGGCTGCGCCACCCGACGCGGCGCATGGCCTCTTCCACGGGCAGGTCGCCCTCGCGCAGAAGCTCGGCCAGTCGTTTGGCGCGCAGCATCGCCACGTACCCCAGCGGTGAGAGACCGTAGGCGTCAGCGAACACACGCCCGAACTGCGATGTGGACAGGTGCACCGTGTCGGCCATCTCCCGCAGCGTCCACGACCGTTCCGGGTTCAACTGGAGGAGGTCAGCGACCTGCCGCACCTCTTCCCGCAACGGAGCGAATCGCCGATCTCGAGGCAGCGCCGGGCGCGTGCGTACCCGCTGCGACGGTGTCAGACGCACCGGGGAGACGTGCACGAACGGCACAAACACGTCTGCGACGGAGAACCAGAGAGCCTGCATCCGGTGGAACCGCTCCCGGAACAGCCCCGAGACACTCAACGCCACCAGCTCGTCGAGCCAGGGCATCAACATCCCCGTGCGATCCTTGCCAAGGTGCAGGATCTGCGCTGGCTCCGAGTACACCGCCTCGGCCAGTCCTTCGGCGTCGAGGCGGTCGGCGAGAACGGCGGCGTGCTGCCAGAAGAACTGGTCCACCACGTAGTCGGTGTCGAGGTACAGGGTGGTGACGGTGATGTATCCCTCCGGCTCCGAGCCGCACAGCACGTTCGCGCCGAGCAGCACCACGTCGCCGGGAGAGACCGGTCGTTCCCCGAATTCGCTGAGCAAGATCGCACTGCCGTCACGGATGACGATGAGCTTCACGCAGTCGTACGCGATAGGTGCGACAGGACGATGGATAGTCCGCGTCCGAGCGAGGAGCACCTCGTATGCTGACCACGGTCGCCCGCCATTCCCTATTGGCATCTGCGTCGACCCTCCTGCTTCGCTCGCCAATTGAGCGTAGTCTTGGTCGGCTCTGACCTACTCCATGTACTCCTCAGACGGGGTTTGGCATCGTATAGCTGGGACATGAACTGGGATCACTCGCAGTGCTCCGATTGCCGGTTTCCATGTCTCACCGCAGCTTGACCGCGCGGAGGGCAACCAAGGTAAGAAGCACGGCCACGGCTACGATCTCGAGCGCCGTTCCCAAGATTGGTAGTGCGTCTGCAACTCGGCACTTGCATCACGACGCCGGGCTTCACGGGAACGCCTCCCGCGTCCAGCCAGGCCCACCGGTCCCCAGGGTCGGGTGGCCGGCGAACGGCCGCTCGGTGCGCCCGGCTCTGTCGGGGGCAGCACGAAGGTGCACTCGGACAGGTTCGACCCGACCGAGAACCTCCGCATCGCCTCCCTATCGAACCCTTCTTCGTCAAGGACCACCGCGATGGGATTGCCGGTGCAGGGGACCGCGTCGAACACATCGACCTCGCGAAACCTGCGTTTCATGTCTCAAATCTTCCCCTTGCTCGTCCACGGCATCGTCTGTGATCGGGGTCGTCGGAAAGACGCTGAGACCGGCGATGACACTGATGACCGCTCCTGCAGCCCGGGCGTGTGCTCCAGGCGGAGGGCCGGGTCGCCGTAGACTGAATGCACCTCCAAAATCACGACCCGGTACGCACCGAGCAGTTCTCCGAACCGCGACTTCGCGACCGGTGGGTGCCGATGAGCTGTTGGAGCGACGTCCATGTCGGCCCAGTAATAGACCTCGGCGTGCAGGCCGGTGTGTTTTCGTTATGCCAGGCCTCCTCTCCGAGGAATCTGGGTATCTTGCGCGCGCTGGGCGACCTCGTCGTTGATGCGTTGGAAGTCGCCGTTGAGGGCGCTGACCTCGAAGATGAACGTCGAGCTGCATCGGGGGCTTGATCGTCACAGTTGCGACTCAAAGCATCTCGCGCAACACGGTGGTGACCGTCTGCCGAGCGAGCCGGTCATCAAGCGGCAACCCCGTTGGCAACAGCACCCGTGCGAGCAGTGGGCCGAACAACAAGTCGCAGATGTACTCCGAATCCACCTCGACATTCGTCAGCTCGCCACGGTCTAGTGCACGGACTAGTACGTCACGGACGTTGTTGCGACGCGGTCGGATCATCCGGTCCAGGTAGATCTCTCGCACTTCCGGAACGACTCGGATGTCCTCGAAGAGGCCTGGAAGGTTCTTCTGAACCAATGGGCTGGTCATCATCGCGACGTCACCGCGCTGCAGCTCGAGCAGATCTGACTCAAGCCTGCCAGTGTCGACCGCTTCCTGGCCGCCGAAGCGGTAGAGCAGGACTTCGAGAGCGAGGACCGACACGTTCTTGTAGCGCCGATAGAACGTCTGGCGAGTGGTGCCCACTTCGCTGACGATCCCGTCTACAGTGAGCTTGGAGAAGCCGTCGGACTCCATCCGGCGTTCGGCTGCCCGTACGAGCGCGCGCGAGATGGATGCGTCCCTGGGGCGTCCCTCGACCTTGTGACTCATTTACGACACTATACCGGTTGGTAGGACGCCGCGTCTGTTGCCACGAAGGTGTAGTCGGCCAGAGTTACAAACGGTAGTGTAACCATATGCACAGCGACGCCGATACGCAGCCGAGAGACCTAGAGGAGCTCCTCGGCCCGGCCGACGAACGATTCTTCGGTGCCGGGTACCGCGGGGTCGCTCACGAGTTGCTCGGCGTGCCCCAGGAAGACGACGAAGGTCGCATTTCGCAGGCTGCTCGGATCCGTTATCCCAGGGACTGGTCAGTCGACCCCGGTGGAGCCAGCCGGCAGCCCCACCTCAGCACGATCGACGCAGTCGTCCTCCCTCTGATGGCACTCTCGAGCGCAGATCCGACGACGACAGGAGCTCGGATCGCACAGATCGAGCTGAGGGCCGGAGCCGAACCGTGGACCGACCTCTCCGATGTCCCCGTTCGCTTCGAGCGCGACGCTGGGCTCCTCAACTGCGACGGGGTCGGGCACAGCCTCGTGCATGCGACCACCGGCAACATCCGCTCGAAGATCTCGATTCTTCGAGGCTCTGTGCCGGATGCCGGCCGGTCGCACATCGTCACCGCTGGTGACGTGTACAGCGGCCTCTACCAGAAGACAGCCGCACGCTCGACCCTGGTGGACTACAGCCCTGAGGAAGGCCGGATAGCTGCGGAGCACACCTTCACATCGAGATCCATAGAGCCAGCCGGGGCCGTCGGTGTCGAAGGCGCGTTCTGGCCGGCGCTGACGGTCGTCGACTACCTCGTGACCATGGGGCAACTCGCTCAGGCCCTCATCCAGCTGCGCCACGGCAACGGTCGCACCGGGCTCCTGTGGATGAGGAAAGTGACGATCCGGGTCGCAAGCACCCCAGAGCCACTCCCAACCGACATGAAGAGCGTGATGACCATCAGCCGCGACCACGGCATCGAACTGCGCGGCATGCGCTTCAGGAACATCACGGTCCAGGCGCGCACCTCGACGAACGTCGGCGTCACAGCCCACCTCGCGAAGGAGGAACCGGTATGACCGGGCCCACCGGTAACGAGGCCTGCCGACAACTCCTCGACATTGCCGCAACCGTCCTGGAAGCCAGGCCCTTCGAGACCGTCACCCTCGATGACATCCGCAGAGCGGCCGACGACGACAGCCAACCTGCTGTCGACCTCTCCGAATGCTCGATGCACATGCTGGGTTCGGAGATTCTGACCCACGAGGGCAACAGCATGCGAGACGCCCAGGTCAGAGCCGCCCGTGATTCCCAGACCCCGCTGGAACGGCTGCGCCTGGCATTCCGGTACGTCGGAGAGAACCTCGAGCGAGACGTCTGTGTAAGAGCCGGAGTCCGCATCGCCGGCGAGTCCCACCACTGCTTCCCTGAGCGGAACATCAACCCCTTCAGAACATGGCAGCGGTTCGCCTCCAACGCGCTGCATGAAGCAGACACCGCTGGCGAGGTCCGCCAGGGAGTTTCAATCGAGGACACAGCCTGGATCCTCACCGCTGCAGGTCTCGGGACGAAGGACCTGCTCGCGTTTACTGGCGAATGGCACCGGGCACCGGATCTCCTCGAGCGAGCTGCAGTGCAATTGACATCGTCGATCCGATGGGAAGGCGGCCACCCATGACGGTAGAGCCAAAAGCGCTCGTCGCCGTCACGGGGGCCAGCGGTGGCATCGGCCAGTCCATCTGCATCGCGCTTGCCCGCGAAGGCTACGACGTGGTCGGTCAGTATCGTTCCCACCCCTCGGACGCCGAGGTCACACGCAAGGCCGTCGAGGCCGAGGGCCGCCGGTGCTCGGTGATCGCCGCTGACCTCGAAGAGCCTGCCGGACTGCGGTCCGTCTGCGACGCCGTCGACCAGTACCTTGCGACCCACGGCGACGCGGTGCTGCACGGCCTCGTCAACAACGCAGCCCTGCTGCTGGGACCGGGCTTCGAGTCTGCCGGCGAAGAGGACTTCGACCGGTACATGGCGGTCAACGTTCGCGCACCGTTCATCCTGTCGCAACAACTCTCGCGCCGGATGCGCCAGGGAGGCAGCATCGTCAACATCTCCTCTGCCGGCACCGCGTTCTCGAGCCCCGGCGACATCGTCTATGCAATGAGCAAGTCCGCCCTCGAAGCACTGACGTTCCATGCCGCCGAAGCGCTCGGTGCACGGAAGATCAGGATCAACACCGTGGTCCCCGGCTTCACCGACAACGGTCATCCATTGTTCTCCAACCCGGACGCGCGAGACCACATGTCGAGCTACGCGGCACTCGGAGACGTCGCCGATCCTGCCGTGGTGGCGGACGCGGTGATATTTCTGCTGTCGCGCCGATCCACCCGGACCACGGGCTCGATCCTCGACGTCAGCGGCGGCAGCCGCCTCGGATATCGGGGCGCATCGACCAAGCTGTCCCTGCGTGGGCTTTCCTGACCTCTCACGTCACCAGCAGCTGGCTCCGAGCCAGCTCCCGGTAGAGCGGGCTGGTCTCCACGAGCTCGGCATGGACGCCCGAGGCGACAACGGAACCTCCGTCGATGACCAGGATCCTGTCGGCGTCCATCACCGTGGCCAGCCTGTGGGCAACCGTGACCGACGTGCACTCGGACGAGAGCTGGCGGATTGCTCCGCGCACGACGGTCTCGGTCCTGGCATCGAGATTGGCAGTCGTCTCGTCCAGGAGCAGGAGTCGCGGCTGGGCAAGAAGGGCTCTGCCGATGGCCAGGCGCTGCCTCTCTCCACCCGACAGCGTCACCCCGTGCTCACCGACCAGGGTGTCCAGGCCGTCCCGATGAGCTTCGACGAGCTCGCGAAGCTCGAGGGCGTCGAGAACATCCCAGCATGCGTCGTCTGAGGCATCGGGGGAGATGAGCTTCAGGTTGTCCCGAATCGTCCCAGGGAGAACGGGCGCATCCTGCTCGACGTAGGCCACGCGCTCTCGGGCACGTTCCGGCGACAACTGAGAGATGTCGCGGCCATCGAGGACCACGCTGCCCGAGGATGGCTCGTAGAACCGCACGAGAAGGCTGAGAATTGTCGACTTGCCAGCGCCGGATGGTCCAACGAGGGCAAGACTCTGTCCGGGCAGGGCTTCGAACGAGACTGCATGCAGTGCGCCTGCAGTGTGTGACTTGCCCGGCGCGTTGTAGTTGAAATCGACATTGTCGAAACGGACGCTGATCGGCCCCCGAGCGGCACCTTGGCCTGCGCGATCCGAATCGCCCGGTGACTCACCTGGTATCGCCTGGATCTCCCTGATCCGGTCCAGAGCCCCCAAAGCCGTTCCCAGCGTGCCGATCGCCGAGAATATCTGACCGAGAGGAGCCACGAGCAGGAACACATACATCAGGAACGACACCATGTCGGCGACGGACAGATCCCCACTGGCGACCCTGTACCCACCGACCCCGATCACGGCCAGCACAGCTACCTGGAGAGCCAGCATCGACATCGGCTCCAGGGCAGAGGTGATCCGAGCCACCCGGATGCCGGCATCGCGCGCCTCACGGGCCGTGCCGATGACGACTTCCTCCTCGCGCCGGGTCATATTGCCTGCACGGATGGTCCGAATTCCCGTAACGGCCCGATCGACAGCCGCGGTCATCCGACCGACAGTCGCTTGGAGCGAGGTGCTCGCCCGACGTACAGCGATAGCCATCACTATCGTGATCAGCACGAAAGCCAAGGAGATTCCGACGGTGACAGCGAATAGAACCAAGTCGAGCAGGGCCAGCGCCACAATGGCCCCGACCATCGTCGCGACGCCGCCGACGCCAGCGAGAATTCCTTGAGACAGGGCGAAACGCACGGCGGTGGTATCACTGGAGACTCGCGAAACAAGATCTCCGGTTCGGCGCTGATCGAACTCGTGCATCGGCAAACGCAGCAACGCACGGATGAGCCTGCGCCGGGCATTGAACACCACGTTCTCTCCGAGGCGGTGGAGCAGATACTGCTGCAATGCCCCCAATAGACCGGCGGCCAGCAGCAGCCCGCACGCCAAGAAGGCGTACGTCGATGCCGTCTCGCCGAGGCCATCAGATCCGGCATCGGCGACGATCCGGTTGACGATAAGCGGCAGGCCCAGCGATGCCGCGGCCCCCAGCAGGCTCACGATCACGGCCGCGGTGAGGTTCCCCCGCGTCCCGCGAAGCAGCTGCACCGCATCCTTGAGGACTGTCCCCTGTCGTCGCTCGTCTGCCATGGCTCCTCTTCGATCCATCGAGCGAGCTTCAACACGCGCCCATTCGGTAGTCAGCGTACCGGCAGGCCACTGACAGCGCGCGGACCGGGACGGCGATTCACGCAGCTGGAGCGGTAAATCGCAGGTCACGCGACAATCTTGGCGGCCCATCGGCGCAATGGGCACCGCCGGATGCTCCGGCGACGACCGTCGAACTTAGACTACACGACGTCTCGTAAGTATGTTAGATTCGGCACAGGTTGCCGGTACGACGTCGTGCGAGGTCTGCGACCTCGCCGACGCCTTGGGTGCATCGATGCCTCCTGGCTCGCCGGCATGACTCCTGAGAGGAGGTGAACTGATATGGCTACTCCGATTTATGTCGCTCCGGCGCTCGAGAAGATCGGCGGCTTCCGCGAGGAGACGAACGGCTACCCCTGGTGGGACCACCGTGATCTCTTCGGCGGCCGTACGTTCATCGGCTGACCGCCATGAACCACTGGTGCGGGTAGGAGGTCACTTCTACCCGCACCTTCCCAATCCTGCCCCTGTCGATAACGGATGAAAGGCACGCCATCGACATGAGTTTCGCCATGGTTCCCGACATCCGGATCAGCGACGCCCTGACGCAGCAATTGAGCAGTCTCGGACTCAAGCCGGCGGTCTTCCATACCTCGGGTCGGCCCTGGATCTTCGATTCCGACACTCATGCGTGGTCGCAGAGGCAGATCTCCTCGAATGCCATCATCGCGTCACCTCGACCCACGGAGGAGATCCTCCAGTCCGCTCGCGTATCCGGGAACGGTTTCTCGAGCCTGGACGCTCTCGCTCGAGAGATCGGCGCGACCTCCTTCTTCCTGGCCAGTACTCCTGCGGGAGTTCGTGCCCAGGGCACCTTGAGCACTCAACACCAGTTCTTCTGGGCCATGGTCGGCGGGGTCCCCCTGGCCTCCAATACGCTCACGATCCTGCACAGCCTGATCGGGCCCGAGATCGACCAAGTCTCTCTTGCGCTCTCCCTGATGAACTCTCGACCGATTCAATCCTTCGCTCCCCGCACTCCGTGGAAGTCGATCGCGGCCGCAGAAATCGGCAGCTGGTTGCACTTCGACGGCTCCGCTCCTCCGCGGTCGGTGCGGTGGTGGCGTGAGCCCGCACAGGACCTAGATGCCTCCAGCGGCCCCGCCGCGGTACGGCTCGCTCTGCAGCAGACAATCAGTGATTCGACCGACGGCCAGAGCATGATCAGCGCGGACCTGTCAGGCGGGCTCGACTCCACGAGCCTGTGCTTCCTACTCGACACCCTCGACAAGGAGCTTCGGACATTCCGGACGTCCTCCCTCAACGATGCAAACGATGAGAGCCGGCGCGCCCGGCACGTGGCAGAAGTCTTCGGCCTGAGCCTTCACGAGTTCCCGCCGCTGGCCGAGACGAGTTCAGCGTTCACGCTAGAGCATGACGAGGACCCCGCCTCGGTCCTCCAAGGTCCGCTCGTGTGGGCTGGTTCCCATGGTTACCTGCGCGCGCTGGTCCCAGAAGTGGCAGCCCAGGGCTCGGCGACGCACTTCACCGGGCTCGGCGGTGACGAGCTCTTCGACATGATCCCCGGGATCTTCCGACGCCTGCGGCGCGAGGGTCGGCGCGTCGCTCTGAGCGCCGCATGGCGGCTTCATGCACAGAGCAAATCCGATCCCAGGAGCATGTTCGCAGCTGTCTTCGACCAGGAGGCCTACCAGGACTATCTGACTCGTGCACTCGACTGCCTTCATGGCACCGGCGTCTGGAAAGCCAGAGACGCCTACAACTGGTTTCCGCCAGTGAGCTTCCCGGCTTGGATGAGCGAGCAGGGGCGGGAGCTCATCCTGGAGGCCTTCGCCGAAGTGATCGACCGCGGACTCGAGCCGCTCGGCACGGATCCTCTCGGCCAGCAGGTCATCGAGTCCATTTCCTTCCAGGGTGGGATCCTGCGACAGTTTGACGAGATCTTCCCCGACATCCACTGGCAGGCCCCCTTCACCGATCAGCGCGTCGTCGAAGCCACTCTGCGATCACCGGCGAGCATGCGAATGGACGATCGCCTGGATAAGTCGCTGCTGGCTGCAGCGGTCTCCGACATCGCTCCGGCAGGCTTCTTCACGAAGCGCGGGCGAGGTGACTTCACGACCGACGTCTACGATGAGCACCGACGTCAGCGTGCCGAGCTGGTCCGCGAGTTCCAGGACAGTCGTCTCGTCGATTCCGGGCTGGTAGAACCGGACATGGTGAAGAGCGCCCTGTACGAACCAAGTAGCTCTGACGTCGGCCTATTCGACGTCGAGAGCATCGTTGTCGCCGAGCGCTGGTTGCGCAGTGCCGAATCGCTCGGATCGCTTGCTCATTGAGGAGGGCAATATGAATATACAACTTAAGCGCGGTGTGGTGCTCCGCGAGGCTGACGGGCAATCGGTACTCACCGGGGCAGGCCGCCGAGCGGCGTACTACAGGCTCAACGAGGTGGGGACGATCTGCCTCAAGCTGCTTCTCGAGGGCTCGACCCGTGAGGCGGCTTCGCACACTGTCGCTGAACGATACGGCGTCGGGGCGGATCAGGTCCGCGCCGACATCGATGCCCTGATCGACAATCTACGATCTGCAGACCTCGTCAAGGTGCCCCGGGGATGACCTCGGGTCACACGGTACATCGGCACCGCGTCCGCGCCTGGACTGCGATCTGCCTGGCCAGGGTGATGATCCAGCTTTCACCTGATCGCCTCCAGTCGGTTCTGGAGTCCATCTGCAGGTCTGCACCACGTGCAGCGACAATCGAAGAAGCACTCTATGCCCGGGACCTCGTTTGCGCACTCAGTCGTCGCTGTGCCGGCCAGGGCTGTCTGCAGAGGTCCGTCGCCGTCGTGCTGTTCTGTCGCTCACGTGGATCTGCCCCGAACTGGCGCACCGGGTTCTCAATGAATCCCTTTCTCGCCCACGCCTGGGTCGAGGTAGATGACGCGCCGGTGGGGGAGCTCGCCGTGGTCGACGACTACACGGTCGTGCACCGCGCCGATGTCCGCCTCTGACTAGCCACCGGCGTGCGCGTCGACGAGTCCGTGCGAGTACGCGGCGATGACGAGCTGCGCTCGGTCGCGGGCGTGGAGTTTGGACCGCAGGGCCCCGATATGGGCCTTGACGGTGTGCATGGTGACGGTCAGCTCGCTGGCAATTTCCGTGTTCGACAGCCCCCGGGCGATCAGGACCAACACCTCCTCTTCCCGATCCGTCAGCCCCGCCGGCCGGCTCTTCGCCGTCCTGGCCCTGGGCCGCTCGACGAAGTTGTCGATGAGGCGACGCATGATCTGCGGGGCGAAGAGGGACTCTCCGGTGTGGACTCGCCGGATCGCGTCGGTCAGCTGGCCGGGGAAGGCGTCCTTGAGCAGGAACGCGCTGGCACCCGCGGCGAGAGCGCCGTAGACGTACTCGTCCATCTCGAACATGGTCAGCACGATCACACGGGTGCTGCTCAGCTCGGGGCTGGCGGTGATGTGCCTGGTCGCGTCGATCCCGTTGAGCTCGGGCATCCGGATGTCCATGAGCACGATGTCCGGGCGCAGCTCGCGCGTCCTTGCCACGCCCTCTGCTCCATTGCCGGCATCGCCGACGACGCGCAGGCCCGGCTCGTGGTCGATCGCGATGCCGAGGCTGCGCCGCAGCAGCGGCTCGTCGTCGACGAGCAGCACGCGGATCTCTTCTTCCTCCTCCGCCGCGCTCACGAGGCTCGTCCTCTCGGCAGCTCGGCGACGAGCCTGAACCCGTCCTCGGCCGGGGCGGCGGTCAGCATGCCGTCGTGGACGGCTACTCGCTCCCGCAAGCCGGCCAGTCCGTGTCCTGTGCCCGGGTGCGGCCGCCAGCCCGGTGAGGGTCCGTCGTCGGCGACATCGACCCTGACACGGTCGTCCTGCGCGCTGACTGCTACACGGGCCCTCGTGCGACCGGCGTGGCGGACCGTGTTCGACAGGGCCTCGCGCACCACCGCGCAGATGGTCACCTGCAGCTCGGGGGAGAGGTCCTCGAGCTCCGTGCTCTCGATCGCTGCATCGACGTCGACTCCCGCCTGCCGGGCCGTCTCGACGATGCCCGCGAGGTCTGGGATGCCCTCGAGCGGGCGCATCGGCGCATCCGAGTCGGAGGTCCGCAGGACGTTGAGCATGCTCCGCAGCTGATCGGTTGCTTGCCGGCCGATGCGCTCGATGTCGTCGAAGGCCACCAGCCGCTCCTGCTCATCGGCGAACTTCGCCGTCGACGCCCGGACGGTCATCACGCCGAGTCCGTGTGAGGCGAGGTCGTGGAGCTCGCGGGCGATCTTGAACCGTTCATCCATCACCGCGCGTTCGCGTGCCCAGGCCTCCAACCGTTCCTCGTAGTGGATCCGCTGCTGCCGGGTCCGCCACCATGCCCAGGCGAGGACGCCGGCCACCAGCACGCCGAAGACGGTGATCGCCCACCAGGTGCCCAGGGTCAGGGGATAGAGGAGCAGGAGCAGCATGAGCAGCGCGAGCAGAATGAACGCCGCAGGCCACGCCCACGACGTCCAACTCGGTCGTTGCTCATTCTCCATGCTCCCAGCCTAGGCAACAGCTGCAACAAAGTCCTCAGACCCAGGTCTAAGACGCCGAGGAGAGACTGCACCGCGGGCTAATGCGCCGGGGCAAGCAGAGTGCTGACATGGAGCCATGCTCACATTCAACGAACTATCGAAGCGCCGCGGCGCTCAGGACATTCTCACGGACATCTCTTTCCAGGCGAAGCCGGGACGTGTGACGGGGTTCCTGGGTCCCAACGGCGCAGGCAAGTCCTCGACCCTGCGGATCCTGCTCGGCCTCGACAGTGCGACGTCGGGCACCGCCCTGGTTGACGGCCGGGACTTCCGGACCCTGCGCGACCCGCTGCGCAAGGTGGGGGCGGTGCTCGACGGCTCCGGCGCGCACCGATCACGCACCGGTCGTGCCCATCTGCGGTGGGTCGCCCGTGCTGCGGGGATCGGCAATCAGCGGGTCGAGGAGCTCCTCGAGACAGTGGGAATCAGCGAGGCCGCCGGCAAGCGGGTGAGCACCTACTCCCTGGGCATGGGGCGCAGGCTGGGCCTGGCCGCTGCGTTGCTGGCGGACCCCGAGGCGCTCGTCCTCGACGAGCCGGTCAACGGCCTCGATCCCGAGGGCATCCGCTGGATCCGCCTGTTCCTGCGCGACCAGGCGAAGCAGGGCCGGACGGTGCTGCTGTCCTCGCACCTGATGGGCGAGCTGTCCGAGACCGTCGACGACGTCGTCATCATCCGCAAGGGTCGGATCGTCGCGAACGGGACACTGGAGGAGATTACCGGGGGGCACCCGAACCTCGAGTCGGCGTTCTTCGCTCTCACTGACGAGGTGAGCCGCTGATGAGGACCCTGCGTTCGGAACTGTCGAAGCTCGCGAGCCTCCCGTTCGTCTGGATCGCCTTCGCGGCCGGCTTCATCGTGCCTGTGGGCATCTCCGTCCTGACCAGCCTGACCTCGACGCCGGGGGAGAACACCGGCTTCTCGGAGCTGGCCATCGGAGTCGTCGGTGCCATCGTCCTGGGTGTGGCCGCCATCGGCAGCGAGTACACCACCGAGGGGGAGGAGTCGGCCAGCGGACGCCAGATCACCACGACCCTGACGGCGACCACCTCACGCACCCGGCTCCTGATCGCCAAGATCGTCGCCGTCGTGATCGCCACCGCATTCATGGCCGTGCTCGCCATCGCCGCCGTCTTCGCGACGGTCAGTCTGCTCGTCGAGGACGGTGCCGCGCCGCCGCTCGACGCCGACACGCTCGGTCGGATGGGCGGGGCCCTCGTGTACTGGGTGCTGATGGCGCTGCTGGGCTTCGGCCTGACCGTGCTCACCCGCAACGGCATCATCCCGATGGCGGTCCTCGTCGCGAACTCCTCGGCCGTGACTGTGACCTACCTGCTGGCCCAGTCCATCCCCGCCGCGAACTACCTTCCGGATCTTGCCGGGATGCGGATGTTCACCACCGTCGAGACCGGCGTGCACATGGCACCGCTGACCGGCGGGTTCGTCATGGCCGCCTGGGTGGTCGCACTGCTCGTCACCGCCACCGCCGTCTTCTCCAGAAGGGACGTCTGACGTGAACAGCACAACAACCCCGCTGACCGGAGACGGTGTCGGCACACAGCGCCGCAGCGCGTTCAGCACCTATGCCGCAGCCACCCGCGCCGAGCTGTCGAAGCTGCGGTCGCTGACCGCGATCTGGTACACGCTCGCAGGGACGATCGCGCTGACCGTCCTGCTCTCGCTCCTGTTCGTCAGGGAAGCGGAGTTCACGACGGGACCAGCAGGCACCGCCGATGCCGTGAACGTCCTCGACTTCGGCGTCGTCGCCCTCGGCTGGTCACAAGTGGGCTTCTTCCTCCTCGGCGTCATCGCTGCCACCTCGGAGTACATTGGCGGCCAGATCCGCACCACCCTCATCGCCGTGCCCAATCGGATCATCCAGCGACTAGCGGCGAACACGGCCCTGTCGATCATGGTCTTCGCCGCAGCACTGCTGACGGTCGTGATCAGCATCGGCACCGTGCTCGTCGCCAGCGGCACGGTCATCGGCGATCTCGACGTCGCGCTGGTGGCACGGATCGTCTTCAGCGCGGCCGGCTACCTCACCTGCATGGCGCTTCTCTCCGCGGCCGTCGGACTCCTGATCCGCAAGACCATCCCGGCGGCGGCGATCCTGCTGGTCTACCTGCTGATCGTGAGCCCGCTGCTGCAGGGGCAGAACTGGTACTTCCTGCCCGACATGGCCTCCTACGCCCTCTGGTACGTCACGATCCCCGACGCAGCGCCCCCGGCCATCGTGTGCTGGCTCATCGTCGTCGCTTGGACGCTCGCGGCCGCCGTTCCCGCAACGCTGCGCTTCGCAAGACGCGATACATAGACGCCGCCTATCGTAGGGCTGCGCCTCGCGCGTGAGCCTACGAGAGGCAGAGAAGACCTACGATCGCGGCCAGGCGCACGCGTCCGGTTGCCAGAGGACGTCCAGCCTTCGGCGGTGGTGCCGATTCCGGCACCCGTCTCCTCGTGGAAGCTGCCGAGCTCACGACAGCCCGGCAGCCGCGGATCACGCCCATCCATTTTCGACGTCTACAGGTCCCTGGCCAGCAAAGCAGCTGTGCCCGGTCGATCTTGCCGCGTGGCTACGGAAGAGACGCCTTCGCCCGTGCATGGTTGGCCAGGCTCGCCAGGATGTTCCAGCACTGCGGTGTGGCGATAAGGAGCGGCGCAGTCCAACGACGTGCGGGGTCATAGGCATTGCCGTCGAGGTGCATTACTTGCAGTCCAGCTTCCTGACACAGCAGTACTCCGGCCGCATGGTCCCAGGGCTTGTCCCAGTCATAGATGGCTCCAGCCAGCTCGCCAGCAGCGATACGGGTGTAGTCCAGCGATACCGTCGTGCACGGAAAGACATGGACACCCGCCGCCATTATATGCTGGACTATCTGTCGCAATCCGTCTCTGATGTACTCTTCCGCAGTGATGCTGATTCCGATTGCTGTGCTATCACGCAACACGTGATACCCATTGAGTTGGCATCCGTCGGAGCGGCGTGTGCGCCACATCTGGGCTCTTGAGGGAGCATAGATCCATCCGGCTTCCAACGCGCCGTGGCTCCAGAGCGCTACAACCGTCGAATACGCGGTTGAGTGATTGACAAATTCCGCTGTGCCGTCAATGGGATCAATGATCCACGTGTGTCCGTCGAGTGCCCAGGCGTCTTCAGTTCCGCTTTCCTCGCCGACGACGCCTCCGGGTAGGACCTGTCGTAGCGCTGTAGCCAAACGTCGTTCAATTCGCAGATCGGTGTCGGTCACGACCTGAAGGGCGCTCTTCCATCGCACGGCGCTGACATCGAGACCATGCTTGATGAGCTCGATCTCCTCGTCAACGACCATGCGGATGATTCGCTCGACCGTGTCGAGGAGCTGATGGTCGAGCTCAGGGGTGGCATTCATGATGGCGATGCGGTCACGCTTCCGAGAACAAGTCGCCGGCATCAAGATGCCCCAGGTCGGGGAGGACAAGACCATCCTCGAGCTTCTCGTCCAGTGCCATCCCGATGACGGTCAGCCCATCGTCGGCGAGCTGGGTTGTCGCTTGTCGTGAGGAGCAGAGGGTAGCCACATAGTTGCTTTCTCGCTGGATTGGCTTCAGGCACTTACGGACTGCGGTGATGGTGGCCCCGGTGCCGATGACGCAGTCGACGAGGACGACGGCATGGTAATCGTGGCGAGGAATGGGAGTCGCATATTCGCAGGCGACGCCGTCGTCGGTGCGTCGCATCCCGAGAAAGCACACGTCGGCCTGGGTGAATCTTGCGGAGAACGCCGGGTACAGCAGGGCTCCGCCCCGCAGGATGAACACGCAGAGGATCGGTTGAGGATGCGCAGTGCCGCTGCGAACAATCTCGTAGGTGTGCTCTGCCAGGATCGTACCGAGCTGGCCAACGTGGGTTCTCATCGTCGAACGTCCGATGCCGGTTAGGCGTACCGTCTTCAGCGTGTCCTTGCCGTCGTAGATGCGCACGATCCGCGACGAGCGGGCATGGAAGGTAGGGATCTTCATCGCGAGACCTCCAGGGCCTCGCGGCAGTCAGCGAGCATGTCATCGGTCTCGAGGAGTTCCCGCAGAGGGTGCCCTGCACCGAGGTCTCCGAGGCCCGGTGTTCGCATGCGGTGTATGGCGATCAGTGTGACGGCGGCGAGGGTGCTCGGGTCGCCGAGCAGATCGTCGACCAGACTCGCAGTGTCGTTCTTCGCCATGGCCGCGGCTTGACGTTGGGGATCAAGCTCGGCGACGATGTCGGCCAGTGTCCAGATGCCCTCGTTGACCAACATGTGCGTGATCGGGTCCGCGAAGAAGTAGGCGACGGCGTCAGCAAACGATTGGTCCTGCAGCCGAAGGTACCGGTCAGGCGCGGTGCCAGTGAAGATCCAGAACCGCATGTCGGAGTTCAGGGTCACCGCGAGCCCGTCATCGGGGGTGTAGCTGCCTCGGATCGCGTCGTTGATCGCTGTGGCCAGTGAAAGCCGATGCTCGCTGGTCTCGAAGGGGGAATAGTAGTCCTCCATCGTCATCGAGGCCTTGCGCATGCGAGCTCGCTCCTCGGCTGGGAGGTCCTCTGCCGCGCCGCTCTCGCGGAAGACATTGAAGGTGATCGGGATCCGATCAGCGCCAACGACGATGGCCCGGTTCCAGCGGTCGAGCTCTTCGACCGTCCCGCCGAGCGTGGTGGCCAACTGTTGGTCGACAATGTCGAGGTCCGGTTGGATGCTGCGCAGCCCGAATCGGATCCCCGTACCGAGGCCTCGCCACGCGTTGACCGCGTTGGCGTAATGCTCGAGTTTGACCGGCCGCGGCGCGTTGATGTGGTAACTATCGATGCTCAGTCTCAGCAGCACGTCGGGCCGATGGGGGTTGCGCAACCGCGCCGCGTCGACCAGAGAAATGAGCTCCGCCGCGCGACGCTGGCTCTTCGCCCAGTACCCGGCTGTAACGATCTCGATGCGAGGGACATCGACCGATGACACGAGCTTCTCGATGACGCTGAAGCGCAAGAAGGGCTCGCCTCCACCGGAAATGTTCAGTTTCTGCGAACGAGAACTGTTGATGAACTCGACGACCCGCCGCGCGTCGAGGTCGGACAGCGACGACTGATCCGACTTCGCATCCATCGTCGAGGCGTACATGCAGTGCTGGCACGCCACCGGGCACAGTTCGCTGGGGTGAACGAAGAAGCTCGAACCGCTGTCCGGCAGCGGATCGACCGTGTGCTCGAAGCCTTCCAAGAGCGCTGCACGGGTCAGAGTGGCCTCGGCCAGAGCGCGACGAAGGGCGGTGCTTTCCATCATGATGACCTCCTGTGGTCAGGCATATCGTGCTGAGATGACGTGCGATCGCTTCGCAGACGGGTTGCGACAACGATCAGGCAGACTGCAGTGACTGCGGCCGCAGCGTTCGGAATCATGAGGAAGGCGTCTCCAGTGGTGTAGCCGTGAGCCACCCACAGCAAGAACCCGGGCAAAAGGAGCCAGAAGTAGCCCAGTGACACGTCCTCTGATGAACGCAGTCGAAGCATGCGCACGATCTGCAAGACGGGAGCGAGCGCCATCACCAGCCCCCACGCTGATGCGACTGACGAAATAGTCCAATCCGCCACTTCCGGCCTCCTACGCACGCATGACTAGAAACGTGCGCTCGGCCAGGACCCACGCTACGGAGATGCATAGGAGCGCTCGCGCAGGTGCGACCTACGCTACTCTCGCCGATCCTGAAAGACAACGCCAGCAGGTGAGGGGTCGGGCAGGGAGAGAATCGTGGGCGTGATCGCAGCAGATCACCCGCGTTCCTCTTCCAGAGGTGCAGGCGGCGACCGCGTCGGGTTCTATGTCATGAGATAGGTCGGGCTGTCCGCCATCGACGTCGGCCCCGTCGCGACCCTGGTCGGCACGGTGATCGCCGTCAAATGCCTTCGCAGTCCTCACCGGAGGTTCACCAGCCTCCTCCTAGCGCTCCGGCTCCGACCTGTACACACACAGAGCCGAGGTCCATAGTCTCGCCGATCCCGAGTCCTGGTCCTTAGCGGCGAGGTGCGACCAGGCCAAGCGTCCTTCATGAGTGCTCCGGCAGGTCGGAGAACCCGGCCGAGGAACCCCGAACCGGAGCCCTGCGTCGGCTGATCACCTGCCAGGTGCACGCCACCCCGCACCCCGACGACCCCCCAGTCACTGCCGAATCACCGTCGCCCAACCGGCACAAGACAGCTGGCGTCCGACAAGATCCGACGACCCTGCTCGGCTCCTCCCGGCTCCTGAGCCGCCACACGTCTTTCAAGCGAGGCTCGCCGCGTCAACCTACATTGACGGCCGGTTTCAAGCGCCGTCATCAGCGCACCTGATTGGCGTGAGCCCATCCGCAGAGGACGGGGCAGGGGCTGGCCCGTGAAGGTGCTGTCACTGGATCGCGCTGAGCGCTCCGCGATCGCGCACGAGTTTCGCCGCTAGCAGGACCGTCGAGTGCCTATCGATGGCGACCTGCGCTCCTGTGCGCTGCCGGAACCTGACGAGACCGACCTGCCTGGGATCACGCCGCAGGGCGAGGAGATGATCGACGGGCACTACGGCATCGCCGAGCCGTGCCGAACGCTCGCGGAGCAACTCAACGCTGGCGGAGCGCTGCGAGGAAGATTGGTTCTTCCGAGTCAGCGAGGAGACGCAACCCGAGGGGATTGCGGAGGGACGCACCTATCACCGAGGTCCAGGCATTGCGGGTGGACAGTTGCGGGAGCGGGTTGCGCATCTGAGCGAGCGGGTCTATGCCCTCGCGGTGCAACTGGAGGATCTGCAGCATCTCCTCGATGGACTGCGCAAGGCAACCGATCGCTGCTCGATGCTGGCGCGGCAGGTCGATCCGTACGCGATGAGCGACCCGACGAGTACCGAGACGCCGCGTGCATCGTCCGACGGCCTCGACTCGTCGCGACTTCGCCGCACGAGCGTCTGTCACATCCGGTGATCGGTGCTGATGGGGCGCATGGCGCGGTAGCGGCTCGGACTGATCCCGACATGCTCGATGAACGCTTCGGTCGCCCGCGAGCGGCTGGACCACCCGACCTGCCGCCCCGTGACGGCGACGGGCTGGTCAGTCTCGCGCAGTAGCCGGGCCATCTCCTGCACGCGCAGCATCGTAAGATACGCGATCGGCGTCTTGCCGTACGCGTCGGCGAACACCCGCGTGAGCTGCTGCGGGGAAAGCCGCACCGATTCGGCCAGCTCACGCAGCGTCCACGAATGCGCGATGTGCTCGTGGAGTGCTTCGCGCGCGAGCAGCGCTTCTCGGCGCAGCGGCGTGAACCGTCGAGTGCGCGGCGGCGCCGGGCGCGAGCGTGCTCGCTGCAACGGCGTCAACCGTACGGGGGAGATGCGGACATAGGGGGCGACCACGTCCATGATCGCGAACCAGAGCGCTTGCAGCCGATGGAATCGGCGCTGGAACTGCCCGTCGAGGCTGAGCGCGACCATCTCATCCAGCCACGCCATCATCATGCCCGTGCGGTCCTCACCGAGGCGCAGGATCTGCGCTGGATCGGAGTAGACCTTCTCCGCGAAGCCCCTTGCATCGAGCCGGTCGTGCAGGATGCCGACGTGCTGCCAGAACGCCTGGTCGATCACGTAGTCGGTATCGGCGTAGATCGTGGTGACGGTGATGTGCCCTTCGGGCTCGGAGCCGCACAAGGTACTCGGCGCCAGCACCACCACATCGCCCGGCCGGACCGCCTGCTGTCCGAACTCGCTGAACAGGATCGCGCTGCCATCCCTGACGACGATAACTTTGACGCAGTCATAAGCCACCGGACCGACTGGGCGATGCACGGTTTGGGTGCGAGCAAGTAGGACTTGATAGTCATGTAGCGCCCGCGGGTTCATCGCTACTCAGGAGTTCTCGCGGCGCAGTTCTTCGCGGGCCTCGTGGAGCCGGTACCACGATAGCGCGTGGGCTTCCTGGATTCTGGCGAGTGTTGCGAGAGAGGGCAGGCACTGTTCCGCGAGGCGCTGCTCGACGAGCGCGACGCCACCGAAGCTGAACTCTTCGATGACGGCCAGCGCGGCCCGCATCTTCCTGCTCGCCATCGGGTGAGCGGCGATCTCGGCGTCGAGCTGCGCGATTCGATCATCGAGATCGTTCCGATCAGTCACCAGTCTCACCTGCCCTCCCTGCGAGATTCAGCGGAGCTTGACGGTGCGGATCGTTGCGACGGTGAGTGCGACGATGACCAGCGCGAATCCGAGCGCCGTGCCGATGAGCGGTAGCGCGTCCTGGGCTGTGAGCCCGCCCGAGCCCGCAAGTGCAGTCGACCCGAGATTCAGGGCGCGTGTGTTGATGGCTTGCGGCCAGATGAAGCTCAGCGGTCGGAGTGCTTCGCTGGTGACGGTGGCGACGCCGACGACGCAGCCGAGCAGGCAGATGGCGACGGGTGCGGCGAACGACTTCAGCAGCATCGACAGCAGGGACTGGATTGCAATCAGCGGCAGGGCTGCGAGCACGGAGATCGCGCCGACGAGGGTGAACTGCCACGGAATGGCACCGTCCAGCCCGAGCACGAGCGTGCCCGAGATCAGGGTGCCTGCTACGAGGACGAGTTGCATGAACGCGACGGGGATCATGATGACCAAGACCTTGGCGATGACCAGCTTGACTGGCCGGCGGGTGGTGGTGAGGAGGAGGTTCCAGTTCGTGCCGCGGTGTTCCATCCGCCAGGCGGTGGACGCGATCAGGCCGATCCCGATTGAGAAGAACAGCAGTCCATAGAACAGGGTCACTTGAGACGTGAAGGATGCCCATCCGGCGTCGAGTGTGGCGGGGTTGTTGGCGAGGTTGATCGTCCCGGTGGTGACGGCCAGTAGCGGGAGGATGAGCGCGATGATCCAGGTGGCGGATCGCTTGAGTTTGAGGATTTCTGCGCGGAGCACGGGGTTACCTTTCGATCCGGTCGAGACGTCGCGTGGCGACGGCGAAGACGATTCCGACGAGGATGAGGAAGCCGGCGATCCACCCGAACGGCGGCGTGAGATACACCAGGCTGTCGCCTTGTTGTCCGATCGGGGAGATCATGGCGTAGTACCCCCAGGGGATGACGCGGGCCACGGCGGTCGAGGTGAGGAGCGTGAAGACGCCGAGGAACGCGCCGAGCATGCCGACGCCGACGGACACGAGTTGGTTCTCCACGATGGCGGCGAGCCAGATGTGCAGCGCGAGGAACACGACATCGATGAGGAACAGCAGCCCCGTGTACAGCACCCACGGCCCCGGATCGAGGGGCACGCGAATGCCGGCGAACAGGCCCATGCCGATCACGAGCAGGCTCTGCACGACGACGGCCGGCAGCAGGACCGTGCTGAGTGCGACGAGTTTCGCCCGGCACAGCACGCCCGGTGAGTATCCGGCGGTTGAGGCGAGGGTCCAGCCGACGCCGGAGTGTTCGATGTCGGTCTGTCGGCTGGCGAGCACGGCGGCGAGGATCGGGGAGGTCATCGCGGCCATGAGCGTGTAGGTCACCATCAGGCCCGCCCACGGCATCGCGTCCGGGTCGTTGAACGATTCCTGGGTGCTGCCCGCGAAGAGGGAGAAGCTGGACAGGCCCGCGACGGCGAGGACGAGGATCGCGGTGATGAGGAACGTGCGCAGGCGGCGCATCTTGCGGAACTCGAGCCGGATCGCGCGCCTCACAGCAGACCACCCCTGCCGGTGAGGTCCATGAACACATCTTCGAGGCTCTGCGCGACGCGATGCACCTCGTAGATCGGGACGCCCGCGACGGCGAGCTGGTAGACGACTTTCGCGGTCTCGTCCTTGTCGATCCCGCTCATCCTGATGCCCTCAGGAACCCGGGTTGCCGTGATGCCCTGTGCGAGGGCGGCCTGCGGGTCGGAAGTCTCGATGATCAGATCCGGCACGGATTGCTCGAAGAGCTGGTCGCGGCTGCCCTGGAAGATCATCGTCCCGCTGGAGAGGATGCCCAGGACGCTGGCCATCTTGTCGATCTCATCGAGCAGGTGGCTCGACACCATGACCGTGATCCCACGACCCGCGAGGTCCACGAGCAGCATGCGAATCTCCTCGATCCCGGCGGGGTCGAGGCCGTTGGTCGGTTCGTCGAGGATGAGCAGTGCGGGATCGCGGGCCAGTGCCATCGCGATGCCGAGGCGCTGCTTCATGCCGAGGGAATAGTTGCGGACCAGCTTGTGCTGCTGCTCAGTCAACCGGACAGTCGCCAGCGCGTGGTCGATCTGCGCGGTGGACAAGTCGAGCATGTCCTGGACGATGCGCATGTTCTCCCGGCCGGTGAGGTGCCCGTACCCGGGAGGAGCTTCTATCATCGACCCGATCGACGGCAGGAGCTTGGTGCGCGATGCGCGCGTGAGGGGCTCGCCGAGCACGTCGATGTCACCGCTGGTGGGCTGGGTGAGACCCAACAGCATCTTCATCGTGGTCGACTTGCCCGATCCGTTCGGCCCGAGGAACCCATACACGTGGCCCTGCGGGACGTCCAGATCGAGGGAATTGACAGCCGTGTGGGTCTTGAACTGCTTGGTCAATCCGCGGGTAGTGATGACGCTGGTCATGCATGCCTCGTTTCAGTCGGGTCGGTCACGCCACCTACGATTCCCGGACCGGCCGTGCGGCAGATCGTGCTGCGGCACGAAGTCGGTCTTCATACCGCGGTATGAAGACCGACAACGGCCCGCGCCATACGATGGTTGGGTATGGAACCGTTCACCGCCCCCGCGACCCGTGAACGGCTCCGTACTGTCTGGCAGGAGCGCCCCTGGATCGCGGACATCGTCCTAGCGGCGCTCGTCGGGGTGCTCGGCGCGATCAGCCGGCCGACGCTGTCGTTCGCCACGCCTGAGCAGGTCGCCTACAGCTTCGTCGTGTTCGGCTGCTCGATCGCTCTGATCTTCCGCCGCCTGCGCCCGCGGCTCGCCCTCGCTGTCGTCGGGGTTCTGCTCTTCGTGCATCTCGTAGTGGTGCAGGAGCTGACGGTGTTCGCCGGTGCGGTGTGTCTGATCGGCGCGTACACCACGCAGACGCGACTGCTCCCGCCGTGGCGGTGGGGATACGCCGCTGTCATCTACGTGGGTGCCGGCGTGGCGGTACTCACCGTGCCGACTCCCGCTCCGGGTACCGACTGGAAGGTCAGGCTGGTGATCTCCGCTGCCGCAGCGGCTCTGATCACGGTCGCCGTCCTGGCTGGCATCGTCCGGCGGAACCGGAAAGCACGCTACGAGGACGCGCTCGAACGTGCCGCTGCCCTCGAAGCCCGGCAAGCGGTGGAGCGGCGGCTCGCTGCTGTCGAGGAGCGCACCCGCATCGCTCGCGAGATGCACGACGTGCTCGGCCACTCGCTGAACACCATCGCGATCCAGGCCGAAGGCGTCCGCTACGTCGTCCGTACCGACCCACAGCGCACCGATCAAGTCCTTGCCGACATCGGGCGCTTGAGCCGCACCGCTGTAGATGACGTGCGCGATCTCATCAGCGTGCTCGCCACCGACGACGAGGGTAAGGCTCCCGTGCGACCGACGCCCACTCTTCGCGATGTTCGCGAGCTCATCAGCGACTTGCAGTACACGAGAGCGGCGATCCGGCTGCATGTCGAAGGCGACCTCACCTCTATCCCCGATCAGGTCGGACTGGCCGGGTACCGGATCGTCCAGGAGAGCCTGACGAACGCTTTGAAGTATGCCGACGGTGCAGCAGTGAGTGTCCGTATCCTCGTACACGATGATTCGGTCGAGCTGACCGTGCTGAACGCCGCATCCGGTGAACGGCGCACCAGACCGCGCGGCGTCTCGCACCACGGGATCATCGGAATGCAGGAGCGTGCACGCGCCCTCGGGGGCACGCTCACCGCCGGCCCCGATCCGAACACCGGCGGATGGGTCGTGGCCGCGAGCCTGCCGTGGAGGCAGTCATGATCACCATCGGGCTCGCCGACGACGAACCCTTGTTCACCGCGGGGCTCGCCATGATCCTCGACGCGCAGTCCGACATGCGCGTGGTCTGGCAGGCCATCGACGGGGCCGACGCCATCCGCCGGCACGATCACGTCGCGCCGAGCATCCTGCTCCTCGACATCCAAATGCCCACGCTCGACGGGCTCGCCGCCACCCAGCGACTCATCACGGCCGGGACGGCCAGCAAGATCATCATCTTGACTACCTTCGACACCGACGAATACGTGCTCACCGCGATCGAGTCCGGGGCATCAGGCTTCCTGGTCAAGAACACCGCCCCCGATGACGTCGTCGCCGCGATCCGGACCGTCCACGACGGCGACGCCGTCATCTCACCCGGCCCCACCCGCCGACTCTTCACGACGTTCCGGAAGCGCCCGGGAGGCTCCGCCGCGGACGCCTCACCTACCGACATCCGCCTCGCGGACGAACTCACACCCCGAGAATGCGACATCCTCGCCCTCGTCGCGCGGGGCCGGACCAATCAAGAGATCTGCGACGAACTATGGCTCACCATGCCCACCATCAAGACCCACATCGGCAACCTCCGCGCCAAGACCCAATCCCGCGACCGCGTACAGCTTGCCCTCTTCGCGCTGCGCGTCGGCATCGCCGAACTCACGTAGGGGCCAGAGGCGAGCGGATACGTGGAGCTGGGCACCGCGTACTGTCGTGAAAGTAGCTGCGTCTCGATCGGCTTGAACTTGCGGATCCACGCTATGTCTCGGACGCCGGCAGCGACCTCGCCCGCTTGGTGACTGCTTGCATAGATATCTATGCTTCGTTCCTACGGTCGATGCCGAGTGTTGCGACGAGGTCTTCGTGGAGTTGGAACCAGACTCGGTGGCAGGAGTCCACTTCGGTCCGGTCGATCCAATCGAGCTCCCCGCGCCTGGCCTTGTGCAGGGCAGTCTCGTACCGTTCCGCGTAGCCGCAGAATCTCGCGAGAACGGCAGCGAGGCGCTCGCCCAAGGGTGCAAGTTTCCTGCCGAGTGCCGTGAGTTCATCGAGAACGCGTCCATCCCATGCGCGGTCGGCATGGTCGTTCGGGGCCAGCTGGTCTGCTCCGATGGGCTTGATCTGCCAGTCGGTGACGGCTCGGAGTAGGCGGGCGTTGAGCGGAAGGAACTCGCGGTAGACAGCCGCCACCACGCCAGCGGGGTCGGCGTCCGCGCGTTCTGTTGCGAGTTGGCGCTCGTTCTCCGTCTTGCCCGAGTCGGTGAGTGACCAGCCTTCGAGGTCGGCGAACGCGGCGTGCTGCACCCACCCCTCACGCTCCGCCTCACTCAACACGCGCAGCGCCTCGACGTGGCTCGTTCCCGCACGCTCGGCGACGGCGTCACTGTCGGCGAATCCCATGAGGCGCACGGCGTGCAGCACGAGCAGTTCCGGCGTGGACGGATGCGTCATGCTCGCCTGTCCTGCCTGGCGCTGAGCCGGTTCACGTACTGCTGGCAGGCCTGCGGGGATCGGAACCCCATCGCCTGGGCGATCTGCGCCCAAGTGAGCCCCTCGTTGCGAGCGGCGAAGAGTAGGCCGATCTCCACGCTCTCGACCTCGGCGCGTGCTGCCGGGAGCAGCGAGAGTGCGCTCAAAAGCTCGTCTGGGGTCAGCTCGGATGAGCGCCAGAGCGCGTACTGCGTCAGATCCACCGCCGAGGGCGGGGCTGCGGCCTGCTGCCACGGGCGCGGTTCCAACTGGTCTGCGCCCTTGTCGAGAAGTCGGCCCTGGGCCTCGCGCTCACGTCGGGTCGACTCGTGGTCGGCACTGCTGAGTTGCTCGACGTCGTGCTTGCGTTCCATGCCGTCCATCCTGCTACGATCAACAGAATGTTGTCAATCTTTCGTTGAAGGATGGTGTGATGCTGACGACGCTCTCAGAAGCGACCCGGGCGAGCTCGGGCGGCAAGGCGGCGGCGCTCGGTGTGCTGCTGCGGGAGGGGCTGCCGGTGCCCGATGGGTTCGTCGTGCCACACGGTGATCAGCCGGCTGGCGCGGAGGCCGTGCGTTTCTTGCGTGATGCCGTCGCCGGTGAGCTGGGGAGGCTGGGCGATCCGGTGGTGGCCGTGCGTTCGTCTGCGATGAACGAGGATACCGGGGATGCTTCGGCAGCTGGCCAGTACGAGAGCGTCATCGGGGTTCGCGGCGCAGACGACGTGTGTCAGGCGATCATGGCTTGTTGGGAGTCGGCCCGCGCTGCACGAGTGGATGGCTACTGGGCTCGGACGGGTGGAGAGTTGCCTCACGCGTCGGGCATGGCGGTGCTCGTGCAGCCAGTGATCGAGGCGGATGTGTCGGGGGTCATGTTCACCCCCCAGCAGCACGGGCAGCCAACCAGGATCGAAGCATCCTGGGGCCTCGGTCTGGCCGTCGTTGGCGGAACGATCACGCCGGACGCCTACGAGGTCGCCGCGGACGGGGCCATCGGCTGCGCGGTGGGAAGTAAACAGACCCGTATCGACCTGGGCCGTGAGCGCGGCGGTGTGGTTACCAGCGCGATCGCTCCCGACCAGCAATCCGCACGCGCCCTGGACGACGCCACTGTCGCGACCTTGGTCGAGCTGGGAGGCCGGATCGCGACGGTGCTCGGCGGGCCGCAAGACATTGAATGGGCCGTCGCAGACGGCACCGTGTGGATCTTGCAAGCACGCCCGATCACGGCAGCGCTTCCCGACACCAGAGCCCCCGGCCCGCCCCACCCAGCTGAGGCGTTGAGGGGGACTCCCGGATCCCACGGAACGGTCACCGCATCGGCACGAATCGTCCGCGGCCCCTCCGACTTCGCCGCCGTCCGCCGCGGAGCCATCGTGATCTGCCCCTACACCGACCCAGCCTGGACACCCCTGTTCGCCGTCGCCGCCGGGGTGGTCACCGAGACCGGCGGCGCGCTCTCGCACGCCGCGATCGTCGCCCGCGAATACGGCATCCCCGCCGTGCTCGGCGTCGCCGGTGTCACTACCCGCATTGACGACGGTGCCCGAATCACGCTCGACGGTACCGCCGGAACCGTCACCGTCCTTTGACCCGAAGCCTTACCCCGAGAGAAAGGAGAGCCGGGGCATCGTCGTGGTGCTCCCCGACATACTTATGGCTACTAGGTATCTCTACATCGCACGCCACGGTGACGCCGACGCGTTCGGCAACCTCACCGACACCGGGGGCGAGCAAGCTCGTCTTCTCGGTCAGCGTTTAGCGCATCTGCCCATCGACGCCGTCTGGCACTCGCCGTTGCCGCGAGCCGCCGACAGCGCGAGGCAGCTCAACATCTTCCTCACCGGCACCGCCGAGGTGAGCGAAGCGGCCGAGCTGATCGACCATGTGCCTTACGTGCCGAAGCCGGAGGAGACCCCGCCGTCATGGGTGCCGTTCTTCGACGGCTACGACACCGACGAAGCCGAAGCAGGGCACCAGATCGCCCAGAGCCTCACCGCGAGGTTCGCCACCGCACCCGAGGGCGATGACGACGTGCACGAAGTGCTCATCACGCACGCCTACCCGATCGCGTGGCTCCTCCGTCACGCCATGGACGCCCCGGCTATCAGGTGGCTTGGGCTCAGCAGCGCCAACGCTGCGCTGACCGTGATCGAGCACCGGCCGAGCGTGCCACCGAGCATCGTCATGTTCAACGACATGAGCCACCTGCGCCCCGATCTGCATTGGACGGGATTCCCCAAGACACTGCGCCCCTGAACACGGCGATGAAGGCAAGGAGATTCAATTGAGTGACTATGTGATCGAAGCCGAGGGGCTGGTGAAGCGGTACGGCAAGCACACTGCTCTGGACGGGGTGGATCTGCGTGCCCGGCCGGGCACCGTGCTCGGCGTCCTCGGCCCGAACGGGGCTGGGAAGACAACGTCGATCCGTATCCTGGCGACTTTGACAGGCCTCGATGCCGGAACCGCCAGAGTCGCCGGCATGGACGTCACCCGCGAAGCGGCCAAGGTGCGACGGATCATTGGCTTGACAGGCCAGTACGCGACGCTGGATGAAGAGCTCACGGGCCTGGGTAACCTGATCCTGATCGGGCGTCTGCTCGATCTGCGCAAACGCGAGGCTTCCCGCAGGGCGGCCGAGCTGTTGGAGCGTTTCGGCTTGACCGATGCCGCGAAGAAGCCGGTGGCTACCTACTCCGGCGGGATGCGCCGACGTCTGGACCTCGCCGCGAGCCTCGTCGGTCGCCCTCGTGTCGTGTTCCTCGATGAGCCCTCGGTCGGTCTTGATCCTGGCAAGCGCGAAGAGCTATGGCGGATCATCCGTGAACTCACCGTCGATGGCGCCAGCGTCCTTCTGACGACGCAGTACCTGGAAGAAGCCGACGCACTGGCTGACGAGATCACCGTCATCGACCACGGCCGCGTGATCGCCCACGGCACTCCACCCGAGCTGAAACAGATCGTCGGGGGCCAAGCCATCGCGACCCGTCCCAAGAACCCCGGCGACGTGGAGAGGGCCGCTGCCATCCTGGCCGCCGTCTCCGGCCACCCGGTCGAGCGCACCGCTCAGCACGAGTTGATCACGCCGGTGGACGGCGATCGGGCGATGTTCGACATCGCCCATCGCTTTGAAGCGGAAGGAATTGAGGTTGCCGAGTTCGCGTTACGGCTCCCCAGCCTTGACGAGGTGTTCTTCACCCTCACCGGAGCACCCACCATCGGCGACACGAACGACGAGGCCGAAAGGAGCCACGCATGAGCGCCGACACCATCACCGCAACCAGCTCCGAGAGACGTCCGGCAGGGCTGCTACGGCACAGCCTGATCCTGGCCCGTCGGAGCCTTGCCAAGTCCGCGAGGAACCCCGGTGCGCTGGTCAACGGAGTGGTCACCCCGGCGATCTTCCTGCTGCTGTTCGTCTATCTCTTCGGCGGCTCGGTTGCGGGTTCCACCGACGAGTATCTTCTCTATCTGTTTCCGGGAATCGTGGTCATGGGCGCAGGACTCTCCGGCATGCTTTCGAGCGGCCTGAGCATCAACATTGACATGAAGAAGGGTGTCTTCGACCGCTTCCGCAGCTTGCCGATCGGACGATCAGCACCCCTGCTCGGGTCGATCATGGCCGACATGGTGCGCTACATCATCGCCATCGCGTTGCTGTTCGGGATCGGCTACCTCATGGGTTTCCGCATCCAAACCGACGCCGGATCATCCCTGGCAGCAGTCGTTCTCGTGTTGGCCTTCGGGTTCTGCTTGAGCTGGGTGACCGTCTTCCTCGGCGTGCTCGTCAAGGACGAGGGCGCAGTCATGGCCTTCGCGTTCATCGTGTTCATCCCGCTGATGCTCGGCTCTAGCCTCGCCGCCCCGATCGACACGCTCCCCGCATGGCTCCAAGCCTGGGCAAACATCAACCCCGTCACGCACGCGATGGACGCTGCTCGTGCATTGCTGGCCGGAGCACCGGCAGGAGACTCGATCGTCCAGACGATCATCTGGTCCGTCGGAACCTTGATCGTCTTCTGCCCGCTAGCAATCGTCTCCTACAGCCGCAAGCGCTGACAGACCTGTCTTGACTCTTACGAACGGATGAACGAACGCATGCTTCGGCTGCAGGTAGGTGTGGGCTGCGACCCGGCCAGGCTGCTACCCCGAACTGAGAACCCCGTAGTCCTGCAAAAGTACGAGCGTCCTGATTGGCCTGATTCTGCGCTGCTCAGCCTACTCGGATGCGGACTTACCGCTTCGAGGAGGCGGCTTGAGCGAGGTCGAGCCGAGTCCGTGCCAGTAGCTGTTCCCTGATCCCGGTCAGGGTGGTCAGGTAGCGTGAGGTGATGGTCGGACCCGAGCCATTGCGTGAACAGGGGGCGTGGTGGCAGCGCCCTCCGAGGTGGGTGAGTCGTTTCCGCCAGGATCCTGGCACGGCGAACCTGCGCACGTATGCGTCGCTGGTCGAGGGCATCGTCTCCCAGCGTGCGTCGCTGCGTTGCTTCACTGACGACGAGCTTCTGAGACGTTCGGCTGGGTCCGTGTCGATCAGTTTGGACGATAATGACGAGCTGGTGAGCTTTCTCGGCGTAGCGAGTGAGGTGGCGCGGCGTCGGCTGGGGTTGGAGCCGTTCGAGGTGCAGCTGCTCGCCGCCGTGAGCATGCTACGCGGCCGGGTAGTCGATATGGCCACGGGCGAGGGCAAGACGCTGGTTGGGTTCCTCGTGTCCGCCGGTCTCGCCGCTTCAGGCCGGCGGGTGCACGTGCTTTCGGCAAACGACTACCTGGCGGGCCGAGACGCCGCTGCCGGGTCACCGTTGTTCTCCGCGTTCGGCCTGACCTGCGCTGCGGTCGTCGACGGAATGGGTGAGCCGGATCGCGCCGAAGCGTACCGGGCTGACGTGGTGTATGCGACGGTGCATCAGATCGGGTTTGACCTGCTGCGCGACCGCCAGCGCCTCCCCGAGGTTCGGCGGCTGGTGCCGGGTCTGGATGCCGCGGTGGTCGATGAGATCGACGCCGTGCTGCTCGATGATGCGATGGTGCCGCTGGTGATCGCCGGCGACGCCGACTCGCAATCAGAAGAAGCATCTTTGGCGCAGGTCATCGCGGAACTGACCGATGATGAGCACTATCAGGTCGAGGGCGACCGGCGCAGTGTCGCGTTCACCGAGGCAGGTATCGCTCGTGTCGAATCGGCGCTCGGGATCGATGACCTGTATACGCAGGAGCATGTCGAACTGTTGACAGCGGCGCATGTCGCACTGCACGCGCACGCTCTGGTCGAACGCGACGTGCATTACCTCGTCACCGATGGACGGGTGCAGCTGGTCAACGATGCCCGTGGCCGGGTCGCGGATCGTCAGCGTTGGCCGGACGGTCTCCACGCCGCCATCGAGCGCAAAGAGGGACTGGAGGTGACCGGGCAAGCTGAGATCCTCGACCAGGTGCTCGTGGAGACAGTCGCCCGCGGCTATCGGACCCTCACCGGGATGAGCGGCACCGCCTTTGAAGCGGCCGAGCGCCTCGCCGAAGACCTCGACATCAAGACCGGGGTCATCCCCACCCACCGCCCCTGCATCCGAGAAGATGCCGCCGACCGGCTGTTCGTCACTGTCGAGCAACGCGATACCGCGGCGGCCGAAGCCGTGCGTGCAGCCCATGATGCGAGGCAGCCGGTGCTCATCGGTACCGGCAGCGTGGCCGATTCTGAGCGCTTCGCCCGATTGCTCGCCGATCTGGGTGTCGAAGCGCGGGTACTCAACGCGAAGAACGACGCTGCCGAGGCGGAAATCATCGCCCGCGCCGGCGAGCACGGTGCGGTCACCGTGTCCACACAGATGGCCGGCCGAGGCGTCGACATCCAACTCGGTCCAGGAGCTGCCGAGACCGGCGGCCTGCTCGTCATCGGGCTCGGACGATACGACTCCGCGCGCCTCGACCGGCAGCTGCGGGGCAGGTCGGGCAGGCAAGGCGACCCCGGCAGGTCCGTGTTCTACACCAGCCTTGAAGACGACGTGGTGACCGAACAGCTGCGCATCAGCGACCAGCCCCGCTCCATCGCCCCAGACGGGCTCATCGGCGACCGGAAGTTTGCGCGTGTCTACGAGCACTCGCAGCGCGTCGCCGAGGGCAAACTGCTGCAACTGCACCGCACCACCCGCAGCTACCACACCATGACCGACCAGCATCGACAGGCGATCCTGGATACCCGCGAACGCCTCCTCACCGAACCCGACGCGCTCGATGATTACCTCCGGCAGGTTTTCACGGATACTCCCGACAGGGCGGGCGCATGGGCGGCGCAACGTCGCCGCCTCGCCATGGAAGTCGTGCTCTACCAGCTCGACCGCGCCTGGACCGATCACCTGAACCACCTCGCCGCCGTCCGCGAGGGCATCCACCTGCGAGTTCTGGGTAGGCAGAACCCGCTGGACGAGTTCAATCGAATCGCCGGCGGCTCGTTCCGTAGCCTCGGCAGCGACACTCTCGCAGCAGTCCGGCGGGTTCTCGACAACGCACCCGACGACGCCACCACCCTGGGGGATCTCGGCCTGCGCCGCCCGTCATCGACCTGGACGTACATGGTCACCGACAACCCATTCGGCTCCGAAGCAGACCGCGTCGTCGCCTACCTCGGAAACTTCATCAAGGGCGGCAGACCACCATCGATCACGTACACCTGACCGCCAGTCTCAACCACGTCGGCTGCTCCGCCAGCGAAGCTTGGCGCGCTCACCGAGGCAATCGATGACGACCGCTCGCTCTCGACACCGTTGACGCGGAATTACACCGAGGAGGCAACACCCTGGGGGAGTAAAGGTAGCTCCGTCTCGATGGCTCGTAGCCTACTCGCGCTGGCTCTGATACGGCAGCGATGAATCGGCCCAGGTTCTCTGCCGCTACTTTGCGGGTTCGGGCTCTCGGTCGAGGGCCTCGTAGTGGAGCGTCTCGAACTCTACCGGGGTGAGCATCCCGAGGGAGCCGTGGAGACGCCGGTTGTTGTACCAGTCGACCCAGCCGGCGGTCGCGAACTCGACGTCCGAGAGCGTCCGGAAGGGGCCGGCGTGGAAGACCGTGGTGCGGATGCACTCGGTCTTGTACAGGCCGTTCACGCCCTCCATGAGGGCGTTGTCATACGCGTCGCCGACGGTCCCGATCGACGGGGCAATGCCCTCGAGGTCGAGGTGCTCGGTGTACCGGACCGAGGTGTACTGGGACCCGGCATCGCTGTGCGCTACCAAAGATCCTGGTGGGACCGGGTTTCCGTCGCGGTCGCGCTGCCACAGTGCGATCCGCAGCGGAGTCATCACCAGGTCGGTGCGCATGCTGGAGCTGGCGTGCCAGCCCACGATCCGCTGGGCGAACACGTCCACGACGAACGCGACATAGACGAACCCCGCCCACGTCCGGACATACGTGAAATCGGTGACCCAGACCCGGTCCGGAGCCGGAGCCGTGAAGTCACGACTCAGCAGGTCACCGGCACGTTTCCCATCCGGATTAGGGATGGTGGTGCGCAGCTTCTTCACCCGCCGCACGCCCTCGAGGCCAAGGGTCCGCATGGCCCGGTCGACCGCGCCGCGGGAGGTGCCGGCGAGGCCTTCTTGGCGGCGGAGCAAGGCAACCCACTTCCGTCGCCCGTACAAGCCCTCCGGCGTCATCTGCACCTGCCCGGTGACCGGGTTGAACTTCCATGCAAGCTCGCGGACCTTGTCCTCGACCAGAGCGTCTGTGACGGTGCGAGCAGCGATGCGGGCCGGCCGTTTCCAGGCCCGGTAGGTGCGTGCAGCGATCTCCAGGCCCTGCTGGCGCAGGACGCGGAGGATCGACTCGACTGCATAGCCCTCGGCGCGCATCTCGTCGATGAAGGCGAGGATCAGCGGTTGCGGGGGTCGAGCTCCCCCGCGAAGAAAATTGAGGCCCGGCGGAGGATCTCGTTGTCCTCCCGCAATCGCTTGACCTCGGCCTTCAGTCGTTTGACCTCGGCGGATTCTTCGGTCGTGGTGCCGGGACGGGACCCGTCGTCGACCTCGGCCTGGGCCAGCCAGCGCCGCACGGACTCCCGCGAGACGCCCTCTTGGCGGGCGACCGCGGCCGTCGCCGCGGTCAGGGTGGGGTACTCCTGGGCGTGCTCGCGCACGAGCCGCACGCACCTCGCGCGCAGCTGGGGATCGATCTTCTTCGGCATGCTGTCCATCCTCTCGGACTCAAACAGCAGCGGCATCAAACCTGGGCCGATTCAGCGATGCCGGTTAGCGGCATGTAAGAGCGTCCGGTCGAAGGCACTGGCGGTGGTGGTGATCCACGAGGTCGGCGAACAGCGGGAGCCGCGTTGCAACTCATCCGCCAGAGCGTGGTGTTACGTAGCGGGGGCTGACGTTCGTCAGCCTGCCAGACGGCAGCGATAGCATTGGGGGGCATGACGGGTTCGAAGCATGGCGCGGTCGCGGACGAAGAAGGCGTCCACGCTTCGCGTGTGCTCCTCAGCGAACCCCCGGTACCGTGGTGGCAGCGCCATGCACTCCTGATAGACGCCGTCACCGTAGGCGTGGTGTTCGCCTACAACCTCATGGTCATCGGTGCTTTTACGGGTGCAGGCAGGGGCTGGGTCGCGAATGCCGCCCTCGTGGTGATTTCAGTCGTGCTGTGTGGGGCGTACGTGGTGCGGCGACAGTATCCGTTTCGTGCGTTCGCGGTGATGATTGTCGTGGCCTTCGCGCAGCTGCTGCTGAACGTGGGCGTCATGGTCGTGGACCTGTTGTTCGTCTTCATGGTGTTTTTTCTGGCCAGCAGGTTCCGGTGGACCAAGAGCGCACCTGCCGCCGTCGTGGTGATGGTCTGGCTCGCAATAGCTTTGAGCCAGATGTTCGACGATGGCCTCCGGGTGGGGTACGGCGCCATGACACAGTTCTTGGTGGGTGTGGTAGTCCTGTGGCTGGCCGGCACCATCGTTCGGGTGCGTCGCGACTACACCGAGAGCCTGCGGGAGCGCGCACGTGAGCTGGAACAGCAACGGGACACGCAGGCTCAGATCGCGGCGGCGGAGGAGCGGACCCGGATCGCGCGGGAGATCCACGATGTCGTCTCCCATAGTCTCAGCGTGGTGGTGTTCATGACTGACGGTGCTTTGTCGAGGGTCCGCACTGAACCGGCTCGCGCCGAGGAGGCCTTGGTCACGGCCCGTGATACGGGGCGACAGGCGATGACCGAGATGCGGCGCATGGTCGGAGTGCTGCGCACCTCGGAGGCGGCGCTCCTGGGACCGCAGCCCGGCGTTGGCCGGCTTCAGGTCCTTGTCGACGAGTCCCGCGCAGCGGGGCTTCCCGCAGAGCTGAGCGTGTCGGATGAACCCGTGCCGTTGTCCGAGGGCCTCGACCTGTGCGTGTATCGGGTCGTGCAGGAAGGCCTCACGAACGCCCGCAAGCACGGCGGACCGACGCTGTCTCGGGTCGACGTCCACCTCGAATACACAAACGCTGAATTAGCGGTCACCATCGCCGATGACGGGGCCGGACCGAGCATGTGGCTCCCGGATGGAGCGGGGCACGGACTTGTCGGGATGCGCGAGCGCGTCGCCCTGTACGGAGGAGACGTTCGCACGGGCGTGAGGAAAGGCGGCGGATTCGACCTGACGGTGACGCTGCCACTGAGCGGAGGAGCGGAGTGACGATCCGGCTCGTGCTGGCCGATGACCAGGAGATGGTACGGGCGGGGCTCCGGCTCGTGCTGGAATCCCGTCCGGGGATCGAGGTCGTCGGTGAGGCCGATGACGGAGACACTGCGGTCGATCTGGTGCAACAGATCGATGCCGATGTCGTGCTGATGGATGTGCGGATGCCGCGGATGAACGGCGTTGAGGCGACCCGCAGGATCTGCGCGGCGGGCGGGCCGCGGGTGCTGATCCTGACTACGTTCGATCTTGATGAGTACGCTTACGACGCGCTCCAGGCTGGCGCGTCGGGGTTCTTGCTCAAGGAGACCCCGACGGACGGTATTGCAGAGGCGATCGGACATGTCCATCACGGCGATGCCGTCGTGGCTCCGAGCACCACGCGGCGACTGTTGGACCACTTCACCGTCTCGAAGCCGGCGCGCTCCGCGCGGTCCTTCGCGATGAACGCCCGTCTGGACGAGTTGACATCGCGGGAGCACGAGATCCTGCGACTGTTGGCCCAGGGCTTGTCGAACGGTGAGATCGCCGAATCCCTGGTGATCGCGGAGAACACGGTGAAGACCCATGTCTCCCGCATTCTGATGAAGCTTGACCTGCGGGACCGGGTGCAGGCCGTCGTCTTCGCCTACCAGCACGATCTCGTCTGAACCTACGAACCTGGAGGCAGGGGTTCCGCGGGTAGTCCGTGAGGACTACCCGAAAGATCACTCACGCCAGTGACGACCCGGGCGGTGATGCTCGGAACGATGGATGTATGGCCACCATCGTCGCAACCGAGAACCTGTCCAAACGCTATGGCAAGCGCACCGTTGTCGAGGACCTGAACCTCTACATTCCCGAGGGGGAGATCTACGGGTTCCTCGGCCCGAACGGGTCGGGCAAGTCCACGACCATGAAGATGTTGCTCTCCCTCGTCCAGCCTTCCAGTGGCGGCGTCGAGATCATGGGCAAGCCCATGGATCGCAGCACGAGACGGGAGCATCTGGGTCGGATCGGGTCCCTCATCGAGTCGCCTCCCGGGTACGGACATCTCACCGGCCGGGAGAACATGCGCATCATCCAGCGCCTGCTCGGTCTGAACGATCAGCAGATCGAGTTCGCGATCGCGACGGTGCGGATGCAGGGCCAGATGGACAAGAAGGTCCGCAACTACTCCCTCGGGATGAAGCAGCGCCTCGGTATCGCGATGGCTCTGGCCCGAGAGCCGAAGCTGTTGATTCTGGATGAACCGACCAACGGCCTGGACCCGGCTGGTATCGAGGAGATGCGCGAGCTGCTGCGCACGCTTGCCGACGGCGGTGTCACTGTCATGGTGTCCTCCCACCTGCTCGGCGAGATCGACAAATCCGCCACCATGCTCGGCATCCTCAGCCAGGGACGGATGATCTTCCAGGGCACCCGCGACGAACTCTTCTCCGCCGCCACCCCCGACGTCCTCATTCGCTGCGACGACCCCAGCCGCGCCAGTGAATTACTGGCGAACAGCGCGGACTGCCGCGTCGACCAAGGAGAAGTGCGTGTCACCGAACTCAGCGAACGCGCCACCGCCGGGATCATCGCCGCACTCGTCAGCGAACGCATCGCCATCTACGAGGTTCGCCGCGATGAGCAGACCCTGGAGCAGGTGTTCATGGGACTCACCGAAGGAGGCGGACTGTGAACGCCCGCGCCATCGCGAATGAGTTCGCGAAGATGCGTCACCTCCGTGTGGGACTCTTCGTCGCGTTGCTGGCGATCAGCGTCGCGCTGATGTCGATGTACAACGCGTTCGGGTCCGGTGCCTTCGAACGCCTCGATGATCCCAACGACTACGCATGGAAGACACTGTTCGGTGGCCTGGGCATGGGAGCGGCGCTGATCGCGCCGATCCTGGTGGCCGTCATCGCCAGCCGACAGGTCGAGATCGAGCACACCGGCAACGGATGGCTCTCCTCAGCCACGTCCGGCCTCACCCCTGGGCAGATGTGCCGGGCGAAATTCGTCTCGCTCGGCGTGCTCGTGGCCGCAGCCACTGCCGTGTGGGGCGTGGTGATCGTGGGCTTCGGCACCCTGATCGGGATATCGACACCCGCCCCGCTCGGACGCTGGGCCACTTACATCGGCGCGCTCATCATCATCAACCTTGCCGTGCTCGCGTTCCACATCCTGCTGTCGGCGACGGTCGAGAACCAGCTCGTGTGCATCGGCGTCGGCCTGGTCGGAATGTTCCTAGCGATCTTCGGCGAGTTGTTCCCCTCCTGGCTGGCCCATCTTGTCCCTTGGGGCTACTACCCGCTGACGGTGCAGTCCGATTACGTCGGCGAAACACCCGTGTATTTCGACCTGCCCTACCTCAGCGTCATCGGGCTAGCGGTCGTGGGCGGGGCTCTCTTCCTGTTCGTTACCGGACGCTTCGACCGCCAGGAGGCATGACTATGGGTTCGATTATGTCGGAGTTTCTCAAACTCAAGCGGTCCATGAGTTGGAGTGTCGTCGTGCTCCTGCCGATCATCATGGTCGTCGCCGGCTCCGGCAGCACTATCGCCGTCGAAGGTGAGTTCGCCGACGGCTGGCACACGCTGTGGGTCCGGTCGATCGGGTTCTACGGCATGGCGATCCTGCCCGTCGGCATTGCGATCCTCGCCTCGCTCGTGTGGCGCGTGGAGCACAAGAACAGCAACTGGAACGCGCTGATGAGCCGCCCCGTGCCCACTTGGCAGATCGTGGTCGGCAAGATCGCAGCGATCTCGATCCTCGCCGCCGTGATGCAGATCGTGCTCGTGGCCGCCGTGATCGGGCTCGGCAAGTTCGTCTTCGGCCTTCCCGGGATGCTTCCGACGGACTACCTCATCACCAGCCTGCTGATAATCGCCGCTCAAGTCCCAGTCGTTGCCTTCCAATCGGCATTGTCTACCTTCGCGCGAAGCTTCGCGGCGCCGGTCGCCATCGCGCTCGTGCTCACCGGGGCCAGCACGATGGCGCTGCTCTTGAAGATTCCTGGTGTCGCCGTGACTCCCTACGCACTGCTCACTCGGACCACACAGACCGGAAGCGCAACGATGCTCACGGGGCAAGGTACGAGCTTCGACGTCTCAGCCCTGACCCCCGACGTCGTCGGCCTCACCATCGGGTTGTCGGCAGTGCTGGCCGTGGTCGTCATCGCCGGCACCTCGATCATCCTCAACCACACCGACACACGCACCTAGCGAGAGCATGGGACACAGCGCCGTGACGGAAGTTGACGATGCTCCCCGCCAGCAGGCTGCGGCAGGTGACCCGACGGCAAGGCGTTAGCGGGACACGGCAGTGGACGTTCGACGGGTTCCGGTCGCGTCTGGGGCGTCGGCTGGCGACGTGCCCGAACAAGGCTTCTCGCCGGTGGTGACGCGGACGGAGAGTGTGCATCGGCGGCGTGATCCGATCGCCTATGACTGCGTGAAGCTGATCTTCGTGCGGGCGGGGGCGGCCTGGTTGTTCAGCGAGTTCGGGGAACGCCCGGTCGGGGTTGGTGATGCGGTGCTGCTGGCCGCGAACACCCTGTGCGGGGCCCAACCGGAAGAGTGGGTCACGACCACGACCCTGTACCTGGATCGGGACTATGTGGTCGACCAGGTGTTCTGGCAGCACGCCGCCATCCTGAGCGACCGGCTGGAGGCCAAAGATTTCCTCGCCGCCCGCTACGCCGAACCCGCCCAGATACTGCGGCTGGGTGAGCACCGCGCCGGCCGCCTGATGCCGTGGCTGGATGAACTCGGCCAACTCAGCCTGGACGGCCCGGCGCCGGAGCGGTTCTACCGGATGCAGTCCCTGCTGTTCGGCGTGCTGGACGTGGTCTCCCCGTTCGTGCAGACCACGACGGTGCGTCAGTCCCCGACCCAGCACAAGGCCACCTGGCCCGCCGCGCCCGCCTTCCAAAGGTTGGCGCCGCTGCGGGCTGAGGCCCGTGCCGCGGCCGGCCTGCTGCGGGACCGGCCGGCTCGACGGTGGACCTTGCCCGAACTGGCCGCGGCGGTCTACCTCTCTCCGTCTCAGCTCGGACGGGTCTTCGTGGAGGCCTACGGCAAGACTCCGATGACGTACCTGACGACCGTGCGAGCCGAGAGCCTGGCGCGTCTGTTGCGCGAGACCGACCTGCCGATCGAGCAGGCCATGGGCGAGGTCGGCTGGTACAGCCGCGGCCACGCCGCCCGGCTCTTCCGCCAGGCCGTCGGCATCACTCCCGCCCACTACCGCCAACACAGCCGGCACAGCCGCCGAATCCCTGCGTAATCGGAGCCGTTGGTGCCGATGCATACCTGATCTGCATGAAAGTCTCCATGCGGGTAATGAGCGCGGGCAACGGGTATAAGTACCTGCTGCGCTCGGTCGCCGCCAGTGACGGTGACCGGTCACTGTCCACGCCGCTGACCCGCTATTACGGGCCCTTCAGAGTTGAGTGTGGGGTGAGGCGTCGAGGCCTCCGGTGATGAGGAGCATTCGGAGGCGGTAGTGCTCGACGTTGCGGAACCCGCGGGCGATGCGGCGGCCCAGCTCGATGATCCCGTTGATGGCCTCGGTACCGCCGTTGCTCGCCCCGTCGGTATCGAAGTAGGCCAAGAACGCGTTCTTCCAGCGTCGCAGTGTCTTACCGAGCCTGGCGCTCTCCGGGATCGGGCAGGACGGCAGCTTCTCGATGAGCTGCTCGGCGAGGCGGCGACCCTGGGCAGGAGTGGGCTGGTGGAACACGTCTCGGACGTCCTGGGCGCACTGATAGGCGACCTCGACCGCAACATGATCGGGATGGGCCGCGAATGCGCTGGCCAGACGAGTCTTCTGGCGCGGCGTGAGGCGTTCCCGTCCAGCGCGGAGAACATGACGGATCCCGTAGAGAGGGTCGCCCTTGCGGCCTCGGTGGCCGAGGGTCTCCTGCTGGATCCGGCGGCGGACGTCATCGACTGCAGCCCCGGCGAGCTTGACGATGTGGAACGCATCCAGCACGCAGGTGGCGTCCTCGAGCTGGTCATCGATCGCGTTCTTGTATCCCTGGAACGGGTCCAGCGTTGCGATCTCGACCCGCTTGCGGAACTCATCGCCGCGCTCGTCGAGCCAGTCTCGGTAGGCCTTGCCGGATCGGCCGGGGACGAGGTCAAGGAGCCTGGCAGTGGGGTGGGGCCCGCGAGTCAGATCGACCATCCCGGTGAGCTCCTTCGGTCCGCGCCGGCGCGGGTCCCGGTGGTGCCAGACATGTTCGTCCACGCCCAGGACCTGCACGTCCTCGAAGCGGGAAGGGTCGTTCGCGGCCTCGATCAGGACTGGCCGAACCTGGGACCAGAGCGTGTTCCACGTCGTGCCGAGCTGGCGGGCCAGGCCCTGGATCGTCGCCCCCTCGCGCCGGAGCTGGCCGATCGCCCAGCGGATCGCGCGCGTGCTCAGCAGGCCCC
Source organism: Brachybacterium fresconis (assembly GCF_017876515.1). Lineage (NCBI taxonomy): Bacteria > Bacillati > Actinomycetota > Actinomycetes > Micrococcales > Dermabacteraceae > Brachybacterium > Brachybacterium fresconis. Next base: position 800,279 of record NZ_JAGIOC010000001.1, on the reverse strand, counting down.
GTGGAGCGCAGACCTGCGGATTCTGCTCGACGAAGGTCGTCACCGCACAGACGCCCTCGAGACAGATCCAGCGACGCTTGCACCACCGAATCCGCACCGGCCGACCCGCCCACGGAGCATCGATCATCTCGACCACCACCCGGCCGTGACCAGTGGCGATGACACCGCAGCCAGGGCATCCGGCCACTGGATCGCAGGACTCCACCTCGAGCACCAGCCCGGCCCGGGCCTTCGAGACTGTCACCAGATGAAGGCCCGGGAAGTCCAGGAGAAAGTCGCATCGGTCGCAGCGATCGAGCGCGTCAGGGCATGCGCAACTATGGTTGGGCATCGTCGAGGTCCTTGAGATCAGCGGGGGTAGAAGTCCGCTCATCATCGAGGACCTCGACGTCTATCCCCAGCTACCCCGCATCACCGGCGCGCCCACACTCAACTCTGAAGAGCCCTATTACGCCGAGCAAGGTACACCAAGTTCACGGTATCTGCCTGCAGTTTTCGGACGCCTCGATGGCGAGAATTGCTTGGAGTGGGAGGACGCCGTTGCCGAGAGCACTGTTCATCTGGTTCGAGGTAAGACCGTGCGTTGGGTTCGTGACCCAACCGGGCTCGAGCCCCATCAACCATTCGATGAACGCGGGTGCCGGCCGTGGCCCGGTCTCATCGTTCAGGAGGGCCGGGGAGGGTGCTTCTCGTCCGGTGATGTGCTCCCATCGGGCGATTGGCTACGGGGGTCTCATCCGACACCGCTTGTCGCCCAGAGCCAGCACCACCCGGCTATGGCTTGGGAGGGTGTCGGCCAGAGTTGACACCGCTTGATCTCGAGCTGTGGACCGGCTCCAGATCGTCTGTCTTGGACGTCGGTGAATCGGTGGTGAGGACAGGCCGGAGCCAGGCAGTGCGGCTGGCCTTACCGTGTCAGTTTTTCGCGCGAGCTCGTAGGTGTTCGGCCGTGTGTGTCCCGCCGTCCGTGATCATCTGGTCTGGTGTGCCTTCGTAGACGACTTGTCCGCCGTCGTGTCCGGCTTCGGGGCCGATGTCGATGATCCAGTCGGCGGCGGCGATGATGTCGAGGTTGTGCTCAATCACGATGAGCGTCGATCCGGCGTCGATGAGCCGGTCAAGCAGCCCGAGGAGCCGAGAGATATCGGCGATGTGCAGTCCTGTGGTCGGCTCGTCCAGGATGATCGTGCGGCCCGAGGTTCCGAGTTCGGTAGCGAGTTTGAGTCGCTGACGTTCGCCGCCGGAGAGGCTGGTGAGGGTCTGTCCGAGGGTGAGGTAGTCGAGTCCGACGTCGTGGAGCCGGGACAGGATGCGCCCGATCGCGGGCTGGGTGAAGTAGCCGAGTGCGTCGGTAACGCTCATCTCGAACACGTCGGCGATGCTCTTGCCATCGACCTGATGCTCTTGGGCCTCGGGGGTGAACCGTCGTCCTTCGCAAACTTCGCATCGGGTGATCACGCCTTCCATGAAGGCGAGGTCGGTGTAGATGATGCCGTTGCCCTCACAGGCCGGGCATCCTCCGGTGGAGTTGGGGGTGAACAGCCCGGCTGGTGCTCCGGTGGTCTTGGCGAACACGTCACGGATGAGGTTGAGCAGGCCGGTGTAAGTGGCTGGGTTGGAGCGGCGCGATCCTCGGATGGGGCGTTGGTCGATGACGATCGCGTCGGGTTCGACGGCGGGGAGGTTGCCGAGGATGAGGCTGGACTTGCCCGATCCGGCGACTCCGGTCACAGCGGTCATCACGCCGCGCGGGATGCGGGTGGTGACGTGCTGGAGGTTGTTGGTGGTGGCGTCGTCGATGCTGATCCAGCCGTCGGGCTCACGCCGTGTCCGGGTCGCGCGCCGGTGCTCGCGGAGCCCGTGCCCGGTGGGGGTGCCGGCCTGGGTGAGGCCGTCGTAGTCGCCTTGGTAGGTGATCTGGCCGCCGGCGGTTCCAGCGCCGGGTCCGAGGTCGATGATGTGGTCGGCGATCGCCATGATGTCGGGGTCGTGCTCGATGACGAGCACGGTGTTGCCGCGGTCGCGCAGGGCAAGGAGCATCTGTCCGAGCGCGGTGACGTCGCGGGGGTGCAGGCCCACCGTGGGTTCGTCGAACACGTAGAGCATGTCGGCCAGGGCACTGCCGAGGTGGCGGACCATCTTGATCCGTTGGGCTTCGCCCCCGGAGAGGGTGGAGGTGGTGCGGTCGAGGCTGAGGTAGCCGAGGCCGAGGGTCATCATCCGTTCCAGGTGGACGCGCAGGTTCGCGACCAGCGGTGCCACGGCGTCGCCGTCGATCTTCGCGACGTGCTCGGCGAGGTCGCTGATCTGCATCGCGTTGAGGTCGGCGATGGACTTGCCGTTGATGAGACTGGCTCGGGCGGGCGCGGCGAGTCGGGAGCCGTGGCATTCGGGGCAAGGTCCGCGGGAGACGATCCGCTCGAACGCCTCGCGCTGGGCGCCTTTGAAGGAGTCGGGCTCGCGTCGCAGGTAGATGCGGTTGAACCGGGTGACGAGGCCTTCGTAGGCGGTGCCGACTGCATCCATCCCTGCCGGCGGGGTGTGTTCCCCGGCCGGTGCATAGAGGAACAGCTCGCGTTGTTCTGGGGTGTAGTCGCGGATCTTCATGTCGGGGTCGAAGAACCCGGACTTGGCGTAGGCCTTCCACAGCCAGGTGCCCGGGTTGAACTTGGGGAAAGTAATCGCGCCCTCGTTGAGGGAGCGGTCGTCGTCAACGAGTTCGGATTCCACGACCGAGGCCGCGACGCCGAGCCCCTGACAGTTCGGGCACATGCCGGCGGGGTCGTTGAAGCTGTAGGCGTTGGAATAGCCGGCGGCCGGCTCACCGATGCGGGAGAACAGCAGCCGTAGACGTGCGCCGATGTCGCTGATGGTCCCGACCGTGGAGCGAGGTCCGCCGGAGAGGCGCTGCTGATCCACCACAATAACGGCCGAGAGGTTCTCCAGCAGGTCGACGTCGGGGTGGGCGTAGCTGGGGAGCCTGCCTTGGGCGAAAGCCGAGAATGTCTCGTTGAGCTGGCGCGCTGATTCGGCCGCGATCGTGTCGAACACCAGCGAGGACTTGCCTGATCCGGATACGCCGGTGACGACCACGAGCTGATGCTTGGGGACGTCGACGTCGATGTCTTGGAGTGAGTTCTGACGGGCTCCGCGTACGCGGATCACGTCGTGGGTCGTGGTCGTCATGACAGTCTCCGGTAGGCACGAATGGCGAGGGGGATGAACGCCGCGGTCAGCGCGAGCGGCCAGCCGATGGCGAAGAGCACGGCGTGGTCGGCGACGAAGGTAACCCCGGTGAGGTCGGTGCCCGAGAACAGTTCACGCGCCGCGGATGCGGTCGCCGACAGGGGGTTCCATTCGGCGACGACTCCGAGCCAGGCCGGCATCGTGCGCGGATCGACGAACACAGTCGAGAGGAACGCCACCGGCCAGATCGCAAGCTGGGCGGTCGTGGCCGCCTCTGGTGTGCCTGCCTTCAACCCGATCCAGACGCCGGCCCACAGCAGTCCGAACCTCAGCCACAGCAGCAGGACGTAGGCGAGCACAACATCGGCGACGCCCCCTTCGGGACGCCAGCCGAGCAGCAGTCCTGCGGCGGTGACGACCGCGAGTTCCACGGCGGCAGTGAGCATGTCAGCGAAGACCCGTCCCAGCAGCACCGAACCGCGGGAGATGGGCAGGGTGCGAAACCGGTCGGTGACGGTCTTGGCGGCGTCTCCGGTGACAGCGGTGATTGTCGTCTCGATTCCCGAGAGCACGGTGAAGGCGAGGATGCCCGGCACGACGAACACGATGTAGTCCCCGGTGGTGCCGGCGATCGCCCCACCGAGCAGACCGCCCATGAGCAGCATGACCAAGACGGGGAAGAGCAGTTGGATGCTGAACGTGATCGGTCGCGCCCGCCAGTGCCGCATCGCGCGGCCGGTCAGGATGACGGCCTCGCGCAGAATGCGGCCCGTAGCCGGACCGTGGTGCTCGATCGTCGTGGCGCTCATGCTGCGTCGCCTCCTTGATGCAGATGCAGGTAGACGTCTTCGAGGGTGGGTTCGCGCAGTTCCATCCGCGGCTCTCCCACGATTGCTTTCAAGTCCGATGGGGTGCCGGTGGCGACTACGGAACCCTCGCGCAGGATCACGACGTCATCGGCCAGTTCGTCGGCCTCCTCCAGGTACTGCGTGGTCAACAGGACCGTCGTACCCTCGTCCACCAACGAGCGCACCGCGTTCCAGATCGTGCGACGGGCGATCGGATCGAGGCCGGTCGTCGGCTCGTCGATGAGGAGCACGGCGGGACGGGTGATCATCGAGGTCACGAGGTCCAGGCGACGTCGCATGCCACCGGAGAACCCGGATACCTTCTGCCCGCCGTGCTCGCTCAGCCCCGCCTGCTCCAGGAGCGTGACTGCCCGCGACCGGGCCGCGGTACGTGAGAGCCCGATCAGCCGGGCGAACAGTTCCAGGTTCTCTCTGGCCGAGAGCACCTCGTCCAGGGCGGCGTACTGCCCCACGACGCCGATCGATGCCCGTACTTGTGCAGGATCGCGGTCCACGTCCCAGCCATTTACGCTCACAGTCCCGGAGTCCTTGCCCGTCAGCGTCGTCAGAATCCGCACCAAGGTCGTCTTGCCGGCACCGTTGGCTCCCAGCAGTGCGCACACCCGGCCGGAGTCGACTCGCAGATCGACCCCGGCCAACGCGGGCTTGTCCCGCCTCGGGAAGGTCTTGTGCACCGCCTCGACCCGGATCGAACCGGGTGGGCTCATCTCGACATCCATGCTGTTCCTCTCATCGCGTTCTACAGTGTATTATACATCGTAGACTTTGAGGAGGACAGAGATGGCCAAGCGCACAGGCGTGGACGAGTTCAAGCTGATCGGACTGCTCTGGCGTGACTCGCCGGTGAGCCCACGCAGCGGGATCAGCACCCAAAGCGTCACCACACTGGCAGTCGACCTCGCCGACAGAGAAGGCCTGGACGCCGTGACAATCCGGCGACTGGCCGAGGAGGCAGGGGTCACCGCGATGGCGCTGTATCCACACATCGGTGGCCGTGCCGAACTCGTCGAGCTCATGCTCGATCAAGTCGCCGGCGTGACCTACGAGGCCGTCACGATCCCCGAGGGCGCGGACTGGCGGGAACGCGTCACCGCGCTCGCCGAAGCGAACTGGGCGAGTTGCCAAGCCCATCCCTGGATCACCGACCTCGCTACCGGACGCCCAGTCCCGGGACCAGGGGCCTCAACGAAGTACGAGACCGAGTTGCGCGCCCTGGACGGAATCGGGCTCACCGACATCGAGATGGAGCACACCCTCACCGCCCTGCTCTCGTTGGTGCAGGGAACCGCCCGCGCCACACGCGCCGCCCAAGACTCCAGGCTGCCGGGCGAAGACCACGACACCGACTGGTGGTCGAACATCGAACCGGCCCTGACCACCGCGATCGGCGACCAGACCCGGTTCCCGACCGCCTCGCGCGTCTCACGCACCCTCGGAGAACAGACCGGCAAAGCCAACGACCCCGAAGGTGCCTACCGGCGTGGTGTCGGCCTGATTCTCGACGGCATCGCAAAACGCCTCGGCACACCAACCTCCGGCAATGGCCGATGACCTCCGGCCCGACCCAAGACGGGCGTGTCCGTGCCGGCGGGTAGGTCCAGGGTCGACCTGTACTCCGCAATCCGGCGCGATGTCCGCGCCGGGATGTCCAACCGCGCCCTGCAGCGCAAGTACGGCGTGGGGTACCGGACAGTGGCTGCCGCGCAGGCCTCGGCGTGGCCGGGGCCACGCAAGCCACAGCCGAAGCGTGGATCGAGGATCGATCCACACCGCGGGGTGATCGATTCCTGGCTGCGGGACGATCTGGATGCTCCGCGCAAGCAGCGTCACACCGCCAAGCGAATCTTCGATCGGCTTCTGGACGAGCACGACGCTCACGAGATCTCATACGGGATGGTGCGGGACTACGTCGCGACCCGACGCCGGGAGATCCGGATCGAGGCCGGTCGAGAGCCCGCAGCCACGTTCATCCCACAAGAACACCTCCCGGGCAGGGAGGCAGAGGTCGACTTCGGTGATGTGGCCATCCGGCTGCGGGGCGAGCTTGTCACTTGCGCGCTGTTCAGCCTCCGACTCTCCTACTCCGGCAAGGCCGTGCAACGCATCAGTGCCTCTGCGGGACAGGAAGCCTTCTTCGAAGGCCACGCCCACGCCTTCCGCGTCCTCGGCGGGGTGCCGGTCGGGAAGATCCGTTACGACAACCTCAAGGCCGCGGTCGCGAGCGTGATTGGGTTCAGCCGTCAGCGGGTCGAGGCCGACCGCTGGACGGCGTTCCGATCGCACTACGGCATCGAGGCGTTCTACTGCCAACCCGGCATCCAGGGGGCCCACGAGAAGGGCGGCGTCGAGGGCCAGATCGGTTGGTTCCGCCGCAACCACCTCGTCCCCATCCCCGAGGTCGACTCCCTCTCCGAGCTCAACAGCTTGGTCGACGAGTGGGACCTGGCAGACGAGACTCGCCGGATCGGGTCCCGGGCCCGCACGGTCGGGGAGCACTTCGTCACCGAGCAGCCACTGCTCGCGCCACTACCTGTCGAGGTGTTCGAGACCGGCCGGTGGTTTACCCCGCGCGTGGATCGGTACGCCCAGGTCACGGTCAGGATGAACAAGTACTCCGTCCCCGCGCGTCTGGTCGGCCGCCAAGCCCGGGTGCTTCTCAATGCCAGCGACCTGATCATCTACGACGGCAAGACCGAGATCGCCCGCCACGAGCGACTGATGACCAAGGGCGCGACTCGGGTCGACCTGGACCACTACCTCGAGGTCCTCCTCCGCAAACCCGGCGCGCTCCCCGGAGCAACAGCGTTGGAGCAGGCACGGGCATCGGGACGGTTCACCCAGGTGCACGACGCCTGGTGGGCAGCGGCATGCAAGGCCCACGGGGACGCCGATGGCACCCGGGCCCTGATCGAGGTGCTGATGCTGCATCGCCACCTTCCCCACGAGCAGGTCGTCGCCGGGCTCGCAACCGCGCTACGTGCCGGTGCGCTGACCGCGGACGCGGTCGCGTTGGAGGCACGCAAGCACGAGGACACGGCAGATGACGCGGCCCTGGACCACCCAACCGCCCATGTCGGCTCAGAGGCGTACGGCGAAGGCGAGGCCCCTGCCGTGCGATCGCTGACCGAGCGCCGGCTGCGCGCACACCTCCCAGCCGACACTCGCCCACTGCCGAGCGTGGACAAGTACGACCAGCTGCTGCCCAACCGTCGCGAGAACCCGAACGAAGGAGCTGCACCGTGACCACCAAGCGCCGTGGAATGACCGAGGAAGCCGCTGACGCCGCGATCGACCAGGCCTGCCGGATGCTGAGGATGCCCACCATCCGCGGCTCCTTCACCGAGTACGCCGACCGGGCCGGGCGTGAGCAGATGTCCTACCGCGGGTTCCTCGCCGAATTGCTCCTCGCCGAGTGCGACGACCGCGCCCGCCGCCGGTCCGAGCGGCGGATCAGGGCGGCCAAGTTCCCACGGGAGAAGTCCCTGCGGGCATTCGACTTCGACGCCAACCCGAACATCGACCCCGCCGTGGTGCACACCCTTGCCAAGGGCGAATGGGTCCACAAGGGCCAGCCGCTGTGTCTGATCGGGGACTCCGGCACCGGGAAGTCGCACCTGCTGATCGCCCTTGGCACCGAGGCCGCCATGGCCGGCTACCGCGTCAAATACACCCTGGCGACCCAGCTCGCCAACGAGCTCGTCGAAGCAGCCGACCAGATGACCCTCGCCAAGACCATCGCCCGTTACGGCCGAGTCGACCTGCTGTGCATCGACGAGCTCGGCTACATGCAGCTCGACCGCCGCGGTGCGGAACTCCTCTTCCAGGTCCTCACCGAGCGTGAGGAGAAGGCCTCGGTCGCGATCGCGTCCAACGAGTCCTTCGGCGGCTGGACCAAGACATTCACCGACCCCCGGTTGTGCGCGGCCATCGTCGACCGGCTTACCTTCGGTGGCACCATCCTGGAGACCGGCACCGACTCTTATCGTCTGGCCCAGGCCACCAAGAAGCAGACGAGCTGACCGGAGGTCGTACGCCCGAGCAGTGGTGTCGACGCAGACCTACATCCCCGGCGTGGATCCGGCCCGAGTGGTGTCAGAACTCACCGACAAGCGGTGTCGGACGAAACCGGCGAAGCCAGGCGATGGCGTGGGCGTAGCGTCCCCAGCGTCGAAGATGTTCTCGATCAGGACGAACAGGGTCTCCGGCTCGTTCTGCTTGGTCGGTGAGCCATCCGGTCCGTGCAGGGCGAAGTCGATGATCTGGTGCGACAGCGCGATCGTTCCCCGTCTTGCCCGCACCTGTTCCAGGGTCTCGCCGCCCCGCGAGGAGTCCGTCGCCAGCGGCGTCCGGAACAGAGTCTTGGCGGTGAGCGAAGATGAAGACGCGGAACCTGTGGTGGGGAGCGCCGACGCGGGAAGCCGGTAGGCCGACCCATCGCGCATGGAGCCGCAGGTCGGCCAGATCGCCGAGAACGGCTCCGAGTGCCCGAAGAGGTCGAGCTGGCCCGTCTCCCAGACCCCAGCGGTCGGGTTCCAGGTTGCGAAGGGTTGCGGTTGCGCCATCCGCGGCGGTTGCGATTGCGGCGGTTGCGGGGTCGGGGTTGCGTTCATCGGGGGTTGCTCCTTGCATCTCGGGACGGACAGCGCGGGTCGAGAGCAGCCCGCGCACGTTCTCGATCACGACGAGCCGGGGTTGCAACGCCTCGATTGCTGCGGCCATGAACGACCACAGCCCCGAGCGGGTGCCCGGTGCGAGACCGGCCTGCTTGCCGACCGTCGAGATGTCCTGGCACGGAAACCCGCCGCACAAGACGTCCACCGGCGGGACCTGGCCCCAGTCGATGGTGCTGATGTCGCCGAGGTTCGGCGCGTCGGGCCAGTGGTGGGAGAAGACGCGGGCGACGTTCTCGTTGAGCTCGGAGAACCAGACCGTCTCGCCGCCGGTGGCGTGCTCGACGGCGAGGTCGAGGCCGCCGTATCCCGAGAACAGCGAGCCGATCCGCGGGCGGGGAATCGAGGAGGAGGCAGTGTCGTGCATGAGGGCTCCGGCAGGTCAGTGGAACCCGGCACCAGACCCCGACCGGAGCCCGATACCAGGTCGAACACCTGCCAGGTGCACGACCCCACGACCAGCAGGGCCACCAGCCGCAGACCCACCCGCGGCAGCACACGCCGCGTCGTCACCCAGAACCCGAGACCTCCCCGCGCCGACCCTCCGAGCCAGCCCGATCTCCACCGCCCTCTGAGCGATCACACCTCTTGCAGATCGAGGTGCAAACTTAGAGCGCACTCTAAGTTAGGATCGTCACCGTGGTAGATGACAGCGCCGAGAGCCAGGACCTGGAGACGATAGGGCTGACGGTCGCGGAGATGGCCGAGGTCACCGGCGTTACCGGGCATACGCTGCGCTACTACGAACGCGTCGGCCCGATCCGCCCCATCGCCCGCACCACGGGGAACCAGCGCCGCTACCAGCACAGCGATGTCGAATGGATACGGCTCCTGGTCCGGCTACGAGAGACCGGGATGCCGATCGCCCGGATGCGTGAGTACGCCGCCCTCCGTTCCCAAGGCGACTCGACCCGCCAAGAACAACTGGCCCTGCTGGTCGAGCATCAACGTGACGTGCGGCGGCAGATCAAGAGCCTTCGCGAGCACGAACGAGCCCTGGCCGTCTGGGTCGAGAACAATAGGCAGACGAACACTGGCACTGCGCCCGCCGACGTCTCATAGGACCGCGACGCGCCCTCGACACTGCACCCGCGCCTCGACTGAATATTCGCGTCACTGGGGTCCGTCGGTAGCGCGTCTCGGGGCCGGTGCGCGAGTCGGGGTGTAGCGCGCTCGGGGGCCACCGACGGTGTGCTTGGGGGCCACGTCCATAGGCTCCTTCCGCCGCGTGTATAGGGCACGTGGCGGAAGGAGCAATCGGAAATGGTACGGAAGATTAGAGCGAAGCTCGTGCTGCAGCTGCGGGCGGAGGGCTTGTCCGGGCGGGCGATCGCGGCGTCGCAGGGCATGTCGCGCAAGAGCATCACGGCAGTACTGGAAGCTGCAGACGCGGCCGAGATCAGCTGGGACGATGTCGCCGACTTCCCTGACGGGGAGGTGTATGCCTGGTTGTTCCCGGGCCGGGGTGAGCATGAGAGCGTGTTCGCCCAGCCGGACTGGGAACGCGCCCACCGCGAGATGGCCCGGGTGGGGGTGACGCTGAAGCTGCTGCACGGTGAGTACGTCGATGCCTGCGCTGCTGCGGGAGATCCGGCGATGGGCTATGACCGGTTCTGCAAGACCTACCAGCGTCATGTCCTGGTCACCGGGGCCGCCTCCCGGGTCGGGCACAAGGCTGCCGCGAGCGTGGAGGTCGACTGGTCCGGCCCCACGATGACGCTGAGCGACCCGGTCACCGGGAAGGAGACCAGGGTCTACCTGTTCGTGGGGTGCCTGCCGTTTAGCCGCTACGCGTTCGCCTGGCCGGCGCTGGATATGCGTCAGGACACCTGGCAGCGCGCGCATGTGGCGATGTTCGAGGCCTTCGGCGGGTCGACGCCCCGGGTCGTGCCGGACAACCTCAAGACCGGGGTGATCAAGCATCCCCGCGAGGGCGAGGTCGTCCTCAACGACGCCTACCGGGAGATGGCCGCGCACTACTCCGCGGCAGTCCTTCCCGGCCGGATCAAGAAGCCCAAGGACAAGGCCAGCGTGGAGAACACGGTCGCGCACGTGGCGACCTGGATCATCGCGGGACTGCGGGATCGACGATTCACCTCGCTGCCGGAGTTGACAGCAGCGGTCGCCGAGCGGATGGACGAGTACAACGCCGAGCCGTTCCAGAAGCGGCCCGGGTCTCGGGCCAGCGTCTTCACCGCGGAGGAGAAGCCGTTGCTGACCGTGCTGCCGGCGGTGGGCTATGAGATCTCGCGGTGGGTCTATGCCCGCCGGGTCGGACGCAACGCGCACGTGGTCTGGGAACGGAACTACTACTCGGTGCCGTTCGCTCATATCGGGGAGCGGGTGGATCTGCGGATCACCGACCGGGCGTTGGAGGTCTATCGCGGCACCGAGCGGCTGACCAGCCACCTGCTGCTGCCGGAGACTGCGGCCAATGAGTACCGCACCAACGAGGCTGACCTTCCCGGTGGGGAGCGTTACCAGCCCTGGGACGCTGCACGAGTGAGGGCGTGGGCCGAGCGGATCGGCCCCGCAGCCGTGACCGTGATCGACCGGATCTTCGAGTCCGTGCCCATCGATGAGCAGGGCCTGGACGCCGCGCTGGCGGTGCTGCGCCTATCGCGCCGCTACTCCAGTGAACGGGTAGAAGCGGCCTGCCAGCTGGCGCTGGCCGGGAGGGTGAGGTCGCCGCGTTATGCGCACCTGCACCCCATTTTGGCGACCGGCCAGGACCGGATGGCCGCGTTGCGGCCACCACGAGAAGAGAACGCTGAGCAGGGCGGTTACGTCCGTGGCGGCGACTACTACGCCGGAGGTGTGAAGTGAGCGTCATCGATATCGAGACCAAGCGCAAGCTGCGCGAGATGGGCGCGGCACCGCTGCTGGAAGCGTTCGAGACCCAGGATGAGAACCTCGTGCTGGGGATGGGGTTCGAAGACCGTCTCCAGCTCGCCGTCGACGAGGCCCACTCGATGTTCACCCACGCGAAGGTCGAAGGACTGATCCGCCGGGCCAGACTGCGTTACCCCGGTGCTGACCTCCGCCGGCTCGACCTGATCGAGCAGCGCGGCCTGGACCGCAACGTGATCACCCAGCTCGCGACGTGCTCATTCATCGCCCGCCAGCAGAACGTCGTCTTCCAGGGCTTCACCGGCTCGGGGAAGTCGTATCTGGGATGCGCATTGGCCAAACAGGCTTGCCAGCACCGAATCCGTGCCCACTACATCCGGATGCCCGACCTCGCCGAGGCCTGGGCCCTGGCCCGCGACAAGCCCCAGGGGAAGAACAAGTTCCTGCGGAAATACGCAGCGTTCAGCCTGCTGGTGATCGACGAGTGGCTCCTGGACCACCCTGACGCGGACATGCGCTACATGCTGCTGGAGCTCCTCGAACACCGCTACGACAACGCCTCGACCGTGTTCTGCACCCAGTACGCGAAGAAGGACTGGCACCAACGCCTCGGCTCCGGAGTCCACGCCGACGCGATCATGGACCGGATCGTCCACAACACCATCTGGGTCGATACCGGCAGCCACAACATGCGCGAGCACGTCGCCACGCTCAAGTAACCAACCCCGGTGGAGGCCGGCGGCCCCGACAGCCGCGACCGCTGGCCCCCACCGGCACTACCCCTGGCCCCCAGAGGCAATATCCGGTGGCCTCCACAGCTTCAAATATTCATCGACGGGCTGCACCCGAGGAGGGTTGCAGCGAACTGATCCGTAACCGCCGCGAGGGAGCACACCGTCAGGCTCGGCCGTGCCAGATGCAACCCCTCTGAGGCAACGCACCATGACGGCCGGTTGCGCTACCGCCCGCGGGGGCTCCTGAGTTCAGGACGAGCGCTGTTCCTTCGTGATCCGCAACCTCCGATACCTGCTCGGAGTCATACCGGTTGCTTGCCGGAATGCGTCGGAGGCGCGGTTGCGAGAGTGCCACCCGACTTGGCGGCCGGCCTGCTCGATCGTCAGGTCGGTCTCCCGGAGCAGGCGGGCCATCTCCTCAACTCGCAGCATCGTCAGATACGCCAGCGGCGTCTTCCCGTAGGCATCGACGAACACGCGCGAGAGCTGCTTCGTGGACAGATGCACCATCTCGGCGAAGTCGCCCAAGGTCCACGGCCTGGCGATCGCGCCGCTGAGCGCTTCACGCACTTCGGCCGCTTCAGCCCGTGTCGGCGCGAAGCGACGTGTCCGCGGATGCACGGGGGCGCCTCGTGCCCGCTGCGACGGCGAGACCCGGTGAGAGGTGACATGGATGTGCGGGGCGATGCGGTCCATCACCGCGAACCACAACGCCTGCATCCGATGGAACCGAGCGTGCGCGTCATCGAGGCTCAGAGCGACCAGCTCGTCCAGCCACGGCATGAGCAAACCGGCGTGATGCTCGCCTGGTGTAGTTGGTCATGACGTTGTCGACGCCGGTGTGGAGGCGTGAGGCCGGGGGTTGGTCGCCGCAGGCGGTGTGGGGGCGATGGTAGTCATAGTGATGGACCCAGACCGCGATGGCCTCTCGCCGTTCGTTCTCGGAGGCGTAGGGGCGGGCGTAGAGACACTCGTCGGCCAGGATCCGCTGGTAGCGCTCGATCTTCCCGTTGTGGCGGGGCGTGTAGATCTTCGTGCGCTGGTGACGGCCGATGAACGCGCGGGTCGAGCGGCGGAATGCCTTCGAGGTGTAGTTCGCGCCGTTGTCGGTGACCAGGCGGGAGATCCTCGTGATGCCGTGGGCAGCGAAGAACACTCGGGCGCGGTGGAAGAAACCGATGGTCGTAGAGGCTTTTTCGTCCTCGAGCGCTTCGGTGTAGGCGAGGCGGGAGAACCCGTCGATGATCGAGTGGAGGTAGGCGTAGCCGACTCTCTGGCCATGCTTCTTCTTGTCCTGGACGGAGCCTCGGCCATGGGCCCACCACCCGCCGCCGTCTCGGAGCTTGCCGACCTTCTTGACGTCCATGTGGACCATGTGGCCGGGATAGCGGGCGATGATCTTCCCTGGTGAGCGGAGGTTTTCACCGTCCGGGGTGATGTCGCGGATCCGGTTCAATCCCAGGCGGTCCAGCCACCGCGTCACGGTCCGCACGCAGCATGCGAAGCCATGCCCGTCGGCGAGCTCGCGAGTGATCCGGCGCGCGGACCATTTCTTCTTCCGCCGCCAGGACTCGATCAACTCGAGCGCCCAGATCGGGAGGCGGGTGGGGCGGTTCGCTGGCGCGCTGGAGTGGTCCTCGAGCCCAGCCTCACCGTGCTCGCGGAAGCGGCCGACCCATTTCGAGAGCGTGGTGCGGGCGATGCGGAACTCGGCTGCGACGTGCGCGATCGGGCGGCCGGAGTCGACGACCTGGGCGACTGCTCGCTGTCTTCCGACGACGGTCAATGGGGCATTACGGTGGTGCATGGAACGGGCCTCCTGCTGCGAGATGGCTGTCTAGACACCACCCATCGTGCAGTCCAGGGGCCCGTTCCTTCATCCCCTACGCGGTGTCCACAACGTCATGACCCGCAACACCTAGGCGAATGATCTGCGCTGGTTCGGTGAAGGTCTCCTTGACGAACACTGGCGTGTCGAGCCGGTCGTGCAGAATGCCGGCGTACTGCCAGAAGGCCTGGTCGATCACGTAATCGGTGTCCGCGTAGATCGTGGTGACCGTGATGTGCCCCTCGGGCTCGGACCCGCACAAGACGTTCGGCCCGAGCAGGATCACATCGCCGGCACGCACGGGCTTCTGCCCGAACTCGCTGAAGAGGACAGCCGTACCGTCCCTGACCACGATGACCTTCACGCAGTCATACGCCAACGGTCCGATAGGACGATGGATCGTGTCAGTGCGAGCAAGCAGAACCTGATATCTGCTCAACGAAGGAAGGTTGACCACACTCGCTCGCGGCAAAGGCGCCGGCACTTCTTCCGCATGGCTCTCGCCCGACTCAACCCATTGGGTCGTCCGGTCCGTAGAACCCACTTACCGCTTCTAAATAGCGAATGACGACCTTGAGTTCACTCGAACTGAACTGTCGGCTAAGCGCATCGAACTCAGCGTCAGCGTTCCCATATAGCGTCTGGAGCGGAGCGATCGCGTCGGGCACGAGCTCAATTCGCGTCTTACGGCGATCTGCGGGGTCAGGAGCACGACGCACGTACCCGGCCTGCTCAAGCCGATCGATCAGCTTCGTGACCGTGCTGGTCGGCATCCCCGTGGTGTCGCTGATCAGTCGCGGCGTCCGCACGTCTTCGCGCAGCACCATGAGGTGCAGGGTCTGGAGGTCAGTGACCCGCAGCCCGTGCTCCCTGGCCACCCGCTCGTTGTCCAGGATCGCGTGCACCAACTGGCGCTGCAGCGCTGCCCGCACCTGTCCCACCAGCTCGTCGCTCATGTTGACACTCCTTTGCTACACTGTTCCACGTTCGGGAATACCCCGGTTCGGGATCATCCCGTAAGTGTACTGCATGGGCGAGAGGGCGGAGACAAGGTGAGGATTCTGGTACCGGGGGCGACCGGCATGGTCGGTGGTCATGTGGTGGAACAGGCGCTCGGGCGCGGGCACGAGGTCGTCGCGATCGCGAGAAACCTGGCGAAGCTCGCTATCGAACATCCGCGCCTTACTAGGGCGCAAGGCGACATCCTCGACGCGGCGTCGGTCGAACCGCTTCTTGAGGGGGTCGACGCCGTGGTGAGCACCGTTGGAATCGGCGCTTCCAAGCAGCCCACGACCCTCTACTCCGAGGGTGCCCGGAACCTGCTCGCCGGGATGGATAAGTACGGCGTCGAGCGGATCGTGGTCATCTCGTCCGAGGTGGCCGAGCACTGGGCACATCAAGGGCTCTTCAGACTGTGGGTGGTGCTGCCGCTGTTGCAGAAGTTCATCGGCGCGACCTATGACGACATGCGCCGCATGGATGTCGTGCTTTGGGAGAGCGCCGCTCAGTGGACTGCGATTCGCGCACCTCGTATACGGCCAGCGGCCGCGAAGGGCCGCTATCGGCTCGATGAGGAGAAGCCGCTTCCGCGTGGCTGGATGATCACGGCGCCGGACATGGCGACGGCTCTGCTGGATATTGCCGAACGAGATGGCCTTGGCCGCAAGCATGTTTACGTCGCCAACTGATCAGCCTTCGCTTGTTACGTCACGTCGCTGCTTAGCCGCTCTGGAAGGAGCTACGGAAGAATGGAAGCCCTACGCGGCATCGTCATCGTCCTGCACCTGATCAGCTTTGCCATGCTCTTCGGGGCGTGGTTCGCTGAACTGCTCAGCAAGCGGCAGCGGGTTACCGGACTCATGCAGTGGGGACTGGTTGCGGCCCTGGTCACCGGCATGGCACTCGCCGCCCCCTGGGGGCTCGACGGCGATCTGAACTACATGAAGATCGGCGTCAAGCTCGTCGTGCTCGTCATGATCGGCGCGCTGCTCGGGATCGGCGGTGCCCGCCATCGCCGGAAGAAGCCGAACTCGTCGATCCTGTTCTGGTCTATTGGGCTGCTGACGCTGCTCAATACCGGCATTGCAGTCCTGGTATGACGGCCGAACAAGCGTCCCCAATGTCTGTGCGTCGGATGCTTTGGAGAACGCTGTTGCTGTTCGTGATTCTGCACATCGCGGCGATCGCGGGCATCCTCTTGACCCTCGCACCTGCCGTGACCGCCGGAGACCCCCAGGCCGTCACGGTACTGCCTTGGTTGATCGGCCTTTTTGCTGGCGTTGTCGCGTTCACGCTGTTGCGCGATCAGAAACGTTTGACCCCGAGCCTGATTATCGTGGCAGTAGCTGCCGAGGGATTGTTTCTCGGGGGGATCGCCACCTACTTTGAGGGACGCATGCCGGGAGTCGTGCTGCAGGTCGCATTCGCGGCACTCTCCGTTGTCGTCGCATTCTTGCCGCTTGCCGCGACCGTGCAGATTCGGCGTCTCCGACGAGGCGCGCGCACGCTGCTGTTTGTGGCGGGCGGATACGCGGTATTCATGCTGCACAACCTCACACTCATGGAGATGGACTTCATCCCCGAACAGACCGCATGGGGGCAAGGTGCGACCTCGGTGCTGGGTGCACCGCTCGGCCTCATCCTCGCCGCGCTCATCGTGCCCTCGCTCGCCTACACCCTCGCCCGAACGGTCGAACACACCGAGGCGGCAGCGAACGAACGAGCACCGGCCCACCATGCATGGCAGGCCGGGCTCAACGTCATGGCCCTCATCCTCTGGCACATCGTCGAGACTCCTCGCAGCCTCGTGCTCGCGCATAACGCTGCTGAGGAAGCATCCGGCAAGTAGCGCGTATCGAGGGATTGCAGCCCTTGCAGTTTTACTACGAGCGTCATATAGTATGAAACACGTAATACCTAGGGAGGCGCAGGATGAACTTCGATGCCCCGCTCGACGGGTGGTTCACCCACCTGGCATGGAACATCGACTTGAGCACGAGAGGCCCGTTCGTGAAGGCCAGCAGCCGACGAGCCGACTACGATCACCGGCTGGTGAACCTGGCGAAGAAGCTCCGCGACGAGGGGGCGACGACCGCACACGCTCTCGGCGTCACCGTGATCGTGCCGGTCAAAGGCGGGCCGCAGTACGACCTCGCGCTGCTCGTCCACGCTGCGGAACCGATGCGCGACTCCCTGGTCGAGCGCACGACGGCCCTCGGGTTCCCATCGCCTGAACTGGCGATGACGGCGCGCAACGGTGGTCGCTTTGGCGATACCGAGGGGCAGGACGGAGAAATCCTGCTGAACCATTTTGCTGGGGAGACGAGTTCCGAGAACGCGGTCGAGGCATGGAAGTCTGTCTCCGAGTGGTATGCGCGAGCGCTCAAAGTCGACAATTCGACGTTGCTCGAGTTCACCCCAGATGCTCCGTTTTTGATCATGAACTACGCCGTGCTCCCTGGGAAGACCGTGCCGTTCTTGGCCGGACAGTTGCTTCGCCCGAGCTTCTACAGTGTCGTGCGCAAGCAACTGCACAACGTCGGGATCGAACCGTTCCCGCTCATTGCAAGGAGGTTGGGAGCGTGAACGCTTCACCGCACGCCCACGAACCGCTCCTGCTCGCGCTCAGGCGACTCCGCACGGACCTGGCGGCACGTGATCGCGTAGTTGCGGAAGCCGCTCACCTCAAAGACAGCGACCTCACGGTGCTCGAAGTGCTCAACCGTGAGGGGCCGCAGTCCCCGACAACACTCGCACGGAGAACGAACACGCATCTGGCGACCATGACCGGGGTACTCACGCGGCTCGAAAAGGAGGGGTGGATCGAGCGTCGCCCAGACGCGAACGATCGCCGTTCGATCCGTATCCATGCCACCAGCGTGGAACGCTTCAACGCGCTCTACGCCGAGAGCATCGACCAACTCCATGCGGTATTCGACCGCTGGCCACCCGAACAGGCACAGGCGTTCCTGAGTTCGATCACCGATATCGCCCAGGCCCTTGAGACTCCGGCAGACGCTGAGAGCGCGGCTCGCTGAGGCGGCTTCGAGACGCGGAGGGGAACCGAATGCGCATCGGGATCGTCGGGGCCGGAATCGGAGGCCTGGTCGCCGCAGCGGGCCTGCAAGCGGATGGGCATGACGTTTCCATCTACGAGCGACGCCCCGATGCAGGAGCGGCCGGCGCTGGACTCACCCTTTTTGGCAACGCAATCGCGGCTTTGGAGGTGATCGGGCTCGGTGAGCTGGTGCGGGAGGTGAGCAGTACCGCCTTGGGGCGGTTGCGCTCAGGCCAACGTCAACCGTCCGGCCGATGGCTGGTCTCCCTGCAGCCTGCTGAATCCCCGAGCGTGCGAAGCCTGCACCGCAATGACCTGCATCGGGTGCTCGTGCAGCGCCTGGAGCCGGAAACGCTCCACCTCGCCCAGACGGCACGAACGTCCGCCGACGGATTGCCGGTGCTGAGCATCGACGGCCACGAGGAGCGCTTCGACCTGGTGATCGCCGCCGATGGCATCCACAGCGTTGCCCGCGCGCGATGGGGGCTGGATCGAGGACTCCGCTACGCCGGATACACCGCCTGGCGCGGCGTCACGACCTCCACCGGGCACCTCTCGGACGAGGCCGGAGAAACCTGGGGGCGAGGCGCACGCTTCGGGATCGTGCCGCTCCCCGACGACCGGGTCTACTGGTTCGCCACCCGCACGACGCCGCCTAGTTGTAGTTGGTCATGACGTTGTCGACGCCGACGTTTCAGACACCCTCCACCGCCTCTTCGACTCCTGGCACACCCCGATCAAGGAACTGATCGACGGGACACCACCGCAGCAAATCCTCCGGCACGACATCTACGACCTCGCCGCCTTCCCCGCGACCTTCGTCCACCGTCGAGGCGTACTACTCGGAGACGCCGCCCACGCGATGACTCCCGACCTCGGCCAAGGCGCAGGTCAGGCCATCGAGGACGCCGCCACCCTGACCCTGCTCCTGCGCGGTGCCAACGCAGATGACCTCGATCGAATCCTCCAACAGTTCGATCGTCTTCGACATTCGCGCACCCATGGACTATGGCGCCAGTCACGCCTCACTGGACGCGTCGCACAGGCGGCAAGCCCGCTCGCCGTCCGTCTGCGCGATACCGGGCTCCGTGCCGCACCGTCCCCACTGATCGCCGGCGCCATGACCAAGCTGCAACAGTGGAAGGCACCGCTTGACCAGACACAGGCTGCTCGCAAATCGCGGATAAAGCGGAGCGGTCAGAAGGGCACGGATATCGTCATCGAGAGCGGAGCTACGCCGGTATCGGTTCGCGTGCGGGGTCACGGTCCGGGAGTCGTCCTCGTGCCCGGCGGTATGCAGACTGCCGCCGACCTCGACCGGCTCGCCGCATTCTTGGCGACAACATTCACAACGATCACAATCGACCGGCGTGGGCGCGGCGCAAGCTCCAATCTTTCGTCCCTGGGCGGCATGGACGCCGAGGCTGAAGATGTACTCAATGTCGCCAAGACCATGAATGCGCACCATCTGTTTGGCCTCTCAAGCGGTGCGCTCATCGCCCTGAAAGCGGCCCAGATCGAACCGAACCACATCGATTCTGTAGCTCTCTACGAGCCACCACTCGCAACATCCGGCTATCACGAGGCGTTCGACTGGACAGACGACGTGGCGCAGATGCTGGAAGCAGATCAGAAAGTCGCCGCGCTCACGCGGATGATTGAGGTTGTCGGCGACCATTGGGCCGTCAAGCTCGCACCTCGCGTCCTCTTGAGACTTGTCGCGGCCACCGCGCTGCGCTGGGGTCGGGGAGCCGACGGAGAAAGGCTTGAGACGCTGTTGCCCACGTTCCGCCAAGACGCTCGAATCGTTCGTGAAGCCCGTGCCATGCTCCCGGCGGTCCCCACTATAAATGCAAGAACGTTGCTTATGAGCGGTGACCGTGCGGCCGAATCACTGATCGCCGCCCTCAACGTGCTCGAACGTGAACTGCCCAACGCTCGCCGCATCCAATTGCAGGGGGTCGGCCACCTCTCGGCTGCAAATGGCGGCAACCCGCAACGGATCGCCTCGACACTCAAGGCATTCTTCAAGAACACTTCGGCTCCGTGAGCTTGCCAACACCGAGAAGCAAGGACGCCGTACTGCGGCAGAGGTGCCGCGCGGCTCGGGAGAAGGATGCCCGGGCAAGGTCGTGCCCGTCACCGATTAGGGTGTGCTCCCGACAATAGCGAAAAGAAAGGGTCCGATATTGTATAAGCGAATCGTCAGGGCAAGGTGCGAGCCGTTTTTGAACGAATCAACGCGGGTGACTACATGGCGATGGTCGACGGACTCGCCCCGTCGTTCGAATACCGCTTTCACGGCGATCACGCGCTGGGCGGCCGCCGCACAACACGCGAGTCGATGATCCGCTGGTGGAAGCGCATCCTCGATCTTCTTCCGGGAGCTCGCTTCGATATCCACGACATCCTGGTCAGCGGTGGGCCGTGGAGGACTCGCATCGCTGTGCGGGCATCGATCTCGGGTGATCTGCCTGGGAACGTACGCTACGAGAACACGGTGTTCCAGTTCATGACACTTGCATGGGGCAAGGTCATCTCCGTGGAAACCGTGGAAGACCTTCAAGTGCTTGAACGAGCACTTGCCGCCGTCGCAGAGAATGGAAATCCCGAGCCTCTCGCCGCACCCATCAATGACTAGGGCGTGTCTCCCATAGGTGAGCGGCAGGCTGCGAGATCGTGACCGTATGGCACGAACGACGTCGAGGTTCCGCCAGTTCACCGACGAGCAGTGGGAACGGATCGAGCCGCTGCTGCCGTCCAACGCCGGTCGGCAGGGGCATCCGTTTCGCGACAATCGCAGAATCGTCGAAGCGATCGTCTACCGCTACCGGACGGGCATCCCGTGGCGGGACCTGCCGCGGGACGAGTTCGGTCCGTGGCAGACGGTCTGGAAGCGCCATGCTCGCTATGCCGCGGACGGCACCTGGGACCGGATCCTGCAGCGCATCCTCGCCGACGCAGACGCTGCCGGGATGATCGACTGGGATGTGTCGGTCGACGCGACCATCTGCCGTGCCCACCAGCACGCGACGAACACCAGCCGTCTCGACCAGGACACAGGGGGCACGGTCGAATCACAGGAACCTGCCGGCCAGCGAGTGTGAACCCGCAGGCCACGGCATCGGGCGGTCGCGCGGCGGGTTGACCACGAAGATCCACAGTGCCGTCGACGGGCATGGCCGGCCGCTGGCGTCGGTGGTCACCGGCGGTCAGCGCAACGACGGCGCGATGCTCCACGAGGTCTTGGCCGAAATACACGTGCCTCGCCGGGGGCGGGGTCGGCCGCGCTCTCGGCCGGATGCGGTGCTCGCCGATCGGGCCTATTCGAATGGCGCGCTGCGCCGCGAACTACGGCGTCGCAGGATCACCGCCGTGATCCCGGAAAAGCGGGACACGATCGCCGCCCGCGCCCGCCGCGGCAGCGCCGGTGGCCGGCCTCCGGCGTTCGACGCCGGCTTGTACAAGGGCCGCAACGTCATCGAACGATCCTTCGCCCTGGCCAAGCAATGGCGAGGCCTTGCCACCCGCTACGACAAACTCGCGATAACCTACCGCGCCGCCGTCACCCTCTGCGCCATCATGACCTGGCTACGCGCCACGGGGTAGAGTAGAGCCCTATATGTGCTTGCGTCGTTCGTTGAACTGCACCCTATGGTCGTCCGGACCGACGACGGTCGCATAAGTACCCCACGGCTCTTCGACCGGTTCTGAAACCTCTGCTCCGCGAGAGTGCAGAACTTCGATGGTCGTGGCGATGTCGCTGCTGGCGAAAGTCAGATTCGCACCTTCCCCTGGAGACCGGCCAAAAGCTGCAGCAGCCAATAGGACGATGGCGGTCTGTGCACCGGCCGGGCGCACTTCCAGCCAGCGAGCTCCGCCGCCCATGTCGGCATCGGTGATGACTTCAAATCCCAGAACGTCTCGGTAGAAGGCGAGACTCTCATCCTGGTCGGTCACATACAGGATCGCAGACGCTATGTGAGTGATCATGGCATGACAGTACGGCTCCTGCCCGCCGCTTAGCAAGGCATCAACCGTACCGACGTCACGAAACTATTCGCGATGCGTCCCAGAACTCGTTCACGATCGCGACGACAGCGTTGTGCACGTCTGACGCCAACAACGTGGCGCAGCACCGATCTGATTACGCCCTATGGGAGACACGCCCTAGACAGTAGGAATCGGATCTTCCCCGGTTGGACGCCCTGCTACTACGCCGAACTCAGCACACTGCTCGGGGCCTTAGCTCGCTGCCCCGATCGCGAGCTACTGGTTCCGGCGGTGCACGCCTGAGCTCGGCGTTTCATGCTGAGTTCCGGTTCCTCGCCATCTGCAGCCCTCGATACCTACTCGGGGTCATGCCGGTTGCTTGCCGGAATGCCTCAGAGGCGCGGTTGCGGGAATGCCACCCGACTTTGCGGCCCGCCTGCTCGATGGTGAGATTGGTCTCCCGGAGCAAGCGGGCCATTTCCTCGACCCGCCGCATCGTCAGATACGCCAGCGGCGTTTTTCCGTAAGCATCGACGAACATTCGCGACAGTTGTTTCGTCGACAGATGCACCATCCCCGCCAAGTTTTTCAGTGTCCATGACTCGGCGATCGCCCCACTGAGCGCTTCACGCACTTTGACCGCTTCGGGTCGGGCGGGCGCGAATCGGCGTACCCGCGGATGCACTGGCATGCTCCGCGCTCGCTGCGCGGGTGAGACCCGGTGATCGGTGACGCGGACGTGCGGAGCGATGCGGTCCACGACCGCGAACCAGAGCGCCTGCATCCTGTGGAACCTGGCATCCTCATCATCGAGACTGAGCGCGACCAGCTCATCAAGCCAGGGCATAAGCAAGCCGGCGTGATGCTCACCCAGGCGAATGACCTGTGCCGGCTCGGTGAAGGTCTCCTTGACGAACACCGGCGCATCGAGCCGATCATGCAGAAGGCCCGCGTACTGCCAGAACGCCTGGTCGATCACATAGTCGGTATCCGCGTAGATCGTGGTGACCGTGATGTGCCCCTCGGGTTCGGACCCGCACAGAACGTTCGGGCCAAGCAAGATGACGTCACCGGCACGCACGGGCTTCTGCCCGAATTCACTAAAGAGGATCGCGCTGCCGTCTCTGACGACGATGACCTTCACGCAGTCATACGCCAACGGCCCAATTGGCCGGTGCACGGTCCGGGTCCTCGCGAGCAGCACTTGATAGTTCGACAACGGGTGCTTATCCGTCACCGCTCGTCACCATCATCTTTGAATGCCGTCGAGCGGGATGGTGAGTCGCAAAGATTCCCAGGCGTCTCCTGCTGGAGCTCGAGTGAGGTTCGCGAACGCGGCTGCCGCGGCGGTGAACGTGCCAGAGGAACTTCCTTGCTGGGGACGAGTATCGCCTCGGCCATGACCGCTACTTACGCATCGCGTCTGAGGCTCTGCCGGTTGGCGACGAAACTTGCGGTGACCACGCATGCGGCGGAGACGGCAACCGCCGAGAGCAGCGGTGCCGCAAGGTCCGCAAGCCCGAGCCCGGGTGTTGCCAGGAGCGTCGTCGGTGCCCAGGGAGTGAGCGCATCGATGCTGCTCAGCAGCGGCAGCAACAGCATCAACACCGTGGCGGCGGCGATCGCGGCGGCGGTGCGCCGGGTGAGCACCATGATGAGGTAGCCGATGCTCATCGCCATGACGAGGTAGATCGTCGAGGTGATACCGACGGTGACGATCAGTTCGGTCTCGATCGGCCCGAGGAACATGACTGTGAGCCCGGCGGCGAGCAGGAGCGCCACGGTGTAGCTGGCGATAACGGCGATCCAGCCGATGGCGAGGCGGGGCACTGTGAGCCGGGCGAGGTGTCTCACGCGGGTGCGGTAGAAGATCGAGGAGCCTGGCCGGGCATCCCAGTTCAGCGAGGTGATCGCGACGGCGACGGCGAGGATGAGTCCGAGTTGCATGGCGCTCTGGTTGAACAGCGCGATCCCGTCTTCCGGCCTCGCGTCGGCGGCTTCGATGGTGAGTTGCTCGGTGCCCGCGGCGGCTCCCAGGATCTCGGGCATGTAGAGGGCGAGGGCGGGGCCGGAGAGCCCGAAGAACGCGAACACGGCAAGCAGCCCGATGAACAGGCCGGAGCGGGTGAGGCGGCGCGTCTCGACGCGCGCCGAGGCAAGGATGAGGCTCATCGGTGTTCCTGATTCTGGACGATGCGGGCGAAGGAGGCGTCGAGGTCGCGGTCGCGCAGGGTGACCTCGATGACGGGCGAACGGAAGATGTGCAGGGCGGTCATGAGCTGGCTCCCGGCGGCCTCGAAGCTGCGGAAGCGGGCGGTGCACAGCGTGTCCGTCTCGAACTCGAAGCGGGCCTCGGGAACAGCGACGGCGAGGTCTGCGGCGCTGATCTGCGCGGGTGCGCCGAGACGGATCGTCCAGACGGGTTCGAGGCCGTCGGTGAGGATCGATGCCGTGGTGCCCCGGGTGACGACGCGGCCCTGATCGATGACGACGATGTGGTCGGCGAGCTGTTCGACCTCGCTGAGCATATGGCTGGAGAGCAGGATGCAGCGGTGACGTTTCTGCTCGGTGATGATGTCGCGCACGTCGGCGCGGCCGATGGGGTCGAGCGCGCTGTTCGGCTCGTCGAGGATCAGGATCTCCGGATCGGTGACCAGTGCCGCGGCGATCCCGAGGCGTTGCAGCATGCCGCGAGAGAAGTCCGCGACACGACGATCCATCACCGAGCCGAGACCGCACGCCTCGAGTGCTCCGCGTGCGAAGCCGTCGCCGCCGGTGCCGCGGGCGATCCGCACCCGGCCCGTGCTCTCGCGTGAGACGGCGAGGGAGGTCTCCACGACTTCAAGGGCGGTGAGCCAGGACTCGAACTGGGGTACGTCGGGGCAATACGCCACTCGCGCTTTCGGCGAGGCGAAGTCGACGGTGCCCGACTCGGCCTGGGCGAGGCCCGCGATGATGCTGAAGAGCACGGTCTTTCCCGCCCCGTTAGGGCCGATGACCGCGGTCACGGCGTGTTCGTCGGCGGTGAAGCCGATGCCCCGGACGCCCCCGCCTCCGGGGTAGACGCGGGTGAGATCCTTGACGGTCAGGGCCGTGGTCATCGCAGGTCCTCATCTCGGAGCTTCTGACCTCGGGTGCGGCCGATGATGAGGTAGACGACCGCGCCGAGCGGGATCGCGAGCAGCACGATCAGCGCCCACGCCCACTTGGGGAGGTGCTGAACGGGTCGCCGGCCAATGTCGATCAGCGACCACCCGATCAGCAGGACGGCGAGGACGAGCACGGGGATGAGCGGGATGAGCATCGCCGCATCGAAATTCACGAGATTCACAAATGGTTCCGTTTCGTTCAAAGGAGTTCAGTTGCCGAGCACGCGGGTGCTGCGGAAGCCCCGTGCGGTCAGCCGGATGAGGATGAGGCTCGCGAGCAGGGTTACCGCCAGCACCAGTGCGAGTGCGGGCAGCACCCACTCGGGCAGGAGCAGCACCGAGGGCACCGCGATGAGCGCGGGCAGCATCGCCACGAGGCGGATGGGACCGCCGTTGAGCCCGGCCTTGGTGTCGAGGCTGCTGGGGTACAGCAGCGCGCCGAAGAGTGTCGCGGTGGCCGACCACAAGCCCATCGACAACGGCACGACGACCAGTGCGAAGCCGTAGGTCGGTGACAGCGACACCGACGCCCCGATGACGAGGGAGGTGATCACCGCAGCGAGGAAGAAGGCGAGCATCGCGACGATCCAGGCCACAGCGGTCAGCACGAGCGCGGCACCGAGATAGGCCGAGAACAGGTGCCGACGCGGGATCGGCCCGGCCAGTAACGCTTCGATCCCGCCGCCGGTGATGTCGTCGGCGACTACGCCGGGAAGCGTCAGCGTAGCGACGATGGCCACGAGCATCCCCAGGATCGCCGGAGTCATCGTCAGCAGATACGAGGTCATCGGCAGGAATTCCCCGGCCGTGTCGCGAACGGCGACCAGCCCGTCGGGGTCGCTGGGAATCAATTCGGGCATGTTCGCCAGCGTGTTCACGCCGCCGGAGCCGAGGAAGACGAGCACCCCGAGCGCTCCGCCGACAAGGGCGGCGAGCCACACGGCGGTGGTGCCCTGCTGTATCCAGGCGCGTCTCGCGAACGCGGACACGCGGCGTCGGGCAGGGGCGGTGGTTGTGGTCATGCGTGGGCCTCCAGCACGTCGAGGATCGTCGTCTCGGTCACCGCTTCGTGGTCGCAGTCCAACTCGATGAGGTCGCGGCCCTGGACGATCAGGAAGTGCCGCGCCAGTTCGAGCGCTTCGGGCACGCTGTGCGTGGAGTAGAGCACCGTGCGGGTCTCGCCCCATTCGCTGAGCAGGGCACGGGTCTGCGCGGCGTAGACCGGATCAAGGCCGGTGAGCGGCTCGTCGAGCACGATGAACTCGGGATCGGTCATCGCGAGCCGTGCCAGATCGACCCGTTGCCGTTGACCCCGGCTGAGCGAGGACACCTTCTTGTCGAGCAGATCGGCGAGGTCGAAACGCTCAACCAGTTCCTCGGCGGGGACGACGGTGGCATCCGGGTAGGTGCTCGTGATGTTCTCCCAGAACCGCAGGTTCTCTTCCACAGTGAGCGCGCTCGCGAGCGCGGACTCGTGCCCGAGATAGCCCACGCTGGACCGGACGGCAGCGCCGTCGGCCACGGTAGAGCCGAGTACCGTGCAGGTGCCGCTCAGAGCGGGGATGATGCCGCACAGCGTGCGCATCAGCGTCGTCTTGCCCGAGCCGTTGCGGCCCAGCAGTGCGGTCACGCCCGGCCGCAGCGACAGGTCGACCGGACCGAGCACCTCGGTGTCGCCGTAACCCGCCACGATCCCGGAGACGTTGGCAGTATCGGTCGCGCTCATTCGTCTGCCTCCGATCCCTTCTGTGTCGCTTCTCGCTGAGCGGCGTCTCCTGGCCCGGCTTCTGCTCGCGGCATCAGCACCGTGCTGAGAGTCCGGCGACGACGATCCGGGGTCGCATCGTTGGCCAGCAGGCCTTCGAGTGCCGCCATGAGGGCGCGGCCGAACTCATCGACCTCCTCATCGCTCGCCCAGAACGAGGCCTGAGCGAAACTCACCCGATCGGCGTACAGGTCAGGGTCTCCCGCTTGCAGGTAGTCGTCGAAGTCGCGGATCAGACCCGAGGTGAACACCGTGAACGCCGTCAGGAGCTCCTCGTTGCTCAGAGAGTTCAGCTCCTCCGCCGAAGGGTTCGCGAACCCCGGAGCCAGCCGGTAGGTCTTCTCGCTCGCACCCCGAATCTGCTGCTCATCGGCCACCTCGATCAACTCGTGCTTGACCAGGTGGCCGACGTGCCGGTACAGCGTGGCGATCGGAACATCGGACAACCGCTCATGAAGCTGATGCGTCGTCAGCTCCCCCTCACCCAGCAACGCCTGGACGATACGAAGCCGGACCGGATGCAGCAGCGCTGAAGAAGTAGCCATGCCCCAATGCTATCAGTATTGATATTGATAACGCGAAGTGCCTTCGTGGCTGCACTGTTCACCTCGTCGGTATGACGGTCTCGATGCGCGTGATGAGCGCGGGCGACGGGTACAAGTACCTGCTGCGCACGATCGCCGCCGCCGACGGCGACCGTTCCCTCTCGACGCCGCTGACGAGGTACTACACGGAGGAGGGCACACCTCCGGGCAACTGGATGGGATTGGCCCTGCCCGGTCTCGGTGACGGGCAGATCGGTGCTGGGGATCAGGTGTCCGAGGCGCAGTTGCAGTTGCTGATCGGGATGGGCCGCGACCCCATCACCGGCAAGCCACTGGGCCGGGCGTTCCCGCGGTACGTCTCGGTCGCCGACCGCATCAGCAAGCGCGTGAAGGGTCTTGATCCGGCGTTGGGGATGGGTGAGCGTGCCGAGCAGGTCGCCCAGATCGAGGCCGAGGAGACCGAGCGTGGCAACCGGCGTGCGGTCGCGGGCTTCGATTACACGTTCTCGGTGCCGAAGTCAGTCTCGGTGCTGTGGGGCGTCGCGGACGCCGGCACCCAGGCGCTGATCGCCCAAGCGCATCATGATGCCGTGGCGGAGGTGCTGGAGTTCATGGAGCGGGAGGTCGCCGCGACTCGCACCGGGTACACCGCCGCCGATGGCGCGGTCGCCCAGGTCGATGTCACCGGACTGGTCGCCACGGCGTTCGATCACTACGACTCCCGGTCCTCCGACCCGCAGCTCCACACGCACGTCGTGGTCTCGAACAAGGTGCAGACAGCGTTGGATGGGCGGTGGCGATCGCTGGACGGTCGACCGATGCACGCCGCGGTGGTCGCGTTGTCGGAGCATTACAACGCGGTCCTGGCCGACCGGCTCACCGGGATGCTCGGCCTGGGCTGGGAGGCGCGGGATCGGGGCCGGGACCGGAACCCGGCGTGGGAGATCGTCGGGGTCGGTGAGGAGCTGATCGAGGAGTTCTCCACTCGCTCCCACGACATCGACGCCGAAGCCGACCGGCTCATCGCCGCCTACGTTGCCGAACACGGCCGCCGCCCCTCCGCAAGGACGATCGTGCGGCTGAGAGCCCAAGCGACGCTCGCGACCCGGCCGGACAAGGACGTGCACTCGCTGGCCGACCTCACCGCCGGCTGGCGCGACCGCGCCACCCACGTGCTCGGTGAAGACGCCACCGGATGGGCCAGCCGCATCACCCAGACCCAAGCGGCCCGGCCCCTGCGCGCCGACGACGTGCCGTTGGAGGTGATCGCCGAACTCGGGCAGACCGTCGTCGAGGTCGTCGGTGAGAAGCGGTCGACCTGGCGGCGCTGGAACCTCCACGCGGAAGCGAGCCGGCAGTCGATGGGCTGGCGGTTCGCCAGTGTGCAGGACCGGGAAGCGATCGTCGCGATGATCGCGGATGCCGCCGAGCAGGCCTCGCTGCGGTTGACGCCGCCGGAGCTGGCCTCGAGCCCGGTCGCGTTCCGCCGTCAGGATGGCACGAGCGTGTTTCGTCCGCGGCATTCGACGGTGTTCTCTTCGACCATGCTGCTGGAAGCCGAAGACCGCCTCCTCCACCTGGCCGGCACCCGCACCGGCCCCACCGTCGACGTCGAGACGGTCGAGCGGATCGCCGCGAAGCCAGACCGGCAGGGCCGGGTACTCGGGGCGGATCAGGCTGACGCGCTCACCACGATCGCGGTCTCGGGGCGGGTGCTGGACGTGCTGGTCGGCCCTGCCGGAGCGGGGAAGACCACGGCGATGAACGCGTTGCGGCGGGCGTGGGAGAAACAGCACGGCGCCGGTTCCGTGGTCGGGCTGGCACCGTCCGCGGTGGCGGCGCAGGTGCTGGGTGATGACCTCGGGATCGCCACGGAGAACACGGCGAAGTGGTGGCAGAACCACCTCACCCGCGGCGGCACGTTCAAGGCGGGCCAGTTGGTCATCATCGACGAAGCATCACTGGCCGGCACCCTCTCGCTGGACCGCATCACTGCCCTGGCGGCGCAGGCGGGCGCGAAGGTGCTGCTGGTCGGCGACTACGGACAACTGCAATCCGTGGATGCCGGTGGGGCGTTCGGGATGCTCGTGGCCGACCGCCACGATGATGCGCCGGAGCTGGTGGACGTGCATCGGTTCATCCACGAGTGGGAGAAGACCGCCTCCCTGGACCTGCGGCACGGCCGCACCCTTGTGATCGACACCTACGCGGGTCATGGCCGCATTACCGATGGCGACGGCGAGGGGATGATCGATGCCGCCTACGCCGCGTGGCGGGCCGACCGAGACGCCGGGCAGGTGTCGGTGCTGATCGCCGAAACACGGGAGGACGTGACCGCGCTCAACGCCCGCGCCCGCGCCGACCTTATCCTCGAAGGCCGCATCACCCAGACTCGCGAGGTGACTCTGGCTGAGGGCACCCGGGCGGGGGTCGGGGACACGATCATCACCCGCCGCAACGACCGACGTCTGCGCACGGGCACGGGCCGGGATTGGGTGCGCAACGGTGAGACCTGGCAGGTGACAGATGTGCGCGATGACGGGTCGATCACGATCCGCAAGACCGGCCGCCGGTTCGGGGCGATCGTGCTCCCGGCCGACTACGTGGCCGAGCACGTCGACCTCGGCTACGCCGTCACAGCGCACCGTGCACAGGGCATCACCACCGATACCTCCCACGTCTTGGTCGAGCCGACGACGACGCGGGAGAACCTCTACGTCGCCATGACCCGCGGACGCCAGTCGAATCAGGCGTACGTGGTCCTGAACCGCCCCGACGACCACGCCACCCCACACCCCTCGGACAACCCCGACGCCACCGCCCGATCGGTGCTGTTCGGAGTGCTCCAGCATGTCGGTGCCGAACGCTCCGCCCACGAGACCATCACCGCCGAGCAGGAGACCTGGGGGTCGATCGCACAGCTCGCCGCCGAGTACGAGACCATCGCCGCAGCCACCCAGCACGACCGGTGGGTCAACCTCATCCGCACCAGTGGACTCACGGGCGACCAGGCCGAGGCCGTCATCGACTCCGAAGCCTTCGGCGCCCTCGCCGCTGAACTGCGCCGCGCCGAGGCCAACCACCACGACATCGACCGGCTCCTGCCACGCCTCGTCCGGGCGCGAGGATTCGAGGACGCCGACGACGTCGCCTCTGTCATCCACCACCGCCTCGCTCGGGCGACTGCCCGCCCAGCTGGCTCCGGGCGCAACCGTAAGGCTCCGCGCCTCATCGCCGGCCTCATCCCACACGCCGACGGCCCCATGAGTCGGGACATGCGCGACGCCCTGGACGAGCGCCACCGACTCATCGAAGCCCGAGCCGATGCCGTCCTCGCCACCGCTTTGCAAGACAACGCGCCCTGGACCGGCGCGCTCGGACCGATGCCGAACGACGCACCCGGGAAACGTCTCTGGCGGCGGCGCGCACGGGTGATCGCGGCCTACCGCGACCGGTACACCATCACCGACACCACTCCTGTCGGCGCCTCACCCGATTCAGTCGCTCAGAAGATCGACCGCGCCCGCGCCGAAACAGCACTTCGCGCACTCAACACTCAGCCGAGCCCGGCCCCGGAGCGGCGACCCGCACAACGGATCACCCCTGGACGAGGCTTGTAGGCCGGTTCCCGCGCAGAGAAGAGGGCCTCCCACCGACTGGTCCGAGTGCGGGGACTCAGCTCAGGGAACGTCGGTAGGGGTTCCTACATGGATCGCGTCTGTCCGGGCGCGCTCGGTCTCGGCGAGCGGGAGAACTCGGGGCCCAGCTCCGAACGTTCGATCCCATGTTCCGATGGGCGACGTGTCAGGTGCTCGACGTCCGTGGCATTCGTGACGACACGAGCTGTCCCATCGCGCAGCATCATGTGCGGTCCCGCGCTCGTCACTGAGGTCACCGGGCCAGGCACCGCGCCGACGCCGCGACCCAGCACGCGAGCTTCGGCCGCGACACGGAGTGAGCCTGAGCGCACTCCTGCTTCGACGACGACGCTGGCGTCGGACAGAGCCGCCAAGAGTCGTCCGCGGGCCAGGAACCGATGCCGCGTTGGGGCTGCGCCCGGCGGCATCTCGCTCATCAGCAGGCCGACGTCTGCGACACGGTCCAGCAGTTCCCGGTGACCGGACGGGTAGGGGCGGTCGACGCCACCGGCCAGTACCGCGACCGTGTCCCCGCCCGCAGCCAGCGCAGAACGGTGCGCCGCGCCCTCGATCCTATATGCGCCCCCGGCGACCACTACACGCTCAGCACCGGCGAGATCGGCGGCCAGCTCACCAGCCATGTGTTGTCCGTAGGAAGTCGATGCTCGCGCGCCGGTGATCGTCACGAAGTCCTCCATCGGACGTGCGAAGAAAGACGTCGCGCCTCGTGCCCACAGCACGTACGGGGTGCGATCACCGAGGTCTGCGAGGGCCTTCGGCCAGTGCTCGTCACCCGGTATCAGCACGGTGAAGCCACTCTGCTCGATGCCGTGCATCCGCTCCGCGACATCTTCCAGCCGATGCGCTAGCGCCAGGCGGTCACGCCACATCGCGGCCTCCACACGGTTCAACCCTGGGACTGCGGCCTCGTCGTCGACGAGGCGCAGTGTCTCGACCGCACCGACGCGGACGAGGACACGTCCGGTGACGGGATCATCCGGCTCGGCAAGGATCGACAGCAGCATGCGCGCGGTGCGCTCGTCGTGGGCCAGGTCGGTGGTCGCGGACATGATCTGGGTTCCTTCTCGGTCGGATGACGTGGAGAAGGTGCACGGCACCCGTCAGAGGCGGGTACGTGGGGGCGGTTACGCCGCGACGACGGGAAGGCGTGAGACCCGGCGATCCCGCCACTCCGCGGCCCGGACGCGGAGCAACAGGACGAGACTGACTGGGCCCATGATCGCGAACTTCATCGCGTTCCAGACGCACACCAGTACCAGCACATGCAGCCAGCCCGGTCCGCCATCCTCGATCAGCACTCTCAGGATGCCCGCCACGTACAGGTAGGGGACGGCCAGCAGCATCGCCGGGACACCCCACTTGAGGCCGCGGCGCGTGCGGATCGCATCGAGCAGGATGTTCGTGGGCATGCAGCGGCGCAGGAAGTAGCGGGTGTGGACGCTGGCGGTCAAGATCAGGCGGAACATGAGCGCAGTCCTCTCCTCGTCTCCGGCGACAAGGAATCAAGAAGGACCGCTCCGGCCGAAGCCGTCTGGTCGTCCCACCGCGTCCGGCGATGGTCAAGCAGGTAGAGGCCACCTACAACCCAAAATACTCCTGACATCCGGCGAACGGAAGAGCGTCCTCGGCGAGCTGGTGAGGCTCGCGTGAGATCCTAGAGGGTGACAGTCGGCGATATGGAAGCGGTGCAGGATGGCGAACGGGTTCAAGATCAACAAGCAGGCGATACGGAAGATGTCGCGCGAGATCGAGCGCGAGTTCGCCAAGAACCCTGTCCGAGTGCCGCTGCAGGCTGAGCACAGTGCCGTCTCGCTGCCGGCGGCTACGACGGTCAATAACTACAACGGACCGGTCGTCACTGTGAACGGCGACCACGCCCAGCTCGCATGGGACAACCAGAACGTCACGCAGACTCAGGAGCACAGCGAGCAGGTGGCTCCTGGCTACGAGCAGCTCGCGCAGCTGCTCACCGACATTCTGGCGAGCCTGTCGAGTTTTCAGCTTGATGAGACCGACGGGGCCGAGCTTCGCGAGAACGCCAACCTCGTCCTCCAGGAAGTGGTCAAGTCCGAGCCCGATCAGGGCATCGTGCGCCGGGGCGTCACTCTCATCAAGGGGCTGCTTGCCCCGATCAGCGCGGGTCTCGGGAAGGCCGCGACTGAGGAGACTGCCGAAGCCGCGCGGGAGGTCATCGATGCTCTTGGAACGTCGCTGCCGTTCTAGCAGCCGCATGCCGGTGCCCTTCGACCGCACATCGGGCAACGGCAGCCAGCCGCCCGATGCTGCCCTCTCGTGAGGGTTCCGCGTGTCGGCTCACGAAGGAGCGCGTGCGGTCCAGCATGATGAGTGCAATGAGAATCTACAGATAGGTGACCGTGTCACCGGTAGGAGGCATCCGGTGACGACACCAGCCCTGGCGCAGCGCGCTGAAGCATGTTCGTGGTGGAACCTCCGCAACGCCCTTGATCATGGCCCATTCCGTCTTGGCATGACTGGGTCTGTCAAGCGCGCTTTCGCGATGCGCACCGCAGGATGGCTGACGTGAGAACCGGCCACGTCTGGTCGACAACGGAGGTTGTCGGTAAGAACACCGTCCGGCAATTGCTGGTTCCTGCCCACGACGGGCTCGACCTCGCGGACAGCGACGTCCCGCACGTTCGAAGCAGGTATGGCCACTGGCTGACCGCATCAGGACCAGGCGAGCCGCTCGGGGAAGGGATCGCCGCCGTCCTTCCAGAGGACAGCGCGTCAAGCGACGAGATCACTTGGACTGGATCGAGACGCCTCATACCTGCGGATGCCGTGCGGGACTCGTTCGACGGAGCGATCGGGTTCACGACCCACAGTAGGCCACACAGCCTGCGCCGTCCGCAGATCGGGGCGCTGCATTCCATCGTCGGATACCAGTCCTCGGGCCTCACTGAGCCGGGAATCGTGGTGATGCCAACGGGGACTGGCAAGACCGAGACCATGCTGGCGTGGCTGGTCGCGCAGCGTCCGGAACGTGTCCTCGTCGTGGTCCCCTCCTCGGCTCTGAGAGAGCAGATCGCATCGAAGTTCGAGACGCTTGGCATCCTCCAGCGGGAGGGCATCGTCGGTCCGAGCGCTATGAGACCGCGGGTCGGGCGGGTCGCTGGACGATTTGACAGCGAAGAGGACGCATCCGCTTTCGTGGCTGCCTGCAACGTCGTGGTGGCGACTCCGAACGCGATCCACGCGTCGGAGCCGGCCGTACGGCGAGCGTTCTTCTCCGAGTTCACGCATCTCCTGGTTGATGAGGCGCACCACGCGCCGGCGCGAACGTGGACGGAAATCATCCGTGCCTTCGGTGAGCGTCCCGTGCTGCTGTTCACCGCGACTCCATACCGGCGTGACGGGTTGACGTTGCCGGGACGTGTGATCTTTCGTTTCCCGCTACGGGAGGCGCAGAAGGAGGGCTACTTCAGCACGATTGACTTCACGGCCGTCCTCGATCTGGATGACGATGACGAAGAGCTTGCCCTGTCCGCGCTGTCCCGGCTTCGCAGCGATCTGGCCGCCGGGCACGAACACCTGCTGCTGGCGCGGGTCGGGACGAAGCCCCGAGCCGACGAGATCCACGCGCTGTACTCACGGCTCGCCCCCGAGTTCGCTCCGAAGGTGATTTACGACTCGCTGCGCGCGAGCGAACGTGACGCCGCGATCCACGCCATGCGCGAGCGCTCCAGTCGAGTGATCGTCTGCGTCGACATGCTGGGCGAAGGGTTCGACCTCCCCACGCTCAAGGTCGGAGCGTTCCACGATACGCATCGATCCCTGAGTCCGATGGTCCAGCTCATCGGCCGGCTCGCCCGTACGTCTGCTCCAGTCCCGGTCGGCACAGCGAGCGTCTTCATCCGCCAGGACCCGAAGCAGGCGCTCTCGCCGCTGCGGTTTCTCCTGCGCGAGGATCCCGACTGGGACAAGGTCCTCAGCGACATCACGGAGCGTGCAACAGAGCGCGCCGACGAGATCAGCGAGTTCGAGGCATCGTTCGTCGACAACCCGCCGGACGTACCTGTTGGCCTGCTGGAACCGAAGATGAGCGCTCGCGCCTTCGCGACGACGACAGTCGACTGGGACCCACTCGCCGCCCGTTCCGTCTACGGCGACACGATCTTGGACGGCCTGATCAGCGTCAACCGCGAGGACACCATCGCCTGGTTCGTGATCGAGACCGTCTCCGACCTCCGCTGGGGAGACATCCCATCCCTGCGCGCGACTGACTACACACTCGTCGTGCTCTTCCTCGACCGGACCCAAGGTCTCCTCTATATCCACTGTTCCGATACGAAACGGAGTCTTGACGATCTCGTCGAGGCGGTGGTCGGGCACGAGCCGATGCCCGTCAACGGCTACGACACCTTCAAGGTCTTCGCAATGCTCGACCGTCTCGTCCCGACGAACATCGGGCTCCTCGATGCTCGGGATCGCGACAAGCGCTTCTCGATGCACGTGGGCAGCGATGTCGAGACCGCGCTGACGGAAGCTGAACGCAACCACAAGTCGAACACACACGTCGCAGCCAAAGCTTTCCAGGAGGGAGAGCGCGTCACCATTGCTGCGGCGCTGTCAGGGAGATTCTGGTCGATGCGAACTGCGTCGAACCTCGCGGAGTGGCGCCGGTGGTGTCGCGATCAGGGTGCAAAGCTCCGGGATCGTTCCGTCGACGTCCGCTCGCTGTTTCGCGACATGATCGTCCCTGTCGATGTCAAGGAGCGGCCCCCGTATCCGTTTCTCGCGGTCGAGTGGCCATGGGAGCTCTACGTCGGCACTGGAACGTCCTCACGCGTCACCTTCAACGATAACGGCGTCCCGCTGACCGACGCCGGATTGAGGATCGACGATTACGGCGTCGACGGCCCGCTTCGTTTTTCTGTCGTCACACCTACGTGGGAGCTCCCGTACGAGGCACGGTTCGGTTCGACCGGTGTCCACTATCGTGCGCTGGGTGACGATGCCACGGTCGAGGGAGGGCGCGGATCGACGACGCCCCTGTCAACCTGGTTGAACAACCACAAGCCCACGCTCCTTCTCTCGGGCGACCGACTGATCACTGGCGATGACCGGCTGCTCGCGCCTCGAACCGAGCTTCCGCCATACCCCCGCGACAACCTGCGTTCTCTCGACTGGGCCACCGGAGGTGCGAACATCACCGTCGAATCGCAGGGTCCCGATCGCAGGGCAGACTCGATCCAGGCATTCATGGCACGCTATCTCGGCGAGAACCAGACCTTTGACGTCCTCATCGACGATGACAGGTCGGGTGAGGCGGCTGACCTAGTCGGCATCCGAGTCGATGGAGGGGACCTGCACGTCACGCTCGTGCACTGCAAGTACTCCTCGAAACCAGATGCAGGATCCCGGCTTGCCGACCTCTACGAAGTTTGCGGCCAGGCGATGCGCGGCGCACGGTGGCGAGATCACGCCGCGCTACCGCTCCTCGAACACCTTGATCGCCGGGCCGCAGGCTACACGCGTCGCTTGGGTGGGTCGGCGTTCGAAATCGGGGATCGCGAAAAGCTCTTCCGGATCAGGCAGCAAGCGTCTCTGCTGTTCCCGCGGTTCACGACGATCATTGCCCAGCCAGGGCTGAGCATCGGTTCAGCGAGTGACGAGCAGCTACGACTCATCGCCGGTGCCGCCTCATACGTGCAGACTGTGACGAAGGGCGGGTTTGAGGTCTACGGATCGGCCTGATCGCACTGAACTATCGTCCGTGGGAGTCGCGCAGCACGACCCCGGCTGTGAGCAGACGGGTCCTGACCGTCCCGGCCGAGTAGCCGAGTGTTGCCCCGATCCGCTCAAGCGAGGCTCCTTCGTTGTAGCGGGTCTGCATCTCAGCCATCTCTTCCCGAGTAGGGGGCTGCCTCCGTAGCCTGACTCCGCGTTCGCGGAGGAGGCGCGACAACCGCTCGTGCCCGATCCCGACTTCCTTCGCGATCGCCTTCAACGACCTTCCCGCGAGGTACGCGGCTTCTGCGTCACGAAGCGCCGCCTCGTCCGGTCTGGGTACCTGAGCGACCTTGCGCCTCCGAGGGCGCGAGGGACAAGTGCGCTTCCGAATGGCCTGGTGGCTTGCGGACATGCGTGCCAACGGCGGGGCAAGTTTCGACAAGCCTCCCGCTAGGTCCACTCGAGAAACCGTGAGACAGTGACTCGTCAGAAGGGCCCCACCGTGAGGTGGGGCCCTTCTGCTGTCCGGGCTCAGCGCCCGCGCATCTCTGCGGTCCTACGGCGGCGGTGTCGTGCGGCTGCTCAGCCCTCGCTGTCCAGCTGCGCCATGGCTTCGGCGGGGTAGCGGTCGCCCTGGGCCGCACCGACGGGCAGGGCCGCGTCGATCCGGGCCAGGTCCTGTTCGCCCAGGTGCACCGCGGAGCTGGCGAGCATCGAGGTCACCTGGTCGACACGGCGCGCGCCCACGATCGGTACGACGTCCACGCCCTGGGCGGCGACCCAGGCGATCGCGAGCTGCGCCATGGTCGCGCCCTGCGCGGCGGCGATGCCCTGGATCTGCTCCAGCAGCGCTCGGTTGCGCTCGAGGTTCTCCCCCTGGAAGCGGGGGAAGGCCTGCCGCGCGCCGCCGGTGCGGCCGGCGACCATCCCCTTGGCGAGCACGCCGTAGGCGGTCACGCCGATCCCCAGCTCGCGGCAGGTGGCCAGGATCCCGTTGTCCTCGATGTCGCGGGTGAGCAGGGAGTACTCGATCTGCAGATCGCTGATCGGGGCGATGGCCGCGGCCCGACGGATGGTCGCGGGGCCCACCTCGCTGAGCCCGATGTGGCGCACATATCCCGCCTCGACGAGCTCCTGGACGGCTCCGATGGTCTCCTCGATCGGCACCTCCGGGTCCAGGCGGGCGGGTCGATAGATGTCGAGGTGGTCGACGCCGAGACGGCGCAGCGAATAGGCCAGGGAGGACTTCACGTGCTCGGGACGGGTGTCGAATCCGGCGGGCATGCCCTCGGGGGTGACGGTGGCGCCGAACTTCACCGAGAGCACGGCGTCGTCCCGGGAGCGCTCGCGCAGGGCGCGGCCGATGAGCATCTCGTTGTGGCCGGCCCCGTAGAAGTCCCCGGTGTCGATGAGGGTGCCGCCGACGTCGAGATAGGCGTGCAGCACGCGGAGGCTCTCGGCGTCGTCGGTGGGGCCGTAGACCCCGGACAGGCTCATGGCCCCCAGTCCCGGGGAGGTGACGATCGGGCCGGTCGTTCCGAGGCGGCGGGTGGTGGGTCGGTGCGTGGACTGTTCTGTGGTGGTCATGGCGACCAGCCTGCGCGCCGAGCGGCTCCGGGACGAGGCCCGGAGCATCGGGGGAGAGCCTCTCCCTGGATGCGGCGGGCGCGGGGGAGCAGGATGGGGTCATGACTGCCCGCCAGGAGCTCCACGACCTCGCCGACTTCCTCCGCCGCCGCCGCGCCCTGCTGCGTCCGGTCGACGCCGGCCTGCCGGAGGGCACCCGCCGACGCACGCCCGGACTGCGCCGGGAGGAGGTCGCGATGCTGGCCGGCGTCTCGGTCGACTACTACACGCGGCTCGAGCAGGCGCGCAGCTCGACGCCCTCCGTCGGGGTGATCACCGGCATCGCGCAGGCACTGCAGTGCGATCAGGACCAGCGCGATCACCTGTTCCGTCTGACGGGGCACCCGACGCCGCCGCGCCGTGCCGGTCGGCATGTGCGCCCCGGGCTGATCGCCCTGGGCAATCGCCTCACGGATCTCCCGGTGGTGATCACCACCGATCTCGGCGAGGTGCTCTGGGCAAATCCGCTGGGACAGGCCCTGCTGGGTGATCAGCTGGAGGGGACGCCGCGAGAGCGCAACATCATCCTGCGCTGGTTCACCGACCCGTCGGGCCGCCATCTCGCCGAGGAGCAGTGGGAGCGGATCTCCGCCGCCCATGTCGCCGACCTGCGCGCGGCCTTCACCCGCCGCAGCGGCGACCGGGAGGTCACCGCCCTGGTCCAGGAGCTGCAGGCGGCCAGCTCGGAGTTCGCGCGCCTGTGGGACCTCCACGACGTCGGCGTGCGCCGCTCGGACCGCAAGACGATCATCAACGGCGAGGTGGGAGCGATCGAGATGCGCTGCGAGGTGCTGCTGACCCCCGACGAGGACGTCGCGATGCACGCCTTCTTCCCCCTGGAGGGCACCGGCGCCCAGGAGAAGCTGGACCTCCTCGCCGTCATCGGCACGCAGCTGATGCGCAGCAGCTAGAGGCCCGGCGCCTCCCACCGGAACCCGTCGGGGTCGGTGAGCTCACCGAGGTCGCCCACGATCGCGAGCCGATGGGATCCGCTGCCCTCGGCGGCGACACCGGCCGCCTTGGCCAGACTGCTGCGCTTGAGCAGAGCGAGCGAGATCGGCCCGGTGGCGAAGCTGGCGTACTTGCGTCCGTAGCTCTGGGCGACCTCGGTGCCGCACGCCACGTAGAACTCCTTGCTGGGGGCGACCGCGGCCACCCCGAGCTGCAGCACGAGCTCGTCGACCGTGCCGGGTGCGGCGCCGGTGGGCTTCTTCGAGGAGGTGGCGACGGTGACCACTGTCCCGTCGGGCGCCAGGAGCGTGCCGCCGTAGCCGAAGAGGTTCCTCGTGGCGGGCTTCACGGCGCGCGCCCCGGCGGCGGTGCCGGCGGCCATGAAGCCGTCGACGACGCCGGGGTCGGGCACGACCAGCGACACGGTCGCGCCACGGAAGCCCGTGCTGGACCTCTCGGTGGCGCGGGTGCGGATCCGATCGCCGAGACCCAGAGCCTCGGAGTAGAAGCGGTCGGCGGTCTCGGGGTCGTCGCACTCGAGCAGGAGCTGTGTGATCGTCGTCATGGCGATCACGCTAATGCGGCCGCCGCTCCGTCGCTTCTCGATTCCTGACCGGCTGGCGCAGGATCGTGCGCAGCCTCTCGGGGGCGGCGCGGCGGGGGTCGCCGAGGTAGATCTCGTGGTGCAGGCCGGTGATCTCGAGCCCCCGAGCCGGGATGACCTCCGGCGGGACCACGTCGTCGCGTCCGAGCTCGCGCCGGCTGCGGAACGTCACGGCGTACGCCAGAGGATAGAGGGCCTGAGGCGCGGCCCCCGTAGGCCGCAGAGGAGTTCGGGCCCCCCTGCCCGTCGATCATCAGGACGTTCCGCGTGGGAATGTCGAGGACCCGGAACCGCCCGTGCCGCGGGCGGTAGTCCTCGAGCTCCTGCGTCGCGTCGAACGGCCGTGCACTCATCCGCGCGCCGCCGCCTCGATCTCGATCAGGGCCTCGTCCATGTGGTGCAGCACCCGGAGGGTCGCGGCGAGCTCGTCGGCGGTCAGGCCCCCGCCGACACGGCCCATCAGCTCGTGCTCGCGAGCGATCACCGCGGTGATGGCATCCTGCCCCGCCGCCGTCATCCGCACCAGGGACGAGCGGCGATGGGCGGGGTTGTCCACGAGCTGCACGAGTCCGGCCGCCCGGGCCTCGTGGACCATGCGCTGGACGAACTGGCGGCTGAGGTCCTGGTGTCGAGAGAGCTGGGGGACGGTGCGCTCGCCGTCCCGCCGCAACTGGTCCAGCACGTTGCGCACGCCGACGGACAGTCCGCTGACGGACTCGTCGTGCTCGACGATCCGCGAGACCCGGCGGTAGACCGGGCCGAGCGCGACATAGACCTCGGCGAGACGAGCGGCCAGGGCGTCGGGGGGCAGCGGAGAACTCATCGCCCCAGTATGACACCTGGGTTGTCAAAAACGGGTCACCATGACACCTTGGGTGTCATGAAACGCATCGTGGAACTCGCCGACCAGCACATCGCCCACCTCGACGTCGGGCCGGAGGATCCGACGGGCCAGCCCCTGCTGCTCCTGCACGGCGGCGCGGTCGACTCCCGCATGTGGCATCTGCAGCTCGACGCCTTTCCGGAACGCCGCGTACTCGCCCCCGACGCCCGCGGCCACGGCGGCTCCTCGGACGCCGAGGGCCCCTTCCGGCTCGTCGACGACGTCCTCGCCCTGCTGGACGCCCTGGAGATCGAACAGGTCGTGGCCGTCGGCGTCTCCATGGGCGGTGGCACCGCCTGCGACCTCGCCATCGAGAGTCCGACCCGGGTGGCCGGGATCGTCGTCGGCGGGACGGGCACGAGCGAGCCGGTCTTCGAGGATCCCTGGGCACTGCAGGCCTTCGCCGATTGGAGGGCTGCGGAGCAGCGAGGTGACCTCCAGGGGTGGATCGACGTCCTCCAGCGCTTCACGGCGGGTCCCCACCGCACCCTCGACCAGGTCGATCCGGCGGTCCGCGACCTCGTCGACGCCATGGCCCGGGACACCCTCGAGCAGCACCTGCGCACGGACGCCGACGGCACCCCGATCCTTCCGCTCCCGCCGACCCCGGTGACGGGGACCTGGCAGCTGCTCGACCGGGTGGATGTCCCCGTCCTCGCCCTGTGCGGTGCCCTGGACGGCCCGGACCATATCGCCAACGGTCGCCGCCTCGCCGAGACCGTCACCGACGGCGAATACGTCGAGGTCCCCGGCGCCTCCCACTACCCGAACCTCGAGCGACCGGAGCTCTTCAACGGGGCGCTGCGCGATCTCCTCAGGCGGATTTCCCCTCCTCGACGATGAGCCCGTGCAGCTCGGCGAGCTCGGCGACGGAGAGTTCGGCCCGCTCGAGCGCGGGCGCGATCGCCCGACGGAACGCCCGGTAGGAGCTGGGCACCTCCATGCCCAGTTCCCGCAGCAGCCGCCGGGCGTACTCGTCGCAGACGAAGACGGGGCGGGCGAAGCAGTAGAGGCTGATCGCGTCGGCGGTCTCCTCGCCGATGCCCTCCACCCCCAGCAGCTCGATCCTCAGCGGTGCGTCCTCGAGCTCGCGAGCGTGGACGGCACGCTGTCGGACCCAGTGTGCGAGGGCCTGGACCCGACGCGGCTTCGAGGCCGGGAAGCCGGAGCCGCGCACCAGCTCCCGCACCCGCTCCTCATCGGCCGCCGCCAGGGCCGTCGGCTCGAGCAGGCCGGCCCGGCGCAGCGCCTCGATCGACTGCGCGGCCTGCTCCCACCGGCTGCGCTGGACCAGCACCGCACCCACGGCGATCTCGAAGGGCTCCTCGCCGGGCCACCACCAGCCCTGGGGGCCGTGGCGCCCGCGCAGCTCGTGATGGAGCGAGCGCAGGTCGATCTCGTCCATCGCCCCATTGTGCCCCGGCGCAGAGCAGCGCGAGCGGTCAGAGTGCGGGGTAGATGCTCACGTCCTCCGCCTCGAGACGGAAGCGGACCTCGGCACCGGCTCTCAGGTCACGGCCCGCCAGCTGCTGCGGCGTGAGGTCCGCGGCGATGCCGGCCGACCGGGCGCGGACCATGTCGCCGAAGGGCTCGAGGCCCGTCAGCGTCATGGGCAGCACCGTCGCCGTCGGCGGCGCGTCGGTCCCGTCGTGCAGTCGGACTCGCGCTGGGCGAACCGTCGCGCGCACCGGGGTGCCGGCGGCCATCGGCTCCACCGGCTCGCCCCGCAGGATGGCCTGGCCTCCCTCCTCGCCGAGGCGCATCGCGCGACCGTCCCAGACGCCGCGGAGCAGATTCATCCCGGCCAGGCGCGCGGTGAAGGCGGCCTGCGGGCGCGTGAGCACCTCGGCGGCGGAGCCGGACTCGACGATCCGTCCGGCCTCGATCACCGCCACCCGGTCGGCGAGCGTCACCGCGTCCAGCACGTCATGACTGACCACGATTGCGGAGCGCTCGGCCAGGACCCGGCGCAGCAGGTCGCGCAGTGCGGGGGCGACATCGACGTCCAGCGCCGCCAGCGGCTCGTCCAGCAGCAGCAGGTCCGGCTGTGCCGCCAGGGCCCGGGCGACCGCGATACGCTGCGCCTGCCCGCCGGAGAGCTGGGCGGGCCGACGGTCCGCGAGCTCCGGCCCCCCGATCTCCTGCAGCCACCGCTCGGCCTCCCGTCGGGAGCGTCGTCGCGGCATCCCCTGGGCGCGCAGGGCGAACATGATGTTGCCGAGCACGCTCAGGTGAGGGAAGAGCACGGGGTCCTGGGCGAGAGTGGTGACGGCGCGGTGATGCGGCGGCACCCAGGTCCGCGGGCCGGTCAGCACGTGGCCGTCGAGGGCGATGGTGCCGGTCGCGGGACGCAGGGTCCCGGCGATCAGGGACAGGATCGTCGACTTCCCGGCGCCGTTGGGACCGACCAGAGCCAGAGTCTCGCCGCCGACGAGCTCGAGCTCGACGTCGATCCCGCGCTCGGGGACCGTGGCGCCCACGGTGAGGCTCATAGCGCGGCCCGCCTGCCGGTGACCGCGATGATCGCCACCGCCACGATCATGAGCAGGAAGGACAGGGCGACCGCCGCCTGCGGATCGGTCTCGCGCTGGAGATAGATCTCCAGCGGCAGGGTGCGGGTGGTGCCCTGGAGGCTGCCGGCGAAGGTGATCGTCGCGCCGAACTCGCCGAGCGCCCGTGCGAAGGACAGCACCGTGCCCGAGACGAGAGCGGGCAGCACCAGCGGCAGGGTCACCTGCATCAGCACCCGCGTGGGGCGGGCACCGAGCGATGCGGCGGCCGCCTCGTAGCGGGTGCCCGCGGTCCGCAGCGCCCCCTCGAGACTGATCACCAGGAAGGGCAGCGCCACGAAGGTCTGCGCGAGCACCACCGCCGTGGTGGAGAAGGCGATCTGCACCCCCAGCAGCTCGAGCTGCTGGCCGATCAGCCCCTGGCGGCCGAAGGTGTACAGCAGGGCGATGCCCCCGACCACCGGCGGCAGCACCAGCGGGATCAGCATCAGCGACCTCAGAAGGGATAGCCCCGGGAAGCTCGAGCGAGCCAGCAGCAGCGACATGGGTACGCCGAGCAGCACGCAGCAGGCAGCGCTGGTGGCGGAGGTCTTCAGGCTCAGCCGCAGCGCGGCGAGGGAGGAGTCGCTGGTCAGCAGCGCGCCGAGATCACCCCAGTGGACCCGAGTCGCCATGGCCATCAGCGGGAGCAGCACGAACAGCCCGCCCAGCAGGGCGGGGACCAGGACCCAGCGGGGCAGCGACCTCATGCCGAAGACCTCATGCTTCGGCGAATCCGTACTCCGCCAGGACCTCCTGGCCCGCGGTGCCGGTGACGAGGTCGATGAACTCATCGCCCAGCGCGGCGTTCTCGCTGCCGGCCACCGTCGTGATCGGGTAGGTGTTCACGGCGCTGTCGGACTCAGGGAACGCGATGCCCTCCACCTCGTCGGCCGTGCGCACATCGGTGACGTAGACCAGTCCGGCATCGGCCTGGCCGCTGGTGACCTTCCCCAGCACATCTGTGACCGACTGCTCCTCGCTGACGGGGGAGAGCTCGATCCCCGCG
Organism: Brachybacterium fresconis; assembly: GCF_017876515.1. Taxonomy (NCBI): domain Bacteria; kingdom Bacillati; phylum Actinomycetota; class Actinomycetes; order Micrococcales; family Dermabacteraceae; genus Brachybacterium; species Brachybacterium fresconis. The sequence goes on along the minus strand of NZ_JAGIOC010000001.1, from coordinate 755,658 downwards.
GTGTGCTCGACGGTCTCCGTCGCGCTCCCGCACGGCACCTCCGGTGCGCAGACGACGAGGTCCAGCCTGTCCTCGGTGAGCGAGGCGAGGTCGGTGACCCCGGCCGGATTGCCGGCGGGCACGGCGATCATCAGCGTGTTGGTCGCGAAGTCCACGGGCTCGGCGCCCTGCAGGTCAGCGCCTGTCAGCTTGTCCATGTTCTGGGTGTCGGCCGAGGCGAAGACGTCGGCCGGGGCGCCCTCCCGGATCTGGGCGACCAGGGTCGAGGAGCCGGCGAAGCTGAACTGCACGGCGACCCCGTCGTGGGCGGCCTCGAAGCGCTCGCCGAGCTCCTCGAAGGGTTCCTGCAGCGAGGCGGCGGCGTAGACCACGAGGGTGTCGGAGGAGGCCGACGAGCCGGAGCAGCCGGCGACGCCGAGAGCCAGGGTCAGGGCGGCCGTCGCGGCCCCGAGGCGGGAGACGGCTCTCATGAGCGTCCGCCCGGCGCGGGCTCGGCCTCGATGACCACCTGGGTCGCCTTCACGACGGCGCTGGCGACCATTCCCGGCTCGAGGCCGAGTTCCCGGGCGGCTTCGCTGCTCATCAGGGAGACCACGCGGAAGGGGCCGCACTGCAGCTCGACCTGCGCCATGACGGTGTCCAGGACGACGTCGGTGACGAGTCCGACGAAGCGGTTGCGCGCCGAGGACCGGGGGCTGCCGACGGGCTCCGGGGTCACGGCGAGCTCCCGGGCCATGCGGGCGACCTCCGTGCCCTCCAGGACCGTGCGCCCGGAGGCGTCGGCCGTCGCCTCGAGCGTTCCCTTCTCGATCCAGCGGCGCACGGTGTCGTCGCTGACTCCGAGGAAAGCCGCTGCGTCTCGAACCCGTATCTGCGTCATGAGAACCACTATAGCGACGCACATGCGGAGAAGAAGGGGTGCTGCTCCGGGCCGTCAGGCGACGATCAGCACCCCGAGCAGTGCGATCGAGGCGACCAGCACGGTGGAGGCGGCGGCCAGGGCGAAGGGACGAGCCCCGACCCGCAGGAGGGCGCGGACCTTCACGCCGGTGCCGAGGGCGAACATGGCCGCCCCGAGCAGGATCGTCTGCAGCACCGACCCGGCGTCCACCACCGCGGCGGGCAGCGGCAGGAACGAGCGCAGCAGCACCATCGTCAGGAAGCCGAGGACGAACACGGGGACCAGGGGCGGGCGGGCACCATCGGCCCCGCCGCGGCGCCGTTCCCGGGCGCTGAGCACGGCCATCACCGGGGCCAGCATCAGGATGCGGGCGAGCTTGACGACGACGGCGACGGCGAGCGCCCCGCCGCCGAGCACGCCGCCGGCGGCGACGACCTGGGCGATCTCGTGGATCGAACCGCCCGCCCAGAGTCCGGCGGTGCCCGGCGCGAGCCCGATCAGGGCCGAGGCGAGCGGGACCAGCGCGATCATCGCCGTCCCGCAGAGCACGACGAGGGCGACGGCGGTGACCGTGTCCTCCTCGTGGTCGTCCTCGGGATCCGTGACCCCGGCGGCCGCGGCCACGGCGGCGGCACCGCAGATCGAGAACCCACAGGCGACCAGGAGCGCGAGACGCGGCGCGACGCCCAGCAGCCGGCCCAGCGCCACGGTGCCGAGAATGCCGCCGCCGACGATCACCACCACGACCAGGAGCATCGGGGCACCGAGCGCGAGGATGTCGCCGAGCACCAGCTGCAGCCCCAGCAGCACGATGCCCGCGCGCAGCAGCTTCTTCGCCGAGAAGTCGGTGCCGGCGGAGACGGCGGAGGGCAGTCCCGTGGTGTTGGCGACGAGGATCCCCGCCACGATCGCGATGATCAGAGCGCTCACGCCCGGGATGAGCGGGGCGATCAGCTGCGCCAGCACGGCGACGGCGAGGCACAGCAGCAGGCCGGGGGCGAGGGTGCGGCGGGCCGACGGAGCGGCGGTGGCGGTGCGGGATTCGGCGAGGGGCGAGGGCATGGAAGAACCCTGTCACCGGGGGGTCCGGCCCGGTAGACGGCAGATCCGGATCAGGGCATATCATTCCCATATGTCTGCTCCGCTGCCGAATCTGCCGGCTCTCGCCCTGTTCGTCGCGGTGGTCGACGAGGGCGGGCTCGGCGCGGGTGCCCGCCGCCTGGGCATGTACCAGCCGAACGCGAGTCGCATGATCGCCCAGCTGGAGTCCCAGGCAGGGATGGCGCTGCTGGATCGTCATCCGCGTGGTGCGCGCCCGACGTCGGCCGGCCTGCTCTATGCCGCCCACGCCCGCGAGCTGCTGGAGGCCGCCGCGGATTTCACGGGCTGGCTGCACCACAGCCGCGACGAGGACACGCTCGAGCTGCAGGTCGGGGCGAGCATGACGATCGCGGAGCACCTCATGCCGGCCTGGCTCACCGAGCTGCGCCGCACCAGTGCTCGGGTGCGGGTGGACCTTCGGGTGCTGAATTCGACGCAGGTGCTCGAACAGGTCCGCGGCGGGCAGCTGCAGCTGGGATTCATCGAGACCCCGCATGTGCCGCGCTGGGTGCACGCTCAGGACCTGCGCGAGGACGAGCTCGTGGTGGTGGTCGCCCCGCACCACCCCTGGGCGTCGCGGGACGAGCCGGTCGGCCTCCAGGAGCTGGCGGCGACCGCGCTGGTGGTGCGGGAGGGTGGATCGGGGACGCGGGAAGCCTTCGAGGAGCTGGTGCCGTCGGCCGCTCGCACCGCGCCCGTCCAGGAGCTCAGCAGCAACGCGGCGGTGCGGGTGGCGGTCAGCTCCGGGGCGGGCCCCGCCGTGCTGAGCATGCTGGCCGTCCGCTCCCTGCTGGAGACGGGACAGCTGCACCGCGTGCCGGTCCAGGGGGAACGGCTGCGCCGGCCCCTGACCGCTGTGTGGACGGGGCCGCGGCGTCTCACCGGACCGGCCGCGGATCTCGTCGCCGTGGCGACGGCACCCACGCGACCAGCCCTGTGAGCGCACCGAGGACCCTTTTCGCCGCCACGTCCGGGGCCCCGGAGCGGGTACGTTCGAAGGCGACATCGAGAACCGGGAGCCGACGACATGCCTGTCCTGACCAATACCTCTGACCTGCCTGAGCAGCCGCGCCGCGGTGCCGCGTGGTCCATCGTGGAGCCGGAGCGCGAGCTGGATTCGAATCTGATCCGCCTGCCCGCCGGGGACGGGATCGACCCCCATGTCGGTGCCGAGGTGGACACGCTGATCCATGTGGTCAGCGGCAGCGGGACTCTGGTCACCGAGGACGCCGAAGAGCCCCTGCGGCCCGGGGACGTCGCGCTCCTGCCCCGCCGCACGGTGCGCGGCTTCCGCGCCGGGGACGATGGACTCGAATACCTCACCGTGCACCGGCGCCGCCGATCGCTGCAGATCCAGCGCCGCTGACGCACTCGTGCCCCGGAGCGCGCAGGAACGCCCCGGGGTCGGGTGATACCGATCAGAACGGCGGGGGATCATCCGGGTCCCACGGCCCGGGCGGGATCTCCGGCGGCGCCGCGGGCGGCGGGGGCGTCGGAGGTTCTGCCGGAGGCGTCTCGGGTGGGGAGGCCGAAGGTCGGGAGCTCTTCCGAGCCTGATGGTGCTCCCAGATGCGCTCTAGCTCCCGCACCGCGATGCGGGTGGCGAGGTCGACGTCGTCGGTGGTGATCGTGTGGTCCCCGGACCGGCCGACGGCCCACCGGGTGCGTCCCGGGCCGGTGCCGTTGCTCGGCAGTCGGTCGGGATCGAGCAGGCCCTGGGTCTTCTGGACGTGGTGCCTCCAGCACAGCAGGTGCAGGTTCTCGACCTCGGTGAGGCCGCCCCGGGTGGGGTCCACGTGGTCGTACTCCTCGATGTGATCGGCCTCCGAGGCCCACGAGGTGGAGCGGGTGCAGCCCGGCACGGCGCAGGTCGCGTTCCGCAGCCGCAGGTGCTCGAGCATGGATCTGTCCGGGTGGTACTTCTGGGCGGGACACGGCAGGAAGGCGCCGGTGCCGGGATCGGTGAGCACGCGGTACCAGGTGTTCTCGGCGCCCGCGAGGGAGCGTGCCATCCGCGGCGGGACGGGGGAGCGACCCTCGACCATGCCCGGGGCGTCCGAGGCACCGAGCAGAGTCAGCATCGGCACCGTGATGTTGAGGCGGAACCGCTCCGCGGGCACGTGCACACCGTCCGTGTCGAAGGGCGCCTGCAGCGCAAGCTCGAAGCGCAATCGGTCGAGCGGGACCGGGCGACCCGTCCGGGCGGCGATCTCGTCGATGTCGAAGGGGATCTCGGTGCCCTCGCGGAGTGCTCTGCGCTGCTCGGACCGGAGCGCGCGACCGGCCTCATCCAACCTCTTCCAATAGGCGAGAATCTCCGGGATCGGGCCACGGAAGGTGATCGAACCGTTCCCCGGGACGGCATCTGGGGCGAGCTCCACCGTGCGCACGGGCTCCGGCGGCTCCTCCTCCGCATCCTCCTCGCGTTGTCCCATGAGTTGGACGAGGGCATTGAGCAGGGTGATGAAGCGCTCAGCGGTGATGTCCACGGACCACGTCGCGATCGCCACGTCGATCTTGCGTCGCGATTCGTCGCTCAGGTTCTGGGCCGTCCGCAGCATCCGCGTGAACCACGTCGAGGGGAAGCGCCCGGACTCCAGTCGCTCCAGAGTGCGGGGGAACTGGTCGACGGCCTGGCGGGCGGTGCGCAGCTCCCAGCGGGCTGCGCCATCGGTCACCCGCAGGGCGAGAGCGGTCCGGATCGTGTCGAGATCCTCCTGGTCGCAGGACTCATCGCCCTCCGCCTCGCAGGTGTACAGGGCCGCCACAGCGCGGTACCGGGAGGCCAGGGCACGAGCGCTGCTCGTCTCGGCGTCCCAGGCGAGCTGTGTGGCGTCGCTGAGCCGGGGAGCCTTCGTGCTCTTCCCGCGCGTGGGCAGGTCTTCCCGGGTCAAGGGCTTATGGGCGCCGACCTGACGGAGGCGCTGGGGGAGGGAGGCGAGGAAGGCGAGATCCGAGGCGTCGAAGCCATCCAGTTCGTCGTCCCCATCGGCCGACGGGGCGCTCACGATCGCGCTCATGACCCTTACCTCCTTCCCGTCCGGGCTTCCCTGCTCTCGGATGTGCATTCGATATGACTCGACCCTACCGTTCGACGCCCATAAAAAGAAGAGTTGTGGACAAAGTGGGGGATGTTCCCGAAGAGTATCCACAGGATGTGGAAAAAGGGTGCCTGTGGAGGAAGGATGAATCGTTCCTCCACCGTCATGAGTTGTCCACAATTACCGTGATCGGGTTGACGGAAGGGATGCGCGTCCGGTCCGCACTCGTGCGTGGTGACGCCTGCGGGCGAGTGCTCGTGCGGCAGGATCGAGGGAGGTGAGCTGGTGCGACGGGCTTGCTCCGTCCGGGGATCGTGACGTCGGACGATGGGGACGGTCGCACCGGAGGCGCCGAGGCGCCGAGGCACCGTGCGACGAGGGTGCGAAGGAGCCTCCTGGAGCTCGACGATGACGAGCTCTAGAATGTCACCTGGATATGGTGCAATGGGTGCGCAGGAATGTATGTCGTGGTGATGTGAAGATTGATCTTCTCCTACGCGCATCAGGGGTATCTGCGTGTCGGATTCCCCGCAGCTCCGGGGGATTTCGCCCGTCCGACTCCCGGACCGCCATGCGCGTGACACCCACGCCGCCGCCCGTCCGGCGCTCGCTCTGCCATGTGCCCGAAGCTCCCGTCCGGCGCTCGCTCCGTCATGTGCCCGACGCCCCCGTCGCCGCCCGTCCGACACCCGCACGACCGGCGCTCCGCCATCACACCCGCTCGCGGGGGCAGACTGGTGCCATGGCTGAACCCACCGATCCCCGCGTCGCCGTCTACCTCGACTTCGACAACATCGTCATGTCCTGGTACGACCGCGTGCACGGACGCAACGCCTACAGCCGGGACCGCCAGAAGATCGCCGAGGACCCGTCGGCCCCCGGGGTCGCCGAACGCCTCGCCGCGGCGACGGTCGACGTCGGCGCGGTGATCGACTACGCCGCCTCCTTCGGCTCTCTCATGCTCACCCGCGCCTACGCCGACTGGTCCGCGCCCGTCAACGCCGACTATCGCTCGCAGCTGGTCGCCCGCGCCGTGGACCTGGTCCAGCTCTTCCCCGCTGCCGCCTACGCGAAGAACGGGGCGGACATCCGCCTGGCCGTGGACACCGTCGAGGACATGTTCCGCATCCCCGACCTCACCCACGTGGTGATCGTCGGCGGGGACTCCGACTACGTGCCGCTCGCCCAGCGCTGCCGGCGCCTGGGACGCTACGTGATCGGCATCGGGGTAGCGGGTTCGACGGCGAAGTCCCTGGCCGCGGCCTGCGACGAGTTCGAGTCCTATGACAACCTCCCCGGCATCGAGCGGCCCGAGCCGGCAGCATCCACCCGGTCCCGGCGCGGGCAGGGCACGGGGGACTCCGACGGTCGCGGGCGGGGCAGAGGCTCACGCTCCAGCGGCGGAGGGGCCGGGCCCTCCGACCCCTCCGAGAACGCCGACGGGGCGGCCGACGAGACGGTCGACGAGGCGGACGACGAAGAGATCACCGAGGATCCCGGTGAAGCGGCCACGCGTCTGCTCCAGCGCGCCCTGCAGCTCGGCGGTCGCGGCGACAGCGAGTGGTTGCACAGCTCCGCCGTGAAGTCGCACATGCGCCGCATGGACCCCTCGTTCAGCGAGAAGGCCCTCGGCTTCCGCACCTTCTCCGCCTTCCTCAAGGCCCATTCCGATATCGCGGAGCTGGAGGAGTCGGGCCACGACCGCCTGGTGCGGCCGACGGACTGACCGGGCTGACGGACTGACCGGGCCGACGGACTGGACCGGCTGACTGATCGGTCAGCTCGTCGGCACGTCCGCCCGTGAGGTCACCGACCAGCTCTCCCGCCAGGTCGCAGTCCCGTTCGTGTGACAGAGCGCACCGCGACGAGAGATACTCGAGTTCCCGATGAAGGAGGCGCTGTCATGAACATGCTCCTGTGGATCTTCGCCTTCGTGCTCGCCGCGGTGTTCGCCGCGTCGGGTGCCGCGAAGCTCCTGACCGCACGAGACCAGCAGATCGAGCGCACCCCGTACGTCGAGGACTTCCCGCACAGCGTGATCCTCGGGATCGGCGTGCTCGAGATCCTCGGCGCCTTCGGCCTGATACTTCCCGCCGTCACCGGCGTCCTGCCGGTCCTGGTGGCGCTGGCCGCCGCAGGGCTCGCGATCACCATGGTCTTCGCGGCCCTCGTGCACATCCGCCGCGGCGACGGGTTGGCCAAGGCGCTGCCCTCCATCGTCCTCGCGATCGTCTCCGTCTTCGTGGCCTGGTCCCGCTTCGGCCCGGTCCCGCTCTGACGAGCTCTGATCAGCGGTTGAAGAGGTCTCCGACCCCGATGTCGGAGAACTTCTCGCCGATGCCGGAGACTCTGTCCCCGGCATCCGAGATGCCGCCGCCGACTCCGTCGGCAAGACCCTCGGCGTCCTCGGCGCTCGCAAGGCCCTCGAGCCCTTCGGTCAGTCCGCCCAGATCCGCCTCCAGGCCTGCGGTGAGGGAGTCGACGTCGATGCCCGAGGCGACGGCCTCCTGCAGCAGGGAGCCTCCGACCCCGGTGGCGATCGCACCACCGGCCACGACGCCGAGCAGCCCGCCGGCTGCGCCGACCGCCCCGACACCGAGGGCCCCGGCGCCGGTTGCTCCGGCACCGGACCGGGAGCGTCCGGAACGCCCCAGCAAGCCCGTGAGCCGTCGAGGGTCCATAGCGCCGAGCCGGGTCGCGGACCGGGCGAGGTCGTCCGGGGCGTCCGTGCGGGGCCGCTCGGGCTCGGGCAGCTCGGAACGCATCGAGGCGGTCAACTGGGTGCGCTGCTGAGGGGTCAGGCGCTCGAAGGCCTCGCGGTGGACGCGCTCGAGCTGGTCGGGCGCCGCGGTGCGCACCAGGTAGTCGTAGCGGGCGATCGCACGACGGTCCTCCTCGGACGCCGCCGACGGTGCGGGTCCGGATGCCGCGGCCGACGGAGCCGGGCCGGAGCGCTGGTCGCTCTCGCCCGTGATCGCATCGGAGGCGCGGCGGACCATCGAGCGCCAGTCGGAGCTCCCGCCGGATCCCGCCCCTGATCGTGCACCAGGTCGCGTTCCCGCGTCGCGGGAGGAAGTCGTCCTCGAGTCGAGGGCCTTGCGGGCCATGCCGGCCAGTCGGTCGAAGGTGCTCATGAGAGTCCTTCCGGTCGGGGCGCGCCCGGGGCGCCGGGCACGGGACGAATCCTGGGGGACGAACCTCCGCGTCGCCCGAGTACGCCGTGACAGCTCTCCGGACGCGATGCGAAGATCACCCCATGGCACCCACCGACGTCATCTCCTGGCTCCTGGACACCGACCCCGCGCTGCGCTGGCAGGTCGAGCGCGACCTGCTCGACGCCCCGACCGAGCGGTGGGAGGCCACCCGTGCCCGGATCCCCCACGAGGGATTCGGGGCCGCCCTGCTGGAGCGGCAGGACCCCGACGGGCAGTGGGCAGGCGGCGCGTTCTTCCCGGCCGGATTCCTCGAGGACCCCGAGAGCAGCACCCTGCCCGGCCAGCCCTGGACCGCGACCACCTGGACGCTGACCACCCTGCGCGAGTGGGGGATGGACGCGGCGCCGCTGATCGAGCGCGACACCGCTGCGCTGCTGGCGAAGAACTCCCATTGGGAGCACGACCGCAGCCTGCCGTACTGGGGCGGCGAGGTCGACTGCTGCATCAATGCGATGACGCTGGCCAACGGGCTCTGGCTCGGGGCCGACGTCGAGGATCTCGCGACCTGGTTCGTCGAGCATCTCCAGCCCGACGGCGGCTGGAACTGCGAGTGGGTGAACGGCTCGGTGCGCTCGAGCGTCCACTCCACGCTCAACGCTCTGCGCGCCCTGCTGATCCACGAGCAGGCCACCGGCGGCACCGAGGCCACCCGCGCGGCGCGCGCGTCGGGGGAGGAGTACCTGCTCGAGCGGCACCTGACCCGGCGCCTGAGCACCGGGGAGCTCCTCGGACCCTGGGTGGATCACTTCCTCTACCCGCCGCGCCACATCTATTCCGCGCTGCGGGCGCTGGACCACTTCCGCCTCGCGGGCCGACGAGATCCGCGGATGGCCGAGGCGGTCGAGATGGTCCGCGAGGCGCAGCAGAGCGACGGCACCTGGCTCCAGCAGAAGGTCCTGCCCGGCCAGGTGTGGTTCGAGATCGACGTCCCGCTGGGCGAGCCCTCTCCCTGGCTGACCCTGCAGGCGCTGCGGGTGCTGCGGTGGTGGAACGAGCTGCCGGGCTGATCGGGGACGCATCCACGTCGCTTTCTGCTGTATCGACAGACACAACCGATAAAAGCTGTCAGGAGCGCGCGAGGGCCACCGCATCCCGCGTCGTGGTGCGGATCCGGTACAGGCTCGTGCTCGCGACCACGTAGAGCGTGTGCCCGTCGTCGCCGCCGAAGCACAGGTTCGCCGTCTTCTCCGGCACCGGCAGGTCCAGCAGGCGCTCGCCGGTGGGGGCGAAGACCTGCACCTCGGACAGGCTCGAGCTCCAGATCCGCCCCTCGACGTCCACCCGGATCCCGTCGGGCAATCCGGGGGAGACCTCCGTGAGGATGCGGCCGTTCTTCGCCTGCCGCCCGTCGACGACGTCGTACACGTGGATCGCATGGCCGTGAGGACGATCGGGGAACGGGTCGGACTCGTCGGCGGGTGAGAGCGAGGAGTCGGCGACGTACAGCAGCGACTCGTCGGGGGAGAAGGCCAGCCCGTTGGGCGCCTCCACGTCGATCACCACCGGGGTGAGGGTGTCGGCGGCCTCGTCGTAGCGGAACACGTAGCGGTCGCCGTACTCCTCCTCGCCGGCATGCCCCTCGACGGGTCGCTTGATGCCGTAGGCGGGGTCGGTGAACCAGATCGCCCCGTCGGAGGCGACGACCACATCGTTGGGGGAGTTCAGGCGGTGGGGTCCGAAGCGGTCCACGAGCGTGGTCGGCGCGGGAGGGCGTCCGGGGCCGACGGCGGTGTCGCGCTGGATCGCGCGGCGGCCGTGGGAGCACTCCACGACGTGCCCGGCGAGGTCCAGGGTGCGCCCGTTGGTGTACTCGGCGGCAGCGCTGAACACCGTCAGCTCCCCGCTCTGCTCGGAGTACTCCAGGATCCGGTCGTCGTGGATGTCGCTGAAGCGCACTGCACGGCGACCCGGGATCCACACCGGACCCTCGGCCCAGGTGGCGCCGGTGGCCACCTGCTCGACAGAGGCGCCATCGGCCAGCAGGGTGGAGCGGTGATCGGTCACGGGGGTCTCCTCGGGTCGTCCTCGGCTCGGTTCGCCCTGCCCATTCTCCCGATCCGAGACGTCTCCGCACCGCATCGGGGAAGTCTGCACGTCCGGACCGGCGTGTCGGACGACGAGTCGGGCGGGGCGAAGGACGGCGCGTCAGGCGGGCATCGAGCGGCAGGGACGGTGGTCGTCGGACGGCAGGGAAGGCCGGCCGGCCCATCCGAGCGGTCGGATAACGTTTCCGTCACAGGTCAGCGGATGCCCTCCAGGGATTCGATGCTCCTGCGTGTCACTGCTACGTTTCAGGGCACACGCACCGGTGCGTCACGTCACAAGCAACCGCCGGCGCCTCACAGAGCCGTGATCCCGCGGACCGCTTCACCCCTGGAGGAACCCCATGTTCGATGCCGCTTTCACCCCGAGGCGACGGGCAGTGCTGCTGTCCATGGCGGGGGTCCCCGTCCTGCTGTCCGCCTGCGCGAAGACCGCGGACGACGGCGGCGGCAGCGGTGGCGGCGACGGGTCGGGCGCCCTCACCGTCGGCACCACCGACAAGGTCACCGCCCTGGATCCGGCGGCCGCCTACGACAACGGGTCCTCGACGGTGTGGACCCAGTGCTACGGCTACCTGATGGGCACGTCCATCGGCTCCGAGGACGGCAAGCCCGAGCCCGACCTCGCCGAGTCCGGGGAGTTCACCAGCGAGAACGTCTACACCGTCACGCTCCAGGAGGGCCTGACCTTCGCCAATGGCAACGAGCTGACCAGCGAGGACGTCAAGCACACCTTCGACCGGCAGCTGAAGATCGCCGATCCCAACGGTCCCTCGAGCCTGCTGGGGAACCTCGAGGAGGTCGTGGCCGTCGACGACCTCACCGTCGAGTTCCACCTGACCGAGCCCAACGACCAGACCTTCCCGTACGTGCTGTGCAGCCCGGCCGGACCCATCGTCGACGCCGACGTCTTCCCCGCCGACGAGGTGCTTTCCGACAACGACATCGTCGACGGCGGCGCGTTCTGCGGCCCCTACCAGATCACCAGCTGGAAGATCAACGATCTGGTCTCCTACCAGGCCTTCGACGGTTACAAGGGCATCTTCGGCGCACCTGCCACGCAGAAGGTGTCGATGTCCTACTACGCCGACCAGAGCAATATGAGGCTGGACATCCAGGAGGGCAACATCGACTGCGTGTGGCGCTCGCTGTCCGCCACCGCCATCGAGGACCTCTCGACGAAGGACGCAGTGACCGTGCACGAGGGCCCCGGCGGCGAGATCCGCTACATCGTGTTCAACTTCGCCACGATGCCCTACGGCACCAAGACCGACAACGCCGATCCGGCCAAGTCGCAGGCCGTCCGCCAGGCCGCCGCCGATCTCCTGGATCGTGCGGCGATCTCGGAGTCGGTCTACAAGGGCACCTACACGCCGCTGTACTCCTACATCCCCGAGGGTCTGCCGGGCTCCGGCACCCAGTTCAAGGACATGTACGGCGACGGCGAGGGCGGCCCCGACGCCGCTCGCGCGAAGAAGCGCCTCGAGGACGCCGGCGTCGAGATCCCGGTGCAGCTCAGCCTGCAGTACAACCCCGACCACTACGGCGCCTCCTCGGGCGACGAGTACGCGGCGGTGAAGGCGCAGCTGGAGGCCGACGAGCTGTTCGTGGTGGACCTGAAGTCCACCGAGTGGGTGCAGTACAACAAGGATCGCACCAGCGACGTCTACCCGGCCTACCAGCTGGGCTGGTTCCCCGACTACTCGGACGCGGACAACTACCTCTCGCCGTTCTTCGCCACGGACAACTTCCTGGTCAACCACTATTCGAACGAGAAGGTCGACCAGCTGATCGCGCAGCAGCGCGGCACCCAGGACGAGGCGGAGCGCGAGGCGCTGTTCGTTCAGATCCAGGACATCGTGGCCGAGGAGATCTCGACCCTGCCTCTGCTGCAGGGTGCCCAGATCGCCGTGTCCACGGCCGAGGTCGAGGGCGTCACGCTGGACTCGTCCTTCAAGTTCCGCGTCGCTCCGATCAGCAAGTGAGCGCGGAACCCGATACGACGGTCGAGCCCACCACCCCCCGACCCGCGCGCAAGCGCGAGCGCTCGGGAGGTCTCGGCCGCTACATCCTGGTGCGGTTCCTGCTCATCATCCCGACCGTGTTCATCCTGATGACGGTCGTGTTCTTCCTGATGAGGATCACGGGCGACCCGATCACGGCGGCCCTGGGCGGCCGGCTGACCCCTGAACAGCTCGCGGAGCGCCGTGCCGAGGCCGGCTACGACCGCCCGCTGATCGTGCAGTACGTCGACTACCTCGGCGGCGTGCTCCGAGGGGACTTCGGCACCTCCTACACCGACGGCACCCCGGTCTCTCAGATCCTCACCACCTACGGCGGAGCGACCTTCGAACTGGTGGTCTACGCCGTGGTGGTCGCTCTGGTGGCCGGCGTGCCCCTGGGCATGATCGCGGCCCGCACGCGCGACCGCTGGCCGGACGCGGTGCTGCGGATCGTGGCGATCCTGGGCTACGCGACGCCCGTGTTCTTCGTGGGCCTGCTGCTCAAACTCGTGTTCTCCGTGGGCCTGGACTGGCTGCCCGTCGCCGGACGGCTCTCGACCCGCGGCGAGCTGACCATGAGCTCGATCCTGAACCCGTCGCCGTTCTACCTGCTGGACGCGCTGCGACTGGGGAACGTCGACCTGCTCCTCGACGTCACGAAGCATGCGGTGCTGCCCGCCATCGCGCTCGGCGTGCTCACCGGCGGCATCTTCCTGCGCCTGGTGCGCACCAACATGATCGGCACGCTGGAGATGCAGTACATCGACTCCGCCCGCTCCCGCGGCGTGGCCGAGCGGCGGTTGACCACCCGGCACGCCCTGCGTCCGGCGCTGATCCCGATCGTGACCGTGATGGGCATGCAGATCGCGATGATGCTGGGCGGCGCGGTGCTGACCGAGACCACCTTCGAGTGGAACGGGCTGGGTTACATGCTCGCCGAGTACATGAAGGCCCGCGACTACGTGGCCGTGCAGGGCATCGTCATGATGCTCGCCGTCATCGTGGCGATCTCCAACTTCCTGGTCGACGTCGTCGCCGCCCTCATCGACCCCCGAGTGAGGTACTGACATGACGCTCTCGAACCCCGTCCCGCCGGGAGAAGACGGCGGCGCCGACCACGACCTCGCCGCGGAATCCACCCGCGTCGCCGCCCGGGCCCGCTCCTCCTGGATCCTGCGCCTGCCGGTCATCTCGCACCTGCGCGGCAGCGTCGGGCTGCAGCGCGGCATGCTCATCACCGGACTGGTGCTGGTGATCGGCCTGTTGCTGACCGCCCTGTTCGCCCCGCTGGTGGCGCCCTACGGCTTCGCCCAGACCGGGGTCGACGGCGAGCGCTTCGGCGGCCAGCAGCCCCCGTCGGCCGAGCACCTGCTGGGCACCACCGTGACCGGCTTCGACGTGCTCTCCAGGGTGATCTGGGGGACCCGCACGGCGGTGGCCGTCATGGTCTGCGCGGTCGTGGCCTCCCTGTTCCTCGGCTCGGCCGTGGGCCTGCTGTCGGGCTACCTCGGCGGCTGGCTGGACCGCGTGCTGGTGATGCTGGCCGACGCGATCTACGCCTTCCCCTCGCTGCTGCTGGCGATCGTCATGTCGATCGTCATCTCCGGCGGGCAGTCCAACGCCTGGGGCGGCATCCTGGCCGCCGCCATCTCCATCACCGTCGTGTTCGTCCCGCAGTACTTCCGGGTGATCCGCGCCGAGGTGGTCCAGCTGAAGGCGGAGCCCTTCGTGGAGGCCGCGAAGGTCATCGGCACCGGGCACAAGCGCGTCATGGGCACGCACCTGCTGCGCAACGCCACCCGCACCCTGCCGCTGATCTTCACGCTGAACTCCTCCGAGGCGATCCTGACCCTGGCCGCGCTCGGATTCCTGGGCTTCGGCATCGAGCCGACCAGCGCCGCCGAGTGGGGCTACGACCTCAACCGCGCGATGGCCGACGCGACCAGCGGGATCTGGTGGACCGGCCTGTTCCCGGGTCTGGCCATCGTGGCCGCCGTGCTCGGCGTGACCCTGGTGGGCGAGTCCATCAACGACCTCAACGATCCGCGTCTGCGCACGCGGAAGAAGCGCTCGCGCGCTCGACGGAAGGCGGCGGCATGAGCGGCACGCAGAGCACGCAGGACACGCAGGACCCGCAGGCGGTCCCGCGCCTCGCGATCCGGGATCTCGACATCCACTTCGCGACCGACGGCGGGGACGTCCACGCGGTCGACACGATGGACGTCGAGGTCGCCCCGGGAGAGATCCTCGCGATCGTCGGCGAGTCCGGCTCCGGCAAGTCCGTCACCGCCCGCTCGATCCTGGGGCTGCTGCCGGAGACCGCCGAGGCGACCGGGGCGGTGCTGGTCTCCGGCACCGACGTGGTGAGCCTCAGCGGAGCGCAGCTGCGGGCGCTGCGCGGCGAGGACGTCTCGATGATCTTCCAGGAGCCCTCCAGCGCCATGAATCCGGTCTTCCCCATCTGGTGGCAGATCGGGGAGGGGCTGCGGGCGCACCGACCCGGGATGACCCGCAAGGAGATCCGCGCAGAGGCGGTCGCGGCGCTGGAGAAGGTGGGCATCCCCGACCCGATCGAGCGCATCGATCGCTACCCCCACGAGTTCTCCGGCGGCCAGAAGCAGCGCATCATGATCGCCATGGCGCTGGCCCTGGGGGCTGAGCTGATCGTCGCCGACGAGCCGACCACCGCGCTGGACGTGACCGTGCAGGCCGAGATCCTGGAGCTGCTGCGGGACGTGCGGGACCGCTTCGGCACCTCGATCATCGTGATCACTCACAACATGGGCGTGGTCGCCGACCTCGCCGACTCCGTGGCCGTGATGTACCACGGGAAGGTGATCGAGCGCGCCGGCGCGCAGGAGCTGTTCGCCCACCCTCGGGAGGACTACACCAAGAAGCTCCTGGCCGCGGTGCCCCACCTGGGCCGCAACTCCGCGTGGACGGCGCTGGATTCCGAGCAGCAGCAGCAGATCGACGAGGCCCACCCGGTCGTCGTCGCGAAGGACCTGGTCATCGAGTACCCGGGACGGCTGGGGCGGCCTCCGTTCCGCGCCGTCAAGGGCGTGGACTTCACCATCCGTGCCGGCCAGGTGTACGGCCTGGTGGGGGAGTCGGGCTCCGGCAAGACCACCATCGGCCGTGCCATGGCCGGTCTCGAGCGCACCACCGGCGGCAGCCTGCAGGTGCTCGGCCACGAGATGAACGGGATGAAGGAGAAGTCCTTCAAGCCCCTGCGCCGACGGATCGGCTTCGTGTTCCAGGACCCCGCCACGTCCTTCAACCCGCACCTGACCATCGAGCAGTGCATCGCCGAGCCGCTGATCGTCCACGAGCCCCAGCAGGGACCTGCCGAGCACACGAAGCAGGTGCGGGAGCTGCTGGAGGCCGTGGAGCTGCCGGGGAGCTACGCGGGCCGCTACCCGCACGAGCTCTCCGGCGGGCAGCGTCAGCGCATCTCGCTGGCGCGGGCGCTGGTGCTGGGGCCCGAGCTGCTGATCGCTGACGAGCCGACCAGCGCGCTGGACGTCTCCGTGCAGGCCACGGTGCTCGAGCTGTTCCGGGAGCTGCAGAGCCGACTGGGCTTCGCCGCCCTGTTCATCAGCCACGATCTGGCGGTGGTCGACACGCTCGCCCATCGCATCGGGGTGCTGTTCCGCGGCGAGCTGGTCGAGGACGGTCACGGCCCGGACGTGCTGCAGCGGCCCTCCCACGACTACACCCGCAAGCTCATCGCCTCGCTGCCGGTGCCCGACCCCGTCGAGCAGGCCGAGCGGCGCGAGGCCTTCATCCGGGAGTGGGGCCGCGGAGCGGCGATCTGAGGAGTCCACCTCCGGGAGGACTCCGGATCGTCCCGCGAGCTGACGCGCCGACCGGGCCGGTCCCGGAACCCTGGTGGGCATGACATACGCACCACCCCGCCCTGATGCCCGTCCCTCGGCCCCGGCGACTCCCACCCGGATCGAGGCGCTCGACCTGGTCCGTCTGCTCGCCGTCATCGGCATGATGAGCGCGCACCTCCTGGCCCCGCTCGCGCTCGTCCCCGGCGCCACCGGACCGGAGGCCGCGGCGGCGCGGATCGCGCACCTGCTGACCGAGGGAACATCCTCGACCCTGTTCGCCGTCGTCGGCGGCGGCAGCCTCGTGCTGGCTTCCCGACGGCGGTTGGATGAGGGGGACCGCCGCGGCGCGGTCCTGGCGATCATGGTGCGCGGCGCCGCCGTGACGCTCCTGGGCCTGCTGCTCGAGCTGGTCCCCAGCCCCGTGATGGTGGTGCTGGTGCCCTTCGGGCTGTCCATGATGATCACCGCCCCGCTGCTGCTCCTCGGCAGCCGGGTGCTGGTCGCGGTGATCGCCGTGCTCACCATCGCGGGCCACCCGCTCGCGATGGCCGTGCCCGGGCCCGTCGAGTTCGGCACCGTGACGCTGCTGAGCCTGGACGACCCCGTCGGCGTGCTCCGGGGCCTGGTGCTGACCGGCCAGTACCCGCTGATCACCTGGATCCCGTACCTGCTGACGGGCATCGTGCTGATGCGCGCCGTGCTGCGCGCGCAGGAGACCGGGCGGATCCGCCGCCTCTCCCTCCTCGCCCTGGCCGGCGGGGCGGTGACCGCGACGGCCGCCCACCTCGTGCCCCACCTCGCCGCCGCTCTCGGCCACGCCACCCCGGGAGCCTGGTACACCGCCGCGACGCACACCGGGACCGTCGCCGACATGGTCGCCACCGGCGGCATCGCCGTGGCGCTGATCGGCATGGCGCTGCGCCTGCTGCCGCCGGCGCAGCCGCTGCCGTCGCTGCGCACGGTGCGCGGGAGGATCGCGCAGAGCCTGCGGGCCGCGGGTGCCGCGCCGCTGACGATCTATGTCGCCCACGTGCTGGCCACCGGCATCGCACTGGTCACCGCCGTGCTCCTGGCCGGTGGGGACCTGAGCTCGATGCCCTGGTACGTCGGCGGCGCCGGGATCCTGGCCGTCCATCTGGCCGGGGTGCTCGTCCTCGGCGGGGTGCTGGCCGCACGCGGGGGACGCGGGCCGCTCGAGGCCCTGCTGGCCACGGCGATCCGCCGGGCCGTTCGGCGGTGAGTTCATCGGCCGTTCGCCGGGACGCCGCGGCATGCTCGCCGAGAGGACGGCTCCCTGTACGGCGGGACCGCTTGTCTGGGTCGGCACACCTCCCGCCTCCGACGACAAGGCCCCCATGACCACTCGCTCCTCCTCAGCCGCCTCGACCCCGTCCTCCCTGCCGCCCTCCCGCCCCGCGCAGTCGCGCCGATCGCTGCTGCGATACTCCGCCACCGGCATCGCTGCGGCAGGCATGATGGGAACCGCGTCGGCGGCCCCCGCCCCGGTGGTGCCCGCTGCGACCGCACCGACGGACCGACCCCTGCGACCGAACGAAGGCATCGTGCGCGACGAGCTCTCCTTCCGGGACGACGGCACCTTCGTCGTCGTCCAGTTCAACGACACCCAGGACGGCCACCGCACCGATGTGCGCACCGTCGCCCTGCAGGAGGCGGTGCTGGACGACGTGGCACCGGACTTCGTGGTGATCAACGGCGACGTCATCGACGGATCGCCCACCACGGCCCAGGAGGCGAAGCAGGCGATCAACAACGTGGTCCGGCCCATGGAGGACCGCGGCATCCCCTGGGCACTGACCTTCGGCAACCACGACGAGGACTCCAGCGCGGCCACCGGGCTCGACGAGACCGGCTACCTGGAGTTCGTCGCGCAGTACCGGCACAACGTCAACACCCCCGGCGCCCGGGACACCACCGGCAGCGGCAACCAGGTGCTGACCGTGCGCTCCGCGGCATCGCGGGCCGACGCCTTCGCCCTGTGGCTGCTGGACTCCGGTCGCTACGCCCCCGAGCAGATCGCCGGCCAGGACTTCGAGGGATACCCCGACTGGGACTGGCTGCGCCCCGACCAGGTCCAGTGGTACCTCCACGCCTCCCAGCGACTGGAGTCGAAGAACAAGCAGCTGGTCCCGGGTCTCGTGTTCCAGCACATCGCGCTGTGGGAGCACCGCTTCATGTGGTTCGCGAGCGTCGACGCCCGCACCGGGGCCGATCACGCCCGCGCGGCGGCGAAGCACTCGATCGTCGGGGAGCGCAACGAGGACGAGTGCCCCGGCCCGTTCAACTCCGGCATGTTCGCCGCGATGCTGCAGCGCGGCGATGTGCGAGGCCTGTTCGTCGGGCACGACCACATCAACACCTATGTGGGCGACTACTACGGCATCCAGCTCGGCTACGGGCCGGGCACCGGCTTCGGCACCTATGGGCTGGGCGGTGCGGAGGAGAACCGTCTGCGCGGCGCGCGGGTGTTCCACCTCGACGAGGACGTCGAGGGCACCTTCGCGGGCACCGAGCTGCGCTTCGCCTCCGACTACGGCATCGACCTCGGCGAGACCGGGCAGCCGGGGGAGCCGGCGGACTTCCCCGACGGGGTGCGCTGAGCAGTCCGGGTCCAGGAGCTGCTGGGGAGTTGCGCCGGGGCGCCGGGTCCTGGGGCGATGACCGCCGGGCAGGAGCGCTTGCACTGCGGGGCAGGACTGCATAGCGTCGAGACATCACCGAGGAGAGGAACGACGATGGCGCACGTCACCGCACAGGACGGGATCACTCTGTTCGTCGAGGACAGCGGGGGCTCCGGGCACCCCGTGGTCCTCATCCACGGCTGGCCGCTCTCCGGCGAGTCCTGGGCCCACCAGAGGGACGCCCTCGACCAGGCCGGATACCGCGTGATCACCTATGACCGTCGTGGATTCGGACGCTCCGACAAGCCCCAGGACGGCTACGACTACGACACCCTTGCCGCGGACCTCACGGCGGTGCTCACCCAGCTGGATGTGCACGATGTGACGCTGGTGGGCTTCTCCATGGGCGGCGGCGAGGTCGTGCGTCACCTGGGTACCCAGGGCAGTCCGCGGGTGCGTGCGGCAGTGCTCGCGTCCGCCGTCCCGCCGTACCTGCTGCAGACGGACGACAATCCCGAGGGTCCGCTGACCCGGGACGCCGCCGCCCAGCTGCGCGAGGGTCTCGAGCAGGACCGCGATGCCTTCTTCGCCGACTTCGCGACGGGGTTCTTCACGGCGGGCGATCAGCTCGCGGTCGATCAGGCCGAGGTCGACGAGGCGGTGCGCATGTCACGTCAGAGCGACCAGGGGGCGGCGCTGGCCTGCATGGAGGCCTGGGCCACCACGGACTTCCGGGAGGATCTGCGTGCGATCGACGTGCCGCTGCTGATCATCCACGGCGACTCCGACGGCACGGTGCCTTTCGAGGGCTCCGGCAAGCGGACGCACGAGGCGGTCCCCGGCAGCGAGCTGGTGCTGATCCCGGGCGGGCCGCACGGCCTCAACGCGAGCCATCCCGAACAGTTCAACAAGGCGCTGCTGGACTTCCTCGGGCGCTGAGCTCAGGGTCGGTCGAAGACCGGCGGCGCCCCCGCCAGGAGCACCTGGACGATCGGGACGTCGGGCGGAGCCCACTGCCGCTCCCGCAGCTCGTCGCGGCCGAGCCATTCGAGCCGGTCGTGGTCGGTGCTGCCTGTCGGTACCGGCCCGACCAGGCGCACCCAGTAGCAGTCCAGGTGGAGGTCGCGGTCCCCGGCCTCACCCTCTCCGCGGCCGATCAGGTGACCGACCGAGACCTGGACGCCGAGCTCCTCGGCGAGCTCGCGGACCAGGGCCTGCTGCGGGGACTCGCCCCGCTCGATCTTCCCGCCGGGGAACTCCCACATCCCGGCGGCGGCCTTCCCCGGTCTCCGCCGGGCGGCCAGGATCCGCTCCCCGTCGACGATCACCGCACCGACCACGCGCAGGGGCGCGGGGTCGATCGGCTCCTCCTGGCCGGTCAGTCCGTCGATCCACGGCTCCGGATCCTCCGCGTAGCCGACGTCCTCAGGCCACCAGGCATGCTGGCAGGCCCGGCACTCCCGCTCCGGGCCGAGGCCGACGCAGCCCTCCCAGACCACCCACGGCGGGGAGGACTCCATCGCCCCCGCCACGGGCATGCCGATCACGTGGTGGATCACCTGGTCGCTGCCGCAGCGGGGGCAGGTGCCGCGCTGCCAGGAGATCTCGGCGCCGACTCCCTTCTCGGGGTCCGCCTCCTCGGGATGGATCATCATGCGTCCAGTCTCCCGCACGGGGGCGACACTCGAGGTGCCCGTCAGCTCCCGGCGCCCCCAGGCGGCGAAGATTCCCTGGTCAGCTCCAGGTGACCGGCAGCTCGGGAGGGAGCGATCAGCCCTGGTCGGCGAGCACCCCGAGCACGTCCTCGCCGTACTCGGTGAGCTTCTTGGCGCCGACGCCGCTGACGGTGCCGAGCGCTGCGACCGATTCCGGCCTGGTCTGGACGATGCCGACCAGCGTGGCGTCGGAGAAGACCATGTAGGGAGCGATCTGCTTCTCCTTCGCGACCGCTGTGCGCCAGCGGCGCAGCGCCTCGAACCGCTCGCGTTCGGCGATCTCGAGTCCGTCGGCCGCCCTCGAGCCGCCGCCCCCGCCGCCGCGGGACCGGGTGGCCTTGACGGGGGAGCGGTCCACGGCGAGTTCGACGGTCTCCTCGTTGCGCAGCACCGGGCCGGAGGCCGAGCCAGGGGTCAGGACCCCGTAGTCCCCCTGGGGCTCGACGATGCCGCGGGCCACCAGCTGGCGCAGCGCGGAGCGCCACTGCTTCTCGGTGAGTTCGTCCCCGATGCCCCACACGCTCAGCTCCTCGTGCCGGGACTGGCGCGAGCGCTCGTTCTCCCGGCCCAGCAGCACCTCGATCACCTGGCCGGAGCCGAACTTCTGGCCCCGCTCGCGGTCCAGGCGGATCAGCGCCGACAGCAGCTTCTGCGCCGCGACCGTCGCGTCCCAGGTCTCCGGCGGGTTCAGGCAGATGTCGCAGTTGCCGCAGGCCTCGGACTCCTGGCCGAAGTAACGCAGCAGCTGCACGCGGCGACAGGAGACCGTCTCGCACAGGGCGAGCATCGCATCGAGGTGGGTGCGGGCGTTGCGCTTGAACTGCTCGGACCCCTCGCCGGCGTCGATGAACTTGCGCAGGTTGACCACGTCGCCGAGGCCGAAGGCCAGCCAGGCCGTCGAGGGCTGGCCGTCGCGACCGGCGCGCCCGGTCTCCTGGTAATAGCCCTCGATGGACTTGGGCAGGTCGAGGTGGGCGACGAAACGGACGTCGGGCTTGTCGATGCCCATGCCGAAGGCGATGGTCGCCACGATGATCAGGCCTTCGGCGCGCAGGAACCGCTCCTGGTGGTCCTGGCGCACGCTCGCATCGAGGCCCGCGTGGTACGGCAGGGCGGCGATCCCGCGGTCCGAGAGCCAGGCGGCGGTGGTCTCCACGCTCTTGCGCGAGAGGCAGTAGACGATCCCGGACTCGCCCTCGTGCTCGGTGGTGATCAGACGCAGCAGCTGCTCGCGGGGGGACGCCTTCGGCTCGATGCGGTACTGGATGTTGGGGCGGTCGAAGCTGGAGACGAAGTGCTCCGCCTCCTGGAGGCGCAGCCGCTCGGTGAGCTCGCGATGGGTGGCCTGGGTGGCGGTGGCGGTCAGCGCGATCCGCGGCACGGTGGGGAAGGCCTCGGCCAGCACCGACAGCCCCAGGTAGTCGGGGCGGAAGTCGTGGCCCCACTGGGAGACGCAGTGGGCCTCGTCGATCGCGACCAGGGAGAGCTCGGCGCGGCGCAGGAGGTCGAGGGTGCGCGGCAGCACGAGGCGCTCCGGGGCCATGTACAGCAGGTCCAGCTCACCGGCCAGCAGCTGCTGTTCGACGGCCTGGGCCTCATGGAGCTCGAGCGTGGAGTTCAGGGCCGCGGCCCGGATGCCGACGGCCTCGAGTGCGGCGACCTGGTCCGCCATCAGCGCGATCAGCGGGGAGATGACGATGCCGGTGCCCTGCCGCAGCAGCGCCGGGATCTGATAGCACAGCGACTTGCCGCCGCCGGTGGGCATGAGCACCACGGCGTCCCCGCCGCCGGCGACCTGGTCGATGATCGCTCGCTGGTCTCCGCGGAAGGAGTCGTAGCCGAAGACCGTCGAGAGGATCGCCAGGGCGCGGTCGGTCTGCTCGACATCGCCCTCGCGGAGCGCAGAGATCGGGTCGGCGGTGGGCGAGGCATCCATGGTGGCCACTGTATTCGGGCGGGCCGACGAGCGGCGACCCGGCCCGGGCAGCTGTGGACGGGCGCGTAGACTCCCGCGGATGAGACCTCTGCGGTACTCCATCAACGTCACCGTCGACGGCTGCTGCGACCACCGGGCGGTGGAGCCGGACGAGCAGATGCATCGCCACCACGCCGAGAACCTCGCGCGCGCCGACGCCCTGCTGTTCGGTCGCGTCACGTACCAGATGATGGAGGAGGCCTGGCGGCTGCCGCTGGAACCGGGGATGTTCCCTGAGTGGGTCGAGCCCTTCGCCCGCACGATCGACGCCGCCCAGAAGTACGTCGTCTCCAGCACCCTGACCCAGGTCGACTGGAACTCCCAGATCCTGCGCGGGGACCTCGCCACGGCGGTCCGTGAGCTCAAGGATGCACCGGGGGAGGGCCTTCTCACCGGCGGCGTGACCCTTCCGCTCGCCCTCGCGGAGCTCGGTCTGATCGACGAGTACGAGTTCCTGGTCCATCCGCGGGTCGCCGGGCACGGGCCGACGCTGTTCGCCGGGTTGTCCCGGCCGCTCGATCTCGAGCTGATCGAGCGCACGGAGCTCGGCTCGGGCGCCGTCGTGCTGACATACGCGCCGGTCCGGTAGGTCGCGGACGACGGCCGGAGCAGACGACGGAAGACGCATGCGGCGCCGTGTGACCGACGGCATGACGGACCCCGGCGCGAGGGATAACTCCCGGTCACATCGTGTCGAGGCTGATGAGCTGGCCCACTTTCCTGGGCGAATGGCTTCGAATGACGGACCCCTGATTTAACCTTCCATCAGATCCTCAGGATGACCCGTCAACAGTGCCCGGGCTCTCCGCGAGGCTCATCCTTTCCGCTGGTCATGCGCTTCCTCGCGCCCTATTCCCCAGGAGCATCATGTCGTCTTCCTTCCCGCCGCCCTCCGGCGGCACTCCCCAGCAGCCCGGCGAGGGCCGGCCCGTCCCCGGGCAGGGCACGCCCTACCCCGCCGCGCAGAACGGCTCCCCGTACGGCGGGCAGCCGCCGCAGCAGCCAGCGGGGTGGCAGCAGTCGAACCAGGGCTCGGCATGGTCGCCGCAGCCCGCCGTCGGCACCCCGGCGAACGGGGCGCAGGGTGCGCAGTCGCCCCACAGCTCGGGCATGGCGGGCTCGCCGAATCCCGGGTCCGCCTACCATCACCCGGCGCCGCAGTTCGCTCCCGCTCCCCAGGGAGCGATGCCGGGGCAGTTCGGCCCTGCCTCCGCGCCGAAGGACTTCGTCGTCGCCTGGTTGCTCGCGCTCTTCCTGGGTGTGTTCGGAGCGGATCGCTTCTACCGCGGTTTCGTCGGCCTCGGCATCCTCAAACTCCTCACCTGCGGTGGAGCCGGGATCTGGGCGCTGGTCGACCTGCTGATCATCATCTTCACGGGCGGAAAGGACAGCAAGGGCCGGCCGCTGGCGAACTACGAGAAGAACAAGAAGCTCTCCTGGATCGTCACCGGGATCGTGGTCGGCATCAGCCTCGTCTTCTCGGCCATCAACGGTGCGACGAGCGCGGGGACCGACGCCTCCTCGGCGGACGAGGAGACCGTGGCCACGGCAGAGCTCGAGCCCGAGGGCTCCGAGCAGGGGATCGCGGCAGAGGAAGCCGTCGAGGAGAAGCCGGCCGAGGAGCCCGCTGCTGAGGAGCCGGCTGCCGAGGAGAAGCCGGCCGAGGAGCCCGCTGCTGAGAAGCCGGCTGCCGACGAGAAGCCGGCCGAGGAGCCTGCCGCTGAGGAGCCGGCCGCCGAGGAGAAGCCGGCCGAGGAGCCTGCCGTCGAGGAGGCACCGGCGCCGGATGTCCCGGCGGCCCAGCAGTCCATGTCGGACGCGGTCGCCGAGGGGCGGACCGCCGCGGAGAGCGCGGAGACCGATCTCCAGCGCGCGAACGTCCTGAACGTCCGCAGCGAGGCCATGTGCGCATCCATCCCGGACGGCGCCGTCGAGAGCTGGGTGGGCACGGTAGTGACCGTGGACGCCAACGGCGAGGGCAAGGCCGTCGTCACGCTCTCGATCGACGAGGATATCGAGATCGGCACCTGGAACAACGCCTTCTCCGACGTGTCCGACAACACGCTCATCGAGCAGGGCACCCCGCTGTACGACTCCGCGCTGGCTCTGGCGCCGGGGGACACCGTGGAGTTCTCCGGCACGCTGAAGTCCGGGAGCGAGAGCAACGACGAGTGCTACTACGCCTCGAACATGACCGAGGTGATGTCCATCGACTCACCCGACTACATCATGACCTTCACCGACCTCCAGAAGGTCGAGTGATCTGACCATCGAAGACGGAGGACGGGGTCGTGGCATCGAGCTGCGGCCCCGTCCTCCGGTCCAGCACGGGCGAACTCCGGATCGCCCGTCGGAAGGGTTCTTCTGCGTCGCGGGCAACTCGCCGGGTCAGTCGGCGGGCCGGCTTCCGGCGGGCGAAGACCCATCGCGCCGCGCCAGCGACCGCCGGGTGTGGGCGGTGCGTCGGCGCAGCTCCCCGTAGGCGGCGAGGAAATAGATGACGGTCCCGACCGCGGCGACCACGAAGAACCGATCCCGATGCGCTTCGTAGGCCGTGATGTCCGAGCTGGCGAGCAGGACGACGAGGGCGGCCGCCGCGATCACCGCGAGGTCGACGATCCAGACCACCTTCAGCACGCGGGTCAGCGCCCTCCGGTCCCGCGTGTCCACATCGGTGTGGGCCTCGCGGGCCTGCTGGGTGTGGAACACGTCCACCCGCTCCGCGAAGAGCTCGTCGTCGGCCTCGCCGTCGGGGTATCTCTCCGCGGCTCCCATCATCCTGGCGAGCAGCACGTACAGGACCGTGCTGAGCAACCAGACGGGTGGGAAGAGGTAGTACGCGGGGGCGAGACCGGCGATCAGGAGCACCGCGGCGAGGGCCAGGGGGATTCCCCAGGCCAGCAGCGCAGGGACGTTCTGAACGCCCTTGTAGCGCGCCCAGTACCTCGTCATCCCGAGCCTCGGCAGCAGCCAGTACTCGGCGAAGAGGATCCCACCGATCGGCACGAGGGCGATCCCGGCGTAGGTCACCAGATTCAGGTAGCCGCGATAGATGAACGGGAAGACGGCCGCGATCACGACGAGACCACCGATGAGCAGCGTGACCTTCGCCCGCGAGAACCGGGGGAAGACGCCCTGTCCGGCCAGACCGGCGCGATACAGGTTCGCATTGGCCGTCGTCCACCCGCCCACGATGACGACGGCGAAGCCGGCGTACCCGAGTGCCTGGAGGGCGACCTGGCCCGGCTCGAGCACGGTGATGCTCTGCATCGTGATCGCGGCGGTCGCCGCGCCCATGAAGCCGGCCGATACCCACGCCATGTAGTGGCCGAGGAACATGCCGGTGGCCGACAGGTAGCCGTACCAGCTCTTCTTCGCGTACCGCAGCAGCGACATGTCGATGAGCCCGGCGTGTGCGAACGAGTTCGCGGCCCAGGCGTACCCGATGACTCCCAGCAGGCCGATCCCTTCCGCGCCGTCCGGCGTCCTTCCCGTGAAGACGGTGTCGCCGCCGATCGTGATGAAGTCGCCCCATCCCGAGAGCACGGTGGTCCCGAGGGCCTCGTCGGCGGCCTTCGGCACGAGGACGATGCCGCCGGCGGCGAACATGACCATCAGCCACGGTCCGCAGATGCTCGCGAACTCGGCGAGCGCGTTGAAGCCGAATGCCGCCACCAGCACGGCGACGGACCCGAAGACGATCGCGAGGACGATGAAGCCCACGCTGGTGGGGTACGCCTCCGTCTGCGCGGGGAAGTCGAAGATCAGACGCAGCGCGGTCGCCGAGACGGTGATCATGGCCGCGGAGATGACCGCGAAGACCACGGCGTTCAGACCGTTGTAGAGCGCGGACGTCGTGCGACCGGCTGCCCGGTCGAGGAAGGTGTAGACGCTCATCCGGGTCCGAGTGGCGATCGGGGCGGTGATGAACCGGTAGGTCAGCACCGCGAGCAGGTTGCCGACCGCCAGGCCGATGATGACGTCCCAGATCCCGGCGCCGAGGATGACGAAGGTCGCGCCGAAGACGAACTCCGTGCCCGCGACGTTCTCGGCCGCGTACAGCCCGGCGAAGTGCCCGGCGCCGTGCAGCTCATGCTTGCCGACCGGGAGCTGCTCGGAGTCCATTCCCGCGATCCGGCGATCGACCTCGTCCGGTGTTCTTCTCGACATGAGGTTCCCCTCGGCGTCTGCGGCGTGCGTCGTCTTCGTCGTCGACCGTACTCGGGTTCTTCCGGCGGCACGCAGGGCTCCCTGCGCATACAGCCGGTCGTCGCGACGAACCCGCTGACGGGCCCGGGCACGGAGGCGCAACCTGCCGAGCGGTCGGCCGTCGACGTGGTCGACGAGCTCGAGGATCGCGACCGACGGATCCGGGTGAGGGTCCGATGGATGTGTCCTCAGGCCCCCACGTGCTCGGCGAAGACATTGTCCAGCAGGGCCCGCTCGAGCGTCGGAGGGGATGCTCGGAGTCCCGCACCCGGGGCTGACGGATGGGGGCGGCGTGATCGGGTCGGGACGCGTTGGCTCGAGGGGGCTCAGGCGTCCCGGCGGCGGAACACGACCAGGGCCGTGCCGACCAGCGCGATGCCGGCCACCGACAGGGCCACGACAGGGCCGAGGGAGAACCCCTCCACCGGCATCCGGGGGATGTGCTGAAAGATCGAGAGCTTCTGCACCGCCTCCGGCAGGGACGAGCCGAAGAAGCGGATGATCACGCCGTAGCCGAACACCACCCAGGCGAGCCCCTGCCACGCCGGCCGGAGGGCGTACAGCATCGTCGAGATGCCGATCAGCGCCAGCAGCTCGGGGAAGCGGCCGACGACCCCGCCGACGGCACCGCCCAGAAGACTCGGGTCCCCCGTGGCGGCGGTCGCGGCCACGCCGAGCCCCCACCCGGACAGGAGCAGGAGGGCCGCCGTCCCCAGCGCCGTCACCAGCACCCAGGATCCGAGCCACGAGATCCGGCTCGTCGCGGTGCCGAGCGCGGCCTCCAGGCGACCGCTGGTCTCCTCGGCCGTCACCCGTGCCATCGAGGTCAGTGCGAAGACTCCCACCAGCAGTGCCTGGGTCACCCCGAGCAGGCTGATGTATCCCTGCTCCAGATCGTCCCCGAACATCGCCTCGCCTCCGTCGACCGAGCCGATCGCGCCGACCAGGCTGCCCCAGACGAGTCCGAGCATCCCCATCGCCACTGCCCACCACAGGATCGTCCGGCGCTGCGTGCGCAGGGCGAGGGCGAACGGGGAGGACAGCCAGCGGCTCGCCTCCACCCGGCCTCGGCGCGGGGCGAGGAGTCCGCGGCCGACGTCGCGACGCACCGAGAGCGCATACCCGAGGGACGCGAACGCCGCTGCGGTCGTCACGGACAGCAGCACGGGCCCCCAGGTGGGGTCGGTGATCGGTTTCGTCAGATTCGCCCACGACATCGGCGACAGCCACAGCGCGGGATGGTCGTCGCCCTGAGCTGCCGCGGCGCCGCGTCCGATCGATGCCACGGCGAGAAGCACGCCGGCCATCCCACCCGCGGTCCGTCCGCTCGCCGCGAGCTGCACGGTCGTCGCGGTGATCCCGGCGAAGACGAGTCCGGTCGCCGCGATGGAAGATCCGTAGAGCGCCGCATCACCACCGCCGAACCCGATGCCCAGCGCCCCGAGCGAGAGCAGCCCGGCGAGCACCGTGTTGGTGATGGCCGCGAGGAGCAGCGCCGCGGTCAGGGGCGCGTGACGTCCGATGACGGCGGTGCGCACCAGCTCGGCGCGGCCCGACTGCTCCTCGCCCCGGGTGTGGCGCACGACGAGCAGGATGCTCATCAGCGCCGCGGCCAGCAGGAACTCCTGGTTGTACATCAGGAAGTACTTCTGCAGCGTCGCCGTCTCGAGCCCGTAGACCGGGCCGGCGAAGATGTCGAGCATCGTTCGCGCCTCGGCCAGGTCGTCGACGGCCTGCTGCGGGTCATCGCCCGCCGTGGTCTCCAGGGCGTTGAAGAAGAATGGCACGAAGACCGCGATCCCGACCGTCCACAGCGGCAGCCGCAGCCGGTCGCGTCGCAGCCCGAGCCGCAGCAGCAGCCCGGTGCCGACCAGGGCGTCACGCATCGCGTCCCGCCTCCCCACGGGCGGCGGTCGTCGCGGGCGAGCGGTCGTCATGCCCCGCGTCGTAATGGCGCAGCATGAGCTCTTCCAGACTGGCCGGAGCGCTGTGCAGCGCGACGATGCCGAAGCGGGTCAGGTGCGTCATCACGGCGTCGAGGGCGTCTGGGGCGACGTGGAACCGTGCCGTGGTCTCGTCCTGCTCCAGATCCGTCACGCCGTCCAGGGTGTCCAGTCCGGTCACCGGTGCGGCGGTGGTGGCCCCCACGCTCGTGCCGGACAGGTGCCGCATCTCGGCCAGGGTGCCGGACTCCACGGTCACGCCGTCGCGCACGATGCTGAGGTGATCGGCGAGCCGTTCCACCTCCGCCAGGATGTGGCTGGACAGCAGCACCGTCCGTCCCTGGTTCCGGGCCCGCTCGACCTCGTCCTGGAACACGAGCTCCATGAGGGGATCGAGGCCCGAGGTGGGCTCGTCGAGGACCAGCAGCTCCGCCTCGGAAGCGAAGGCTGCCACCAGGGCGACCTTCTGTCTGTTGCCCGTGGAGTAGGTGTGCGACCTCTTGCCCGGATCGAGGCTGAACCTCTCGATCAGCTCCGCCCGTCGGGGCATGGCGGTCTCGCCGCGCATCCTGGCGAGGAGGTCGATGACCTCCCCGCCGGTCAGGGTGGGCCACAGCTCGACGTCGCCGGGCACGTAGGCCAGCCGTCGGTGCAGCGCGACCGCGTCGTGCCACGGATCCTGGCCGAACAGGGCGGCACGACCGCCGTCGGCCCGCAGGAGACCCATCAGGGTCCGGAGGGTGGTCGACTTCCCCGCGCCGTTGGGGCCCAGGAAGCCGTGGACCTCGCCGGGTTGGACCTCGAGGTCCAACCCGGCGAGCGCTCGTGTCGGACCGAAGGACTTGACCAGTCCTTCCACGGAGATCACTGCGGTCATCGGGACTCCCTCGTCGCGTCCGCCGCGGTCCTCGCCACGGCGGAGTCGTCCTGCTCGAGCCCGAGGGTGCGCAGCACCCGGTACAGATACGCGACGACGTCCTCGAGCGGCTCGTCGTCGCTATGGGTGAGCAGATGGGTGCTGATGGACCCCGCGAACAGGGCCTGGATCATCGGGAGATCGGCGCCCGGCGGCAGCTGACCGTCGGCCTCCGCCCGGGCGAGCACCAGATGGATGACCTGGTCCCGAGCATCGCTCGCGGTCTCTGCGCGGTAGCGCGCGAAGAGCTGTGGGTGGTCGTAGGGGACGGACATCATCCTCCGCAGAAGCCCGCGGACCCGCCGGTCCGCGAGGGCGCCGGCGATGCCGTCGACCATGTCCGCGACGGTCGGGTTCTCCGGCGTAGGCCTGTCCAAGTGGACGCGGTACGCCTCGGTGATCGCCGCGATGATCAGGTCCTCCCGCCGCGGGTACCGGCGGTAGACGGTGGCCCGGGTGACGCCGGACCGCTTCGCTGCGGCATCGATCTTCACGGCCTCGACGCCGCCCTCGAGGAACAGGGTCAGCGCGGCCTCGAGCACAGCGCGATCCGCATCGGCGCTGCGGGGCCGGCCGGGGAGGGGAGGAGTGTCGGCGTCCATGGCAATAACGATACAGCAGTGGTCTGTATTGGAATAGGGGTGGACGTGGTCGAAGATCCCCCCGCTGCCGTCGGGCGACACCGGCGTGGCCTCGCGCCCGACTGCACGGCTCCTGCGGGTCGGGGACCCGATAGTGTTCGGGGCACTCCACGGCGGGGCCTGCGTCCCGGATCACCACGTCGCACGGCCGCGGCATGCCCGTGGCCCGATTCCAGAGAGGGAGACTTCCGTGACGAAGCGATATCTGATGCGGCTCGGCAAATCGCCGTTCGATGTCGCCGATGCCTTCCACACGCTCGATCGCAACTGGCTCGGCACCAACAGCGGCAACCTCATCTACGGGGCCGCCTCCCACAAGCTCTTCTCGACCCAGGACACGGTGGTCGAGGCGAACCACTACCGCATCAACGGAAAGATGGCGGACCAGGTCAATGCCGAGTACGACGGGTTCATCCTGCCGCTTGCCAACTGCTTCCGCCCGGATTTCGAGGACCATCTGCGGCGGACCGCCGATTTCCTCGAGCGGCTCACCATCCCCTTCGTGATGCTCTCCGGCGGGGCGCAGCTGCCCCTGGACGGGGATCCTTCCGCGCTGAGGGCGATGGAGCCCACGATCACGCGGTTCGCCCGGGCGGTCCTCAGCGGCTCCAGCGCGCTGACGGTGCGCGGCGAGATGACCGCGGAGTACCTGCGCTCCCTCGGCTTCCACGACGTGGTGGTCGTGGGATGCCCCTCGCTGACCCTCCACGGGCCGGGGCACCGGGTGGAGGTGCCCGAGACCCTCGCTCCCGGGGCACCGATCGCCTACAACCTGGAGACCAAGGACCCTTTCGGCGGCGACCTCATCGCGGACGCGGAGCGCCACTACCGGGCCACCTACATCGCGCAGGAGCACGGCACCCTGGAGCTCATGCTCTGGGCGACCTCGCCGTACGACGCCGACGATCCGCGGCTGCCGTTGGAGCGGTCCCATCCGCAGTTCACCGCGGCGCGGGCAGAGATGTACATCGACGCCTACCCGTGGATCGGCCGGCTGGAGCAGATGGCGTTCTCCTTCGGGGCGCGAGCCCACGGCAACATCGCCGCCGTGCTGGCCGGCACCCCCAGCGTGATGCTGGCCCATGACTCCCGCACCCTCGAGCTGGCGCAGCACCACGGCATCCCGTACCTGATCCGCGGCAGCGAGCACATGCCGCACTCGGTGCAGGAGCTGTACTCCCAGGCCGACTTCACGGAGTTCAACCGGGGACACCTCGAACGGTTCGAGACCCTGAGCTCCTTCCTGCACGAGAACGGCTTCGAGCACATCTACGACCCCGGTCAGGAATCGGCCCGGGCGGACTACGAGCGGCGGGTCGCGGAGATGTCCTTCCCGCCCGCGGTCCGGCCGACGTGGATCGGGGAGTCCCCGGAAGCCACGCAGCGGCACGCCGTGCTGCAGGACCGGGACGTCCGGCGCAAGAAGACCCAGGCCGCGATCCGTCGCGAGGCCACCAACCGGGAGAAGCGGACCCAGGAGCAGCTCGCGCAGCTCAGCCTCCGGGTGGAGGAGGTCGGGCAGCGTCTCGAGCAGGAGCAGCGGCGCGCCGACGCCGCGGAGAAGCGCAGGGAGGCGGCGGAGAAGCACGCCGCGAAGGCCGAGGCGAGGCTGACGACGCTCGACGAGCGCCTGCGCACGATCACTCAGCAGGTGGGGGAGGCGAACGACCGGGCGCAGCGGGCGGTGCGGATCCCGACCCGCCTCAAGGACGCGCTGACGCGATCGCCGCGGGAGCGGTGAGGCGACGCGGCTCGAGCGCGTGCCGCGTCAGACGTCCTGCGCCCACGCCCCCGTGTCCACCGGTCGGCCGATGAAGAAGGCTGCCACCACGCCCACCAGCGACAGCGCCACCGGCAGCAGCATCGCGTCGGCCATGGCGGCGGCGAAGGGCTCCACCAGGAACGGCGGCAGATCAGCGCTCGACGAAACCTCGCCGCCGGAGGGCATCGCCCCGCCCGAGCCGCCGACGGCCTCGCTGATCCGGACGGCGATGCGGTCGTCCATGACCGTCGCGATCCCCGCCGAGCCCAGCACCGAGCCGACCTGACGGGTCTCGTTGTACACCCCGGAGCCGGTCCCCGAGCCGCCCGGTGATCAGCAGCGGCACCGCGTAGGCGAGCAGGTAGGCGCTGGTCACCCACAGCAGGGAGGCGAGGTCCGTGCCGAGGTCCGCCTGCATGCGGGGGATCGCGACGGTGACGATGGTGGTGTCGACCAAGATCATGAAGAACCCCAGCACGATCGACCACAGCGCGGGCCAGAGGCGGGCCAGTCGCGGGTCGTCGTCGGCCCCGAGCTCGCCGCGGGCGGGGGAGGATTGATCGGCGGGCATGCGGCCCCTTCGTCACGGCAGGCAGCGCTCCGACGGGAGCGATCGGATGCAGAGTACGCCCGTCGGCCCCATCGGCCGTCCCGCACCGGGGCCTGCCCTGCTGGGTCGCGGCCGTCGGGATTCGGCCACGTCACGTCGCTGGTCACCCTATGGTGGCAGTGGTCACGCCCACTCCGAGGCCCGTTCCCGGCACAGCGTCGTGCGGACCGGCCCCGCGTCCTGAGGAGCTCCGCATGTCCAGCGCGCCCGAAACCCGCAGCACCCGCAAGGAGGGCACGGCGATCTCCCGCGCCATGCGCCCTCTGAACCACGTGGTGGAGCGATTCATCCCCTCCGCCCTGGTGTTCTCCATCGTGCTGACCTTCATCGTGGCGATCCTCGGCCTGCTCCTGACGCCCACCGGCCCGGCGGATCTGATCGTGGCCTGGGGCGACGGGTTGGCCGGGCTGCTGGCCTTCATGACCCAGATGGCGCTGATCCTGCTGCTGGGGCACATGCTCGCCAACACCGGGCCGGTGCGGAAGCTCTTGGCCTTCCTCGCCTCGATTCCGAGGACCGAGCTGGCCGCGTACGTGTTCGTGTTCGTGGTCGCCGCGGCCGCCTCCCTCATCACCTGGGGCCTCGGCCTCGTGGTCGGCGGCCTGCTGGCCCGGGAGGTCGCCTACCAGGGCCGCGAACGCGGGCT
Organism: Brachybacterium fresconis; assembly: GCF_017876515.1. NCBI lineage: Bacteria > Bacillati > Actinomycetota > Actinomycetes > Micrococcales > Dermabacteraceae > Brachybacterium > Brachybacterium fresconis. The sequence continues at coordinate 722,460 of NZ_JAGIOC010000001.1, read as the reverse complement.
GACGCTGCACTTCCCGATGCTGGTGGCCGCCGGATTCGGCGGGTTCGTTCTCTGGCACATGGGCTACTCGGCCTCGGGCCCGCTGACCGCCGCCACCGAGGGCTCGTTCCTGATGGACTCGCTCGGCGGGCGGCCGATCCCGATCACCGAGACCGTGTTCTCCGGATGGAACATGATCGCCGCCGCGGTGACCATCCTGGTGGTCGCCCTCGCCCTGTTCCTGGTGGCCCCGCGGCGCGGCGACGCGGTCAAGGAGCTGGAGATCGACGCCCGCGAGGCAGCGGAGGACGGGCAGGAGGAGGTCGTCACCCCGGCGGACCGGCTTGATGCCAGCCGCTTCGTGACCGGCTTGATCGGGCTCGCGCTGGTCGCCTACCTGGTGCTGCACTTCAGCCGGGGCGGCACCTTGACCCTGGACACCGTGAACTGGTCCTTCCTCGCCCTGATCCTGCTGCTGGTGAAGAACCCCTTCGAGCTGATCCACCTGACCAAGAACGCCGCCTCCAACGTGGGCGAGATCCTGCTGCAGTTCCCGCTGTACGCCGGGATCCTGGGGATGATGGTCGGCTCCGGGCTGGTGCAGGTCTTCTCCGATGCCTTCGTCTCGATCTCCACGACGAGCACCTTCGGCCTGTTCGCCTTCCTGGCGGCGGGTCTGGTGAACTTCTTCGTCCCCTCCGGCGGCGGGCAGTTCGCCGTGCAGGGGCCGATCATGCTGAACGCCGGCGCAGAGCTCGGCGTGGACCCGTCGATCACCATCATGGCGGTCTCCTACGGCGACCAGTGGACGAACATGATCCAGCCCTTCTGGGCGCTCCCGCTGCTGGCCATCGCCGGGCTGAAGATGCGCGACATCCTCGGCTACACCACGATCGTGCTGATCGCCTCCGGGCTGGTGTTCGCGGGCACGCTGCTGATCGTCTCGCTCTGAGCGATCTCCGGGGCGGTCCGGACGGCGCCTCGCGATCAGCGCGCCCCGACCTCCGCGACGAAGTCGGCGATCAGGGCGGCGATCTCCTCGGGGTACTCGCCGCTGAGGGCGTGGGAGGCGTCGGCGAGCACGACCACGCGTCCATCGGGCAGAGCGGCTCGAGCGGTCTCGGCCGCCTGTGACGGATCGTGGATGACCGATCGTCCGGCGATGATCGCGAGAACCGGGACCGTGAGCTCGCCGAGCCGCTCCGGGGTGATGCGCGTGGGAGGCGGCGCGGTCATCCGGTAGTGCGCCATGCCGGCCTCGATCATGTGGGCCACCGGCATGTCCTCGACCTCGGCGCCGCCCGAGACGTAGGAGGTGAAGGCATCGCGCCAGGAGCGCGGAAGCCAGGGCAGCACCGCGGCCGGTGACCGCACGATCGTGGCCCAGGGGATGTCGGCGAAGCTCACCACCGGGTCGAGGAGACTCACGCCGGCGATCCCGTCCGGGTGATGGAGCGCGAGGTTCAGGGCGGTCCAGCCGCCGATGGAGAGCCCGACGAGGTGGACGCTCTGCTCGGGCAGGGCGGCGATCACCTGGGCCAGCCAGGCCGCTTTGTCGGCGTCGTCGGAGATGGGCCGGTCCTGGATGCTGTGTCCGGGTTCTCCGAGCAGGTCGAGGGCGTAGACGTCGCCGATCTGCAGCAGGGAGGGCAGATTGTCGGCCCACATCGGGGCTCCCGACGTGGTGCCGGGCAGGAGCAGCAGCGGGCAGCGTGTCGTGCCGTGTCCCGTGAACCGGTAGACGCGCACCACGCCGTAGTCGGTGCGCACGTCCAGGGTCGCGGCGGGGTGGGGGAGATCTGCGAAGGTGGCGTCGTAGGCGGCGAAGTAGGTTGCTCTGCCTGCGGCGGAACGCCAGTGGCCGACAGGGGAGGATCCTCGTGCGGTGAACGCAGCACCCAGGGATGCGGCACCGAGGAGACCGACGGTGAGAAGTCCGAGCCGTACGGGACCTCGGACGGTGGGGTGATCGAGCATGGACGGTCCCTTCCGGGAGGCATCGGGGGAGAGCGGCCCGCTCAGCGGGCCTCGATCTCGGCGGCGAAGTCGTCGACGAGGCCAGCGATCTTCTCGGGGTATTCGCCGTTGATGGCGTGGGTGGCTTCGGGGAAGACCTCCACCCGGCCGTCGGGCAGGGCCGAGCGAGCGGTCTCGGCGGCGTCCTCGGGATCGAGCATGACCGACTGCCCCGCGATGATCGCGAGCACCGGGACCTCGAGCGTGCCGAGCTGCTCGGGGGTGATCCGGGTGGGCTGGGGCTGGGCCATGCGGTAGCTGTGCATGCCCGCTTCGGTCATGCGTCCCACCGGGTCGTCCTGCACCGGGGCCCCGCCGGCGATGTAGGAGTTGAAGGAGTCGCGCCACCCCTTCGGCATCCAGCCGAAGGCGGCCGGGATCGAGCGGACGACGGTGCCCAGGGGGATGTCGTCGTAGGTCTGGACCGGATCAAGGGTGGTCAGACTGGCCAGGTGCTCGTCGTGGTGGAGGGCGAGGTTCGTCGCCGTCCACCCGCCGATGGAGAGCCCGAGCGCGTGGAATCGCTTCTCGGGCAGGCCGTCGAGGGCCTGATGGAGCCAGGCAGCCTTGTCCGGGTCGGAGGTGATCGGTCGGTCCTGGATGCTGCGACCGGGCTCACCGAGCAGATCCATGGCGTAGACGTCGCCGACCTCCAGCAGGGAGGGGATGTTGTCCGCCATGACGGGCATCCCGGCGGCGGTGCCGGGCAGCACCAGCACCGGGTGCTCGAGGTCTCCGGAACCGTCGAAGCGATACACGCGCACCACACCGTAGTCGGTGCGCACGTCGTAGGTCTCGGCAGGCTCGGGGAGCGCGGCGAAGGCGGCATCGTAGGCCTCGAGATAGGTGGCTCGCCCCTCGGCCGAGCGCCAGTGGCCGACCGGCGCGGCTTTGGTGGAGCCGAGGGCGAAGCCCACCGCCAGGGTGCACACCAGCCCTCCGGCGAGCAGGAGGCGTCGACGGCGAGGTCGTGGTGGGGTCGGGTGCTCGGGCATCTCACGGTCCCTTCTCCGAGCGGCTGTGTAGCAATCGACCATGAGGTAGATTAGCGGTCATGTCAACCAGGAGAGGTCCCGGACGTCCCCCCGGTGCGCCCGCGGCGCGCCGCGAGCAGCTGATCGAGGTCACCATCGAGCTGGTCGGCGACCAGGGGTACCCAGCGGCCACGCTGGGCCGGATCGCGGAGGCGGCCGGACTGAGCAAGGCCAGCGTGCTGCACCATGTGCCCACGGTCGCGGAGCTGCTCGCCGCCGCGTACGAGCAGGTGCTCGCCTCCCTGGTCGCCGAGGTGGGCGCCGCCGTCGAGGTCGCCGCGGTGACGGACCGTCCCGGCGTCTACGTCATCGCGATGATCGGCTATTTCCGCGATCATCCCCGACACACGCGAGTGGCCTCCGAGGCCCTCGTCCACCTGGGGCGGCCCGGGCAGTCGCAGGAGCGCTGGGAGCCTCTCGCCCGGCTGCTCGAGCAGGCGCGCACGGCCCGCGGCCTGCCACCGGCCGCGGATCTGCGCACCGCCGCCCTCGCCATCGGCGGCGCCATCGATGCGATCGTGCGGGAGCAGCAGACGGATCCGGACTACGACAGCACCGACGCGGCCGAGCAGCTGGCCGCTGCGGTCACGACGACGCTCCTCAGCCCGCCCGCGTCACGCCCTCGCTGATCCGCAGCGAGTTGGCGTAGATCGTCAGCACCGGGTTCGCGCCGCCGCCCGTGACGTGGGTGGAGCCGTCGGCGACGACGATGTTCGGATGGCCCCACACGCGGCCGCCGGGATCGACCACGGAGTGCGCGGGATCCGTCCCCATCCGGCAGGTCCCGGCCTGGTGCTGTCCGTTGCTGGGCGGGGTGAGGCCGCCCAGCGGCGGCATCCGCCGCACCTGCGCCGCGCCGGCCTCGGCCAGCCATTCGGCGGCGCGGGTCGAGAGCATCTCGCGTCCGCGCAGGTCCTCGGGGTGCAGACTGCCGGACAGGTGCACGAGCGAGCGGCCGGATCGGTCGTGGCGGCTGCGGTCGATCCGCACGCGGGAGTCCGCGGTGGTGACCTCCTGGATGGGGCCGACGACGGTGCCCAGGCGCAGCATCGTCCGTTCCATCGCGGGGGAGCCGACGGGGGTGGTGGGATCGACGAGGCCATTGCGGCGCAGGGCCCTCTGGGCATCGGCCGGGGTGGGCACGAACTCGTCGGCGAGGATCCCCCCGCCGAGGACCCCGTCGTTGCCGTGGCGGAAGTCCGCCGTGGAGATGTCCGGCCCGGGCCCCTTCAGATCCACGACCTCCTCGTCGAACAGGGCGCCGGCCCCGCCGTAGGCGTGGCCCTGCAGGTGACGGCCCACCTGGTCGGTGTCGTTGCCGAGGCCGTCGGGATGGGTGTCGGTGGCGCTGTCCAGCAGCAGGCGCGCGCTCTCGATCGCCCCGGCCGCCAGGACCACGAGCTCGGTGCGGATCCGGCGCCGCCAGATCTTTCCGTCCTTATCGCCGACCAGTTCGACCGCGCGGGCTCGCCCGTCGGGCCCGACGTCGATCCGGGAGGCCTGCGCGGCAGCCAGCAGGGTCGCGTTCCCGGTGCCGAGTGCGGCGGGCAGGGTGGTGTTGTGGCTGCCGGCGCGGGCGCCGACGGGGCAGTCCAGCCCCACGCACTGCGAGCAGCGCACGCAGGCCGCCCGCCCGGCCCGCTCGCGGGTGTTGATCAGCAGCGGCACCGGTTGGGTGCCCAGCCCCAGGCGCCCGGCGGCCGCGGCGAGCCGCTGCCCGAGCGGGGAGCGTTCCAGCGGTCCCATCGGCAGCTCAGCGCCGCGGGGCCCCTCCCAGGGGTCGGCCGACGGACCGCCGCTGACGCCGAGCAGCTGCTCCACGCGGGTGTAGTACGGCTCCAGATCCTCGTAGGCGAGCGGCCAGTCCGCCAGCGAGCTGCCCTCGGGGACGCCGTAGGTGCTGGCCATCGCGAGGTCGCGTGGTCCGAACCGCCAGGCCTGCGCGCCGTAGACGCGGGTGCCGCCGCCGATGGTCATCGCATTGTCGCCCCACAGCCCCTCGCCCGCGACCACGTCGCGCGGGGCGGTCTCGCCGATGCTCACCGTGCGCGGTTCGGCCTCGGGCCCGGGGCCGGACCAGGGGAACAGGCCCAGCGCCGATCGCGGGGTGCGCAGGTGGTCGGTGAGCAGCCGGCTCCGGTCCGGCAGCGCACCGCGCTCGATGACGAGGATCCGGCGGCCGTCCTCGGCGAGTGTCTGCGCGGCCATCCCGCCCCCGGCTCCGGAGCCGATGACGATCGCGTCGTAGTGGTCGGTGAGCGACTCCGGGGTGGCGAAGGCGGCTTGGTCCAGCAGCAGCGGGGCGAGGCTCTCCGGCGCCGGCGGCGACCATGTCTGCACGTGCGGGGCGAGCTCGGGGCCGACCCGGTCGGGGGCGAGACCGTGTTCGTAGAGCAGATCGCCGACGATGATGCGCAGGTCCCGCTCGGAGTCCGGGTCGCCGGGGGAGTGGCGGGCGACGACGTCGCTCCAGCCGACGGGCGCGGTGGCGTCGAGGGCCTCCAGGCGCCCGGCCAGCTCGGCGATGAGCTCGTCGGTGGCGAGTACGGGGTCGAGGGCGCGGGCGATGTGCTCGCGGGCTGCGGCTGACGAGGCGGTGTCGGACACCATCAGCTCTGCTCGATCCCGAGGGTCTCCGCCGTGCACGGATCCGTATCGACGGCGGCCTCCCAGATCCGGATCCGGCCCTCGGCGGTGATGGACAGCGTCGCGCCGTGCTCGTCCTGGGTCTGCAGGACGGTGCGGGAGCCATCCTCGGTGACGTCCTCGATCTCCTCGAACCCGTAACCGCTGAGCACCGAGTTCACGGTCGCCATGCGTCGAGTCCAGCCCTCGTCCTCGGACGGTTCGGGCAGCGGGGTCTCCGGGCTCCAGGTGCCGGGAGTGAACCGGCAGCCGTCGTCGCCGCCGGCGACCTGTCGGGTGTCCGGCGCGAGCGTCCACGGCGTGCCGTCCACGGCGAGGGCGGCCCCGAGCTCGGTGGCCAGATCGTCGTAGTGGGAGACCGCGTCGTCCGCGGGAACCGGAGCCGTCCCGGTGCCGCAGGATGCCAGCGGGATCATCACGGCGAGCAGCGCCAGGGCGAGATGGGGCCGGCGGCCGGCGAGACGGGGCATGGGTCCTCCCGGACGGATGGGTCCTGGGCCCATGGTCGAACGCGACGGAGCCCTCCACGGTGCACCGTATCCGCGACAGAGCTGAGACGTGACCGACTCTCCGACTTGGAACGTGTCCGGTTACCCGTGCACCGGCCAGCACCGTTCTCCGAATCACCCTGCGGCGCGCGTGACGGCCTCACATCGCGGCTTGATGGACTCGGCCATCAGAGAGATCTCTCGTTCAGGGATCCGATTCCTGCGTGCCTGGTCCTGCCAGCTCGACAAGGCCGACGTGACGTGCGTGATCCGCTGTCTCGCATGATCGGAATCGAGACTGCATTCTTCGGCCAGCGCGATCAGCGCGTCGGCCTCGTCGGGAAATACGTCGGCTCCGAGGATCGAGGTCGACCGCGGTCGGTACGGGTCGGGATTCGGGTTCACGTCGAATACCGGGCTCATCATCCACGAGCCCCGGTCGGCGAGGAAACCGTGGTTGCGGAGGTGGTCGTCGGTATTGCCGAGCGCGACGCTGGCGACGACTCGGTCGAAGAGCTCGTGGTGATCCTTGCGCGGGGACAGAGCCAGGTCGCGCATTGTCTCAGCGATCTCGGCATAGTCTCGGTGCTCCCCGTCGACCGAGCCGACTGCCGTCATAGCGCTGATGTATCCGAGACGATCGCCGGTGAGGGTGCGGTCGAACCGTCGCAGGATCAGCACGCTGCGCTCACCCACGCGCGTGAGCCGACGCTCCGGAGTGCGGATACCGGCGTTCTCGAGCAGGTCCAGCACGGTGGCCTCCCAGGCCATCACGTCCCACTGATCGCTTCCGTGCGGGAATTTCGCGATGGCCAGGGACCCGTCCTCCAGACGCACCGAGGCCTTGGGTCGCGCGCCGCCCAGTCCCGTGGTCCCGGTGTCCAGCAGCTGCTTCACGGCCGCCGACGGATCCTCGTCCGAGGCCAGCACGTCGGAGGCGTGCAGGAGTTCTGGCAGCGAGACCAGCCTCGGCACGCTCGAGGGTTTGCCGAGGAATGCGTCGCGGCCCGGATGACGGAAGCGCAGCGCTCCCTGGCGGGTGTCATCACTGACCCCCAGGAGGAAGTCGAGATCGTCCAGGCGTCGCGGTGCTCGTTCCTGCTCGCGCGCCCGCGCCCGCTCCGCCTTCTCGACGAGACCGCGTCCCCAGCGATCGGGGGCACTGTCGGCAAAGGCGCGGACGAGACCGTTCTGATGCTGAGCACCGGAGACCAGAGGCAGCGCTGGATCGACGGACATGCCGTCACTGGCAAGGTACTCGTCGTCATAGAGGAAGGTCGTGGAGATACGGCCTCGCTGTCTGGTGAAGTGGGCTCGGCCGACCAGGCGAGGAGGATCCGACTCCCCGATCACGACCTCGACGGTGGTCGCGGTCATCGGGCGCGCCTCCTCCCGAGCTTGCCCGCGCGCAGGCGGCCGATGTCGCTGCGGAGCGGATCGATGGCCTCGACGCTCTGCTCGAGCACGCCGAGTGCGCGCAGCACCTGGGCGACGCTGCCGAAGCTCACGGTCGGATCGCCGGTCTCGATCTTGCGCAGAGTGGTCCGCGTGATGCTGGCGCGCTCGGCGACCTGCTGCGCCGTCAGCCCGAGCACCATGCGCCAGCCGCGCACATGCTCACCGAAGTCCTCGAGCTCTCGGTCGATCCTGTAACCGGCCATCTTTGTCACCTCCTATGATCGTTATGTTAGCCGCAAGCCTCGTATATGGGTACTCTGTTGATCATATTTGCTGGTTGTGTGGCTCCAGCTCCAGCTCCAGCTCCGGTTTCGGGGCGCTCGGGCGGCGTGGCCACCGGGAACGGGCTGCACGTCGTCTTACCGCTGCTGTTCCTGCTGCTGCTCGCCCCGTTCCTCGTCACCGGGGCCGTCCGCCGTCGCCGCTGGGGGCGGAGGGTCCGTGGTGCTCAGCCCTTCCCGAGGATCCGCTCCAGCACCACCCCGCCGCCGGCGTCCCAGATCTCGGTCTGCTCGCCGACGACCACCAGCAGCGAGCGCGCCCGGGACAGGCCGACGTACAGCAGCTGTGGGGCGCGCTCGGCAGAGCCGAAGCCGTTGATCGCGAGCACCACGACGCGTCGCTCGAGGCCTTTGAAGTTCAGGACGTGGCCGTAGAACACGTCCTCGGCGGCGAAGAACTCGTCCCAGTACCCGTCGTACCCGAAGTGCTCGATGCGCTCCTTCTGCTCGGGATGGCGGCTGCGGGTGGTCAGCAGCGCGATGTCGCCGGGGTCCCAGCCTTCCTCCAGCAGCTGCTCGACGACGTCGTCGGCGGCGCCGACCGCGTCGGCCGTGGCGCATTCGACGTACCGCACCGGGGCGCCCTGCTCCATCCGGGCGTTCTGCTCGATGGGGGTGAGCGGGGCGAAGGTGTGGGCGATGGAGCGGGTGCTGCGCAGATTGTCGTCCAGCGGGAACGGGCTGAGGGTGATCGGGGCCCGGCCCTCGCGGTCGAAGACGCTCTGGTGCTCGTCGGTGAACACGAACAGCACGCCCTCGTCCTGCTCGCGCAGGCAGGAGCGCAGCCCGTCCCACCAGATGTCGGCGAAGTCCTGTGCCTCGTCCACCACGATCGCGTCGAACAGCTGGTCCTGATCCTGCTCGGCGGCGAGCTCGGCGAGGCGCCGGGGGAGGTGCTCCTCGTAGTAGGTCGCCGCCGTGCCGTCGAACGCGTCCTCGGTCTCGGCGCCCCAGTGCACCGGCAGGTCGTGGAACAGCCCGACGTACGCCGGTCGATCTTCCTCCGGCCAGGTGGTCGCGAGCAGCTGGAAATGGCGGGCCAGACCCCGGGAGTAGCACAGCAGTGCGGTGCGGGCGCCGCGGCGGGTGAGGGTGCGGGCCTTGATCATGGCCAGGTGGGTCTTGCCGGAGCCGGCGCCACCGATGATCTGGGCGCGGCGCTGGTAACGCAGCAGGGCGACCGAGCGTTCCTGCTCGCGGGTGAGCGCATTGCCCTCGTCCTCGATCTCGCGGGCGGCCAGCTGGTGGTTCTCGATCGCGCGGTGGGTGCGCCGCAGCATTCTCACGGCGTGCTCGCGCAGGGTCTCATCCAGCGGCTGATGGGCGTCGCGGGCCTGCGAGCGCAGCGCGTGGGTGATCCTGCCGGCCAGCTCCGGCAGGTCGGTGGCATCCAGGGTGAGCGCCCTCGGCGCATCGGGGACGTCCCAGTCCGTCGGCAGCTCGGTGTACGGGAGCACCGCCAGGTGCACGCTGCGGCCGATGGGGCGGGAGGAGGTGGCGTTGAGGTAACCGATGATCTCGTGCTTGGCGCGCTGGGCCTGTTCGATGGGGGATCGCTGCAGGGGATGGCTGCCCTGGCGGTCCGATTGTCTCCAGGTGCCGTCCTGGAGCGAGATGCGTCCGCCCTTGACCTCGATGACGGCGATGCCGGTCCCGGGCCAGAGCACCAGCAGGTCCGCCTCGACCTCTTCGCCGGCGGCGGTGACGCGCTGTCCGGCCAGGAGGGCCGCATCGTTCGGCAGCTGCTGCAGCAGGTGGTCCCACACGACGCGTTCGGCTTCCGAGGCGAAGTCGGGGGAGTCCGGGACGGTGATCGGCAAGGGTCCTCCCACAGGTGGCGTCGTCGCTGGTGAGGTCAGGCTATCCAGCCCAGGCCGATGCGGGGCGGGAAATGCTCGGGCCGGTTGCAGTGACCTGTCCGGTGTCGTCCCCACCGCCGCTCCGCGGCCGGATCGGAGCTTGTCGGGAGCATGAGCGCGGCGGAACGATTCCTGCAGATCCCCAGCGCGGGGCCGCTGTTCCGCGAGATCGGGGCGCACTACCTGCCGTACCCGCCGACGGCGGACCTCGTCGAGACGGCCGAGCAGGCGGAGCGCATCGGAGCGGTCGACGTGCTCCGAGTTCCCTCCGCATCCTGAACGGCGACCAGGTCGGGATGCCGTGGATCAGCCGCAGGTGTCGCAGACCCCGGTGTACGGCATCGCGTAGAAGCAGGACGGGCAGATCGTGAGCTGCTCCTCGCCCTTGGCCGGGACCTTCGCAGTGGTCTGCACGGTGGAGAGGTCGAAGCCCTCGACCTCGGGATTCGCGCGGTCCTTCGGGGCCAGTCCCTCCCGGAACGTCACGAACCCGGAGTGGACGTACATCAGCGGGCGACCGCTCGCATCCTGCACGGTCAGACTGCCGTTGGACTGCGTGCGGTAGAACGTGTGCGCACCGACGCGGTCGAAGTTCTCCTCGAGGGTCGTGACGTCGGAGGGGGACCAGTCGGAGTTCCAGGCGAGTGCCTCGTCACGGGTCATCCGGCGGCGGGTCGAGGAGAGAGTGTTCATCTGACCAGTAGAGCACGCGTGTCCAGGCCCGCCGACAGGGCCAACAGCTCGGATTGACGGATCGGGCGTGGCATGCGGTCGCGATCTTCCTGGTCCGGCCGATGAGAGCTGTGCGGCGTCCAGGATCGGGAGGCGCAGCGCACCGAGAAGGACGAACACGAACGCCACGGCGCACGGACGAGAGGACCACGGGGTCCGGAACAGCAGGCCGGCGGCGAGTCGCGGCACGAGCACCGTGGGCTGCACGAGACGGATGCCGTGGACCCGCAGTGAGGATCGCGGCGCTGGCGAAGGTCGCGATCGAGGATCTGCTTTATCCGACCAGCAGATTGGACGGACCTCGCGAACGATGGGTCCTCAGGCTCCCGTGTGATGTTCTCCCGGTGGCCCTCGGCGCAGGACGGTCGGGGTGATCGACCCGAGATGCTCGGTGAAGGTCCCCGACGACCGGGCGTGACGCGTTGCATACACCTGATTGAAGGTGAAACGGCCTCGTTCGTCGGACCCCTTCCGTAGTCTTCTCATGAAGGCCTCAACCGGCAGCTTTTCCCCTCCGATCACCGATCGGATGCCGATGCTCCTCGCAGATTCTGCGCCATGGAGCTCACGCACCCGCAGCGGGCCTGACCTCTCAGCAGTAGCCCTGGCACCCCTGTGCCCAGGGAACGACGTCTCGCCCTCAGAATGGAGTGCAGCTGTGAACAGCACCTCGCCCTCGCCCCAGGATCCGGGTTCCTCGGATCTGCCCTCCGCGCCGAACTTCGGCGCGACCCCGTACGGCGCTGCGAACAGCGGCGCACCCGGTGTCCCGCCGACCCCTCCCGCCAAGAGCGGGAAGAAGAAGGGCCTGATCGCCGCCGGCTGCGGCTGCATCATCCTGCTCGTCCTCCTCATCGCCGGCTGCTCCGCCCTGGTCTTCTCCGGCGGCGGCGACGACGCAGAGTCGTCCGAGACCGCGGCCGCCGAGCCGGCCGAGAACGAGGCCGCCGATGCCGAGGCACCCGCAGAGGACGCCGCGGCCGAGGAGCCCGCGGTGGAGAAGTCCGCTGCCGCGGACGAACCGGCAGCGGAGGAGGCCCCCGCCGAGGAGGAGCCCGCCGCTGAGGAAGCCCCGGCCGAGGACGACGTCCCCGCCGAGTACACCTCTGCGCTGAACAGCGCCCAGAGCTACTCGGACATGATGCACATGTCCAAGAAGGGGCTGTTCGAGCAGCTCACGTCGGAGTACGCCGACCAGTTCTCCGATGAGGCCGCCCAGTACGCGGTGGACAACGTCGACGCGGACTGGAACGAGAACGCGCTCGCGTCGGCCGAGAGCTACTCGGAGACGATGCACATGTCCAAGGCGGGCATCTACGACCAGCTCACCTCCGAGTACGGCGAGCAGTTCACCGCGGATCAGGCCCAGTACGCGATCGACACCATCGAGGCGGACTGGAACGCGAACGCTCTGGCCAGTGCCGAGTCCTATCGCGACACGATGGACATGTCGCCGGACGCGATCCGCGATCAGCTGTCCTCCGAGTACGGGGACCAGTTCACCCAGGAACAGGCCGACTACGCGGTCGAGAACCTCGAGGGCTGACGGTCTCACCCGATGATGCGACGGGGCGTCCACCGCACGGTGGACGCCCCGTCGCGCTGTTCACCGCAGGGGTGCCATCCGAGGGCGTGGATCAGCCGTTGAGGCCCCCGGAGCTCAGCGAGAGCCGACCCCTTCGGTGCCCACGAACTCCGCCACCGACTCCGTGACCGCGAGATCCATGGCCGCGTCGGAGATCAGCGGCGTTCCGTCCCCGTCCTGGCTCCCGTAGTCGCCGAAGCTGGCGTGGCTGGCCCCGTCGATCTCGACCATGAAGGCGTCCTCCGGCAGGTTGCCGCGGGCATCGGCGATCTTGGCCGGCGTGGACAGACCGTCCTCGCTGCCGGCCAGGCTCAGGACCGGCGGGCCGGATTCCGAGAGATCGTTCGAGCAGTAGGAGCCGAACAGGATCAGCGCCTCGGCCTCGGGCGCGAGCTGGCAGGCCCGCACCCCGCCCAGGGAGTGCCCGCCGACCATCCAGGACCCGACCTCGGGAGCCTCGTCGGTGAAGGTCTCCGGGCCACGCCGATCCAGCAGCGCCAGGTGCAGCCACGGCCGCACGATCACCACCGTCATGTCCTGCTCGGTCACCAGCGGCGCCAGCCGGGCCGCGTACGCCTCTGCCTCCACCTTCGCCCCGGGGTAGAAGACCAGGCCGACGGGCGTGGAGTCCGCGTCGGCGGGATGCAGAACCATCGCACTCGAGGTCTCCGAGACGTCGATCTCCGGATCCTGCAGGACCCCGTGCAGCGGGTTCTCCTCGGCCTCCATCACACCGATCCGGCTCCAGGTCACGAGGCCGATCACCGCCACCAGCACGAGCGCGAGCAGCGCGACCAGCAGACGGAGGGACCAGGAGCGCAGACGGTGAGGAGCAGCCACGGGAGCACGGTAGCCGCTGCCGGAGTGGTCCGCGCGGGACCGCCGGCGCTCCGCCGGTCTTTCGTCGACCGCGAACCACGGCGGGTCCTGATCACCCGGTCCTGAGGGGCGCCCTCGCCATGGGTCCCCTCCCCGGGCACCCCTGGACGGGGGCTCCGGCGCCCGTCGGCCGCTGATCCGGGAGATGATGGAGCGGACCTACCCCTGCACCACCGGACCCCGGAGGACTTGTGACCGTGCAGACCCGGCTCTCCCTCGAGGACCTCGCCGTCGGCGACGAGTTCCGCAGCGGCGAGCACGCCCTGGACGAGGCGCAGATCATCGAGTACGCCCGCGAATTCGACCCGCAGCCCTTCCACCTCGACGCCTCCGAGGCGGAGTCGTCCTTCTTCGGAGGGCTCGCCGCGAGCGGCTGGCACACGGCCTCGATCACCATGCGTCTGCTCGTGGACAGCGTGCCGATCGGCAACGGCGTGATCGGCGCCGGTGGGGAGATCGCCTGGCCACGCCCGACCCGCCCCACCGACGTGCTGCACGTCGTCTCGACGATCCGGGAGATCAGACCCTCCCGCTCGCGACCGGATCGCGGCATCGTCACCATGGAATGCCTGACTCTGAACCAGGACGGCGAGACCTGTCAGCGCTTCGTCCCCCAGCTCGTGGTGCTGCGTCGAGGGGAGGACGCATGAGCCTCACCGATCTGCTGGAGGCCCTGAACTCCGGCGAACGAATCTCCGCCGACTCCCCGCTGCACGCCGTGATGCACGAGACCAGCCAGGAAGCGCTGCGGATCACCGGCGAGCTGAACGGCAGCTACCACGAGCCCGTTCGCGTCCGAGAGCTGCTGGCCGAGCTGACCGGGACGGAGATCGACGAGACCGTCACCCTGTTCCCGCCGCTGACCTCCGACTTCGGCAAGAACATCCACCTCGGCAAGCGCGTGTTCCTCAACGCCGGCTGCCGGTTCCAGGACCAGGGCGGGGTCGAGATCGGCGACGACTGCCTCATCGGGCACAACACCCTCATCGCCACGCTGAACCACGACCTCGCCCCCAGCCGCCGCGGCGACATGCATCCCGGCCGTGTGGTGATCGGACGCAACGTGTGGATCGGCGCGAACGTGACCATCCTGCCCGGAGTCACGATCGGCGAGGACGCTGTGGTCGCCGCCGCCTCCGTGGTGACCAAGGATGTGCCGGCCCGGGCGCTCGTCGTCGGTTCCCCGGCGCGGGTGATCCGCACCGTCGAGGACTGATCACCCCGCCGCCCGTTCACCCGATCCGCTGCCGGTACTGCCGCGGCGCCATCCCACAGGCTACGGTCACGTGCGCGTAGTAGCTGCTGAGCGAGCCGAAGCCGCTGCGCTCGGCGACCTCCGGCATCCCCGCCGACGTGGTCATCAGCAGGCGCTGTGCCTCGGCCACCCGGCACATCGTGAGGTACTCACCGATCGTCGCGCCCACCGTCCGGCGGAACACGGTCATCGCATGCGAGGGCGTCAGGTGCGCCGCGGCGGCGACGTCCTCGACGCGCAGCGGCTCGCGAAAGCGCTCGATGACGAATTGGGCCATGGTCATGGTGTGGGCGATCGACTCCTCCGGCACCCGGCGGGCCCCGTCGGCCCGGAACGATCCCTCCTCGACACCGGCGAAGGGGGAGCGGACCGTCCCGTCGGCCAGCGCGGCGCGCAGGGCGCGGCGCACCGTCGCCCGGATCTCCAGCAGCACCAGGGCGGACGCGTCGTCGTCCTCGTATTCCGTCAACCACGACGGCATCATCGACTCGATGCGTGAGCGCACCAGCTGCGAGTCGGTGACCAGCGGCTGCGGGCGCAGCAGGGCGCTCATCTCCGCCTCCGGCAGGTTCCAGCCCAGCAGAGTCGGGATCGGCACGTGCATCCAGCACACGTCCCCGGCGCGGGAGTCCACCAGGCCGTGCGGCTGCGCCGCCCAGAACAGGGCGATCTGCCCCTCGCGCACCACGAACGGGCGCCCGGCGAACACATAGCGCAGCTCGCCGCGCAGCACCGCATTGATCTCGAGATCGTCATGTCGATGCATCGACTGCATGCGCGGCGGATCACCGCGGCGGCACCACAGCGCGGGCGCCATCGTCTCCACCTCGGAGGGCGGTGGCGGGTGCGCATCGGACAGCGATGTCATCGGTTCAGCGTAAGCCGCCATCGAAGGATCCTGGACGAAGAGCGCAGAATCGGGCGAGACCTCCGCGCTCCGGCGTCCCTAGCGTGGAGCCATGACCACCACGCCCTTCCTCACCCGCCCCAAGATCACCATCATCGGAGCCGGCGGCTTCGTGTTCCCCTTCCGCCTGATCGGCGACATCCTCAGCTTCCCCGCCCTGCGCGAGGCGACGCTGACCCTGATGGACATCAACCCTGACAAGCTCGGACCGGTCGCGAGCGCGACCCGCGAGCTCGTCGACCATCACGGGTTCCCGGTCACCGTCGAGGAGACCACCGACCGCCGCGCGGCGCTGGACGGCGCCGACATCGTCATCATCACCTTCCAGGTGGGCGGGGTCGAGTCCTACGCGCACGACGTCAAGATCCCCCGGAAGTACGGGATCGACCAGGCCGTCGGCGACACCGTCGGCCCCGGAGGCGTGTTCCGCTTCCTGCGCTCGGTGAATGCGTACGACGCGATCATCGACGACGCTCTCGAGGTGTGCCCGCGCGCCCAGTTCATCAACTACGCCAACCCCATGGCGATGGCCACCGCTTACCTCAACGCCCGAGGGCTGTCCTGCGTGGGCCTGTGCCACAGCGTGCAGGGCACCACCCGCATGCTCGCCCGCAGCCTGGACGTGCCCTACGACGAGGTGCGCTACCGCTGCGCCGGCATCAACCACCAGGCCTGGGTGCTGGAGTTCTCCCGCGGCCGGGAGGACCTCTATCCGCGCCTGCGTGAGGTCATGGCCGAGCGCCACCAGCGCGGCCGCGGCGGCACCGACCTCGCCGGGGACGAGGGGGACCACAGCGAGGCCGCCCAGGCGGCCAGCACGTACGAGGGCGGCAACGAACAGGTGCGCACCGCGCTGATGAACCACTTCGGGTACTTCGAGACCGAGTCCAGCCACCACGCCTCGGAGTACCTCCCCTATTTCCGCAAGACCCCCGAACTCACCGAGGAGTACATCCCCGAGCGCTGGGACTACTACGAGATCTGCGCCGCCCACGATGACCAGGGCGACATCGACGCCCAGCTGCAGCGGTTGAAGGACGAGCTCACCCCCTCGGTCGAATACGGCGCGATGATCATCAACTCGATCGTCACCGGCACGCCGTCCGTCGTGCACGGCAACGTGCCCAATGGCGGCGCACTGATCACCAACCTCCCGGCCGACGCCTGCGTCGAGGTGCCGTGCCTGGTCGACGCGAGCGGCGTCCAGCCCACCGCGATCGGGGAGCTGCCGCTGCAGCTGGCCGCCCTGAACCGCACCAACGTGGGCGTCCAGACCCTCGCCGTCCGGGCCGCACTGACCGGCAACCGCGAGAACGTCCACCACGCCGTGGCGCTGGACCCGCTGACCGCGGCGCAGGTGACCCTGGAAGACGCCCGAGCCATGACCGAGGAGCTGTTCGCTGCGCATCGGGAGCTGCTGCCGGAGAGCCTGCGCGGCTGACTGCGGCCGGATCGACATCGAGCAGTCGTGCCCCACGGCTGATGCCGGGGAGAGGACGACGTGAACAGGGACGGCTATCGTCGGACTCATAGGAGGGGGACCGAGATGGAGGAGACGAGATGACACCCGGGCTCCTGGCACTGCTCGCCGGACTCATCGCCGGCGGCGCGCTGCTGCTGGGCAGTGCGATCGCTTGGTTCGTGAAGATTCCCGCGACCGTGGTCGCCGGGATCATGGCCTTCGGCGCCGGGGTGCTGATCTCCGCACTGACCTTCGAACTCGTCGACGAGGCGATGGCCCTCGGGGGACTCGGGGCCACCGCCGGAGGCTTCCTTGCCGGGGCGGTCATCTACGTCGGACTGAACGTCCTGCTGGCGCGCTACGGCGCCCGCCATCGCAAACGCTCCGGCGACCAGCAGCCTCGCCAGGACGAGAAGGCGAGCAGCGGGGGAGCGATCGCGATCGGCGCGCTGCTGGACGGCGTCCCCGAATCGATGGTTCTGGGGCTGAGCATTCTCACCGGCGGAGGACTCAGCGTTCCGATGTTCGCCGCGGTGTTCATCTCCAACGTGCCCGAGGGGCTTTCCAGCAGCGCCGGCTGGAAGCGCGCCGGCCGCAGCGGCGCCTACGTGTTCGGGATCTGGGGTGCGATCGCCCTGGCCTCGGGGGTGGCGGCGTTGGGCGGGTACCTGCTGCTGGACGGTGCCCCTCCCGAGACTCTCGCGGCCGTCAACGCCCTGGCCGCTGGAGCGATCCTCGCGATGATCACCGACACCATGATCCCCGAGGCCTTCGCAGAGGACTCGTTGTACTCCGGACTGCTCGCCACCCTCGGCTTCCTCGCCGCTCTCAGCCTGCACGCGCTGGGATGACGGCGCGACGACCAGCACCTCGAGGGGATCGCGGCGATCATGGAGAGCCATCTCGCCTTCGAGGAACGTCAGCTGCTGACCGTGCTGGACACCCTCGCGCTGAACGCCGACCGGCACGATGTGCTGGGGCCGCTATGACTCCCCGCGGGGCGCGACGCCCCGGACACCCACCACCACAGCATGCTGCCGCACCCTCCCGCGGTCAGCAGGAGACGAGGAACCATGACCAAGGTCGCCTGGGGATTCACCTGTTCCCTCGACGGATTCATCACCGGCCCCGACCACGACATGAGCTGGCTGTCCGCCGCCGAGGAGATCGACGGCGGCGACACGGAGCAGCTCGCCCGTGCCGTCGGAGCGATCCTGTCGGGTCGCCGCGGCTACGACGCGGCGCTCGCGCAGGCGAGCGAGCGCGACGAGCTGACCTCCGAGGCCTACGGCGGAGCCTGGAGCGGCATCGAGTTCGTCCTGACCCATCGTCCGGAGGAGCTCGCGGACGATCCCCGTGTCATCGCTCCGGGCACCGACGGGCCGGGAATCGTCCCCCTGAACTGCGACATCCGGGAGGCGATCCGCCGGGGGAAGGACGCCGCTGCCGGCAAGGATCTGCAGATCATCAGCGCCGACCTCGCTCGTCAGGCGCTCGCGCACGACCTGGTCGACGAGCTGCAGGTCTTCGTCGCCCCGGTCTTCCTGGGCGACGGCACCCGCATCTTCGACGTCCCCGGAGGTCTCCGCTACGACTGGGAGCTGGTCGGGCCCATCGCCGGTGCGCAGCGGAGCATCGGACGCACCTACCGACCCACGCACCGCTCTGCCTGACGACGCTCGACCCTCAGCGACTCACACCCCGAGCCGCTCCTGCTCCTCGGCGAGCACGGCTGTCGCGATCGCGACGTCGGAGGTCGCGGTCGCCTCCAGACCGGCGCTCGTGGTCGATTCCTCCGACGAGCTGACGGCGATGGCCGGACGGATCGAATCCGTCGGCGGCGAGGTGCCCTGGGCCGAGCGCACCAGCTTCGAGGGGTACCTGCGCTTCCACGCTCGGGACCCCTTCGGCAATCGGCTCGAGGTCCTCGCCCTGGCCTGATGCGCGTCCCGGCCTGATCTGCCGACCCGTCGGTGGCGGGACGATGCCGACTGCGTGAACACTCGCCGTCGGCCCGGTGGCATGTCCGTTTGGTCCGGTCGTGGCTTCATACGGTCGTGGTGGTTGCCGTTCCCGATCCCCAGGAGACCACCATGGCCCTCGCCCTCGACCGCCGTCACCTCCTCGCCGGCCTCGGCGTCGCCGCCGTCGGCGTCACCGCCGCGGTCACCCTCCCCGCGACCTCCGCCCCAGCGAAGCCCGAGGCCGCCGAGCCCGCCTCGACCGACGGCCCCCTGATCGGCCCCGCGACCGAGGACCGCCTGCATGTGATGGCGTTCAACATCCGCCTGGAGCGCGTCAGCGACACCGAGAGCGGGGAGCCCGACCACTGGCCGGACCGTCGGCCGCTCGTCATCGACCTGCTCGAGCGCGAGCAGCCCACCGTCCTCGGCGTCCAGGAGTGCAAGTTCGACCAGCTCTCCGCCATCCAGGAGGCGCTGCCGGACCACGAATTCGTCGGCTACGGGCGTCACGGCGGCAGCCAGGACGAGTACTCCCCGCTGTTCTACGACGCCACCCGCTTCGAGCTGCTGGCCTGGGACCAGTTCTGGCTCTCCGACACCCCCGACATGATCGGCTCGGCCACCTGGGGCAACGAGATCAGCCGCATGATCATCTGGGCCCGGCTGCACGACCGGGAGACCGACACCGAGTTCGCGGCGATCAACACCCACTTCGACCACCAGTCCGAGCCCTCCCGGGTCAAGAGCGCCCAGGCGATGGTGGACCTCCTCGAGGGTGGGGAGCTCGACGGGCTGCCCACGATCGTCACCGGTGACTTCAACTCGCCGGCCGAGGACTCCGAGGCCTACGCCACCCTGGTCACCGACGGGCCGACGGTCGACACCTGGGAGACCGCCGCCGAGCAGCTCACCCCTGCCTGGGGCACCTTCCTCGGCTACGAGGAGCCCGAGGAGGGAGCACGGCGCATCGACTGGATCCTCAGCACCGAGGACGTCACCACCCACGAGGCCGCGATCAACGTCTCGACCGGTCAGGACGGCCGCTGGCCCTCGGACCACGCGCCGGTCCAGGCGCTGGTCTCGCTGTCCTGAGAACACGGGGTCGTCGGCCCGGTGCCGGCGGCCCCGGCGAGGTCCGGGATGTGCCGCAGCCCGCTACGCAGCTGAGCCGGCGCCGTCGGCCCGTCGTCGACCTCAGCGCTTGTGGTACAGCGAGCGGCGCTGGAAGCGCGGCTCCGAGGTCACCGAGATCCCCAGGTTGCGGAAGATCCCCTCGTCGACCGTGCCCAGGATCGTGGTGGTGTGGACGTCGCGGCCGGCGAGGTTGCGCAGCTCGTCCAGGGCGCGCCGGGCGTGATCGGCCGAGGCGGCCGAGACCGACAGGGCGATGAGCACCTCGTCGGTGTGCAGGCGCGGGTTGCGCGAGCCCAGCCGCTCGGTCTTCAGGGTCTGGATCGGCTCGATCGCGGCGGGGGAGAGCAGGTGGACGTCATCGTCGATGCCGGCCAGGTGCTTCAGGGCATTCAGCAGCATCGCCGCCGAGCAGCCCAGCAGCGGGGAGGTCTTGCCGGTGATGATCGTGCCGTCGGCCAGCTGGATCGCCGAGCCGGGCTCCCCGGTGCGCTCCTCGACCTCGAGCGCGGGGCCGACGACGGCACGGTCCTCGACCGTGCAGCCGGCCTTGGACATCACCATCGCGACCCGCTGGGAGACGACGTCGTCGTGGTCGCCGATCCGCTCGTCGACCGCGGCCTTGTAGAAGCGCCGGATGATCTCCTGGCGGGCCGCTTCACGGCACACCTCGTCGTCGACGATGCAGTTCCCGGCCATGTTCACGCCCATGTCGGTGGGGGAGGAGTAGGGCGAGGTGCCCGTCAGCCGCTCCAGCAGGGTGCGCAGCAGCGGGAACACCTCGACGTCCCGGTTGTAGCTGGTGACCTGCTCGCCGTAGGCCGCGAGATGGAAGGGGTCGATGAGGTTGATGTCGTCCAGGTCCGCCGTCGCCGACTCGTAGGCGAGGTTCACCGGGTGCTCCAGCGGCAGGTTCCAGATCGGGAAGGTCTCGAACTTGGCGTACCCCGAACGGGTCCCGCGCGCATGGTCGTGGTAGATCTGCGAGAGGCAGGTGGCGAGCTTGCCCGAGCCCGGCCCCGGGGCGGTGACCACGATCAGGTCCCGCGAGGTCTCGGAGTGCTCGTTGGCCCCGAAGCCCTGCTCGGAGACGATCCGGGCCGTGTCCTGGGGGTAGCCGGGGATCACGCCGTGGCGGGCGACGGACATCCCCAGTCGTTCCAGCCGCTCCTTGAAGGCCAGCGCCACATGGTTGGAATCCTCGAGCTGGGTGATGACCACGTTCTCGACCAGGAAGCCGTGCTCGCGGAACACGTCGATCAGCCGCAGCACGTCGTCCTCGTAGGTGATGCCCAGATCGGCGCGCACCTTCTGCCGTTCGAGGTCCTTGGCGTTCAGGCACACCATGATCTCCAGCTCGTCCTTGAGCCGCTCGAGCATCGCGATCTTGTTGTCCGGCGTGAAGCCCGGCAGCACGCGGGAGGCATGGTGGTCGTCGAAGAGCTTCCCACCCATCTCCAGATAGAGCTTCCCGCCGATCTGCCGACGGCGCTCATGGATGTGGCGCGACTGCAGCTCGATGTACTGCTCGCGGTCGAAGCCGTCCGGTGCGCTGCCGCGGGCCTCCGGGACGTCGGGGGCGGACGAGACGGGGGAGCGGGAATCCGAGGCGGTCACCCCGGCACGCTAGCACCGGGGCGTCGGCAGGGGACCCTCCAGCCACGGCCGACGCGGTCCGGTGCGAGCTACTGCACGGTCGGTGGATGGTGGGACGCATGGGGCCACGCCCCAGGGAGACTCCTCGTATGAGCACACGCGTGTCCGTTCCACTGAGCGGGCGCGCTCGCCCGTTCCACCGCCAGGTGCTCCGCGTCGGCGCACCCCGGCGCATCGCTCGTGATGCGTTCCGGGTCAGCAGTGTTGATTCGTATCGATGATGAGAACCGCTGGCGCGCAATCCGCTGGCCAGTGGTGACGTCTCGGTGATCGCACGTCGGGCCACCGATGGGTCTCGAGAACCGTCGCCACAGGCTTGCGTGCGTGCAGAACCTGCGCGATGATGGCCGACACCGCCGTGAGCGGTCCGCGCCAGAGTCGGCATCGCGGATCGTCTCGGCCCCACCCCGCTGATCGCCACCCCGCCGAGACATCTCTCGATCGATACGAATCGACACTGGGAGATCGAGACATGAGACAGAGGTAGCAGGATAACCATGGCCCCCACCCCGAGGCCGTCCCCGCCCGAGAGTGACCGCTCCGGGCTTCCGCGCCCCACGAATCATCGCTCCGTCAGCCGCCGGGCCCTCGGCCTCGGCGCCCTCGCCGTCCCCGGGCTGCTGAGCCTGGCCGGATGCGGCCCGGATGTCGGCAACGGCGGCCCGAACGACATCCGGATCGTCGACTACTACAACACCCCGGCGGACGACGTCGCGATCAACGGCACCTTCTCCCAGTGCGCCGAGGAGCTGGGGCTCACCTTCTCCCGCGAGAAGGTCCCCGGCGACCAGCTGATCGCGAAGGTGCTGCAGATGGGGTCCTCGCGCACGCTGCCGGACCTGCTGATGCTCGACAACCCCAACGTCCAGCAGGTCGCGGCCTCGGGCGCCCTGGCCCCGCTTGGGCAGTACGGGATCACCACCGAGGGGTTCACCGATCCGGTCGCCGACCTCGGCATGTACGACGGGACGCTGTACGGCATCGCCCCCACCGTGAACACCATCGCCCTGTTCTACGATGCCGCCGCCCTCGAGGAGGCCGGCGTCGCACCCCCGACCACCTGGGACGAGCTGCACGACGCCGCCGCAGCTCTGACCACCCCGACGCGGTACGGCCTGGCCTTCTCCGCCATCGCCAGCTACGAGGGCACCTGGCAGTTCCTGCCCTTCATGTGGACCAACGGGGGCGATGAGACCGACCTCGACGGCGACGGCGTCATCGGCGCCAGCCGGTTCTGGTCCGACCTCGTGCGCGAGGGGCTCGTCTCCCGCTCCGTCGTCAACTGGGGCCAGGGCGACGTGATCGACCAGTTCAAGGCCGGCAACGTCGCCATGGTCGTCAACGGCCCCTGGAACATCGCCGGACTCGAGGCGGACACCCCCGACCTGGACTGGGACGTGGTCACCATCCCCGTGCCCGAGGCCGGCACCGACCCGGTCGCGCCGCTCGGGGGCGAGGTGTGGACCGTCCCGATCACCGGGGACGAGGAGAAGCAGAAGAAGGCCGCCGCCCTGCTGAAGGCGTTCGTCGCCCCCGAGAACCAGCTGTACATGGCGGGCGAGCGCTCCACCATCCCCGGCGACGCCGCGGCCGCCGAGCAGTTCGCCGGCGAGCATCCGGAGCTGTCCACCTTCGTCGACCAGGTCTCCACCGCCCGCTCCCGCACCGCCCAGCTCGGCCCCGACTGGCCGCGCACCGCCAAGGCCATCTACACCGCCAACCAGCGGGTCCTCGTCGACGACACCGACCCGGCCGAGGCGTTCGACGAAGCCGCTCGGACCGTCGACGCGTCCCGGACCGCGAGCTGACGAAGGAGCCGACATGACCACCACCGCCACCCAGCCCGTCGCCCGGGCCGCCGGCCCCGGCTCGGCCGCCCGCCGCCGGGCCCGCCGCGGCGACCTCCTGGTCCGCTACGCCTTCATCGCCCCGGCCGCGCTCTACATGATCGCCTTCTTCGGCTACCCGATCCTGAAGAACGTCGTGATGAGCTTCCAGGACTACGACTTCGCGACCTTCTTCAACGGCAAGGCGCCCTTCGTGGGCCTGGCCAACTACACCGCAACCTTCTCCGATCCGATCTTCCTGCGGGCTCTGGGCAACACCGGGTTGTTCACGATCGGCTCGATCATCGGCCAGTTCGTGATCGGCATGGCCCTGGCCCTCTACTTCCGCAAGAAGTTCCCGCTGTCGGGGTTCCTGCGCTCGCTCCTGCTGCTGCCCTGGCTGCTGCCGATGATCGTCTCGGCCGCCGTGTGGCGCTGGATCCTCGAGCAGGACAACGGCGCGTTGAACCGCTTCCTGGAGGGCGTCGGACTGATCTCCGATCCGATCCCCTGGCTGGTCAGCTCCTCGACCGCGCTGGTCGCCGTGATCATCGTGAACATCTGGCTGGGCATCCCCTTCAACGTGGTGCTGCTGTACAGCGGGCTGCAATCCATCCCCGACGAGCTCTACGAGGCCGGCCAGCTCGACGGCGCCACCGGCTGGAAGTCCTTCTGGCACATCACGCTGCCGATGCTGCGCCCGGTGGTCTCCGTGGTGCTGCTGCTCGGGGTGATCTACACGATCAAGGTCCTCGACCTCATCATCGGGCTCACCGGCGGTGGTCCCGCCAACGCCACCCAGACCCTCGCCACCCGCAGCTACGAGATGAGCTTCATCGAGTTCGACTTCGGCCAGGGCGCCGCGCTGAGCAACATCCTGATCCTGATCGCCCTGGCCTTCAGCCTCGTCTACCTGCGCGCCAACGCCCGCGCCGCGAAGAACGGATGACCGCGATGAGCACCGCCACCACCGCCACCACCGGCGGCCCGATCGCCCCGGCCCCGGCCCCGACCCCGCGTCGACCGCGTCCCGGCCGCGCGTGGATCCACACCGTGATCGGCATCGTCCTGGTCGCGATCATGCTGTTCCCCGTCTACTGGATGGTCAACGCCTCCCTGGCCCCGGCGGGCAACAGCCTGAACACCCAATGGCTGCCGCTGAATCCGGACTTCTCCGGCTACTCCCGCGCCATCGCCGACCAGGGCCAGAACCTCATCACCTCGCTGATCGTCGCGATCGGCGCCTGCGTGCTGTCCGTGGCGATCGCCGCCCCCTGCGCCTACGCGCTGGCCCAGTTCAGGATACGGGGGACTGCTGTGCTCCTCTTTGTCGTGCTGATCAGCCAGATGATCCCCGGCATCGTCATCGCCAACGCGCTGTACACCGTGTACACGCCTCTGGGGCTGATCAACTCGATCCCCGGGCTGATCCTCGCCGACGCCTCCCAGGGCATCCCCTTCGCAATCCTCATCATGCGCGCCTATCTCGAGACCTTCGAGACCTCCATCGTCGAGGCCGCCCGGGTCGACGGCTGCGGGCATGTGCGCGCCTTCTGGTCGATCGTCCTGCCGGTCTCGAAGAACTCCCTGATCACCGCAGGGATCTTCTCGTTCCTGTTCGCCTGGAGCGACTTCCTCATGGCGCTGACGCTGACCACCGGGGAGACCATCCGCCCGGTGACGCTGGGGCTGTACACCTACATCGGCACCAACGACACCGACTGGAGCGCCGTGATGTCCACGGCCGTGCTCTCCTCCCTTCCCGCCGTGATCCTCATGATCATCGCCCAGAAGTACGTCGCCGCCGGCGCCACCGGCGGGGCCGTGAAATGACCCCGTCCGACCACCCGAGCGACGGCCGCATGACCGTCGACGGGCAGACCCCGCTCGCCCAGCACCCCCGCGAAAGGACCATCTCCATGACGACGACGCCTACGACGCCCACCACCCCCACCACCCCCACCACCCCCGGCGCGTCCGGCTCCACCGCCGCGCCGCTGCGCGTGACCGTCTGGGGGGAGAACCGCCACGAGCAGCGCGACCAGCGCGTGCGCGAGAACTACCCCGACGGGATGCACGCCGCCATCCGGGCGGCGATCACAGACAATCTCGGGACGGAGGTCACCACCCGCATCGCCCTGCTCGATGACCCCGAGCACGGGCTGAGCGAGGAGGTCCTGGCCGAGACCGACGTGCTCACCTGGTGGGGCCACATGGCCCACGACGAGGTCTCCGACGAGGTCGCCGAGCGCGTCCAGCAGCACGTGCTGGCCGGGATGGGCCTGGTGGTGCTGCACTCCGGGCACTGGTCCAAGCCCTTCACCCGGCTGATGGGCACCACCTGCACCCTGCGCTGGCGCAACGAGGCCGACCGCGAGCTGGTGTGGACCGTGAACCCCTCCCACCCCATCGCCGAGGGGATCCCACACCCGATCATCATCGACGAGCAGGAGATGTACGGGGAGCACTTCGACATCCCCGTGCCCGACGAGCTGGTGTTCGTCTCCTCCTTCAGCGGGGGAGAGGTGTTCCGCTCCGGATGCACCTTCCGCCGCGGCAAGGGCAAGATCTTCTACTTCAGCCCCGGGGACCAGGACTATCCCGTCTACCAGCACCGCGATGTGCGCCGCGTCATCGCCAACGGCGTCAGCTGGGCCCGCCCCGCGGTCGCCGACCGCGCGGTGCCCTTCCTGGACCGCTACGAGACGGACTGGTTCGTCACCGGCGCGACCGGACAGGGCGTGGGCGACGCGGCCGCAGCGGGGAAGGGCGCATGAGCCGGACGCAGCGCCCCGTCAGCGCTCCGCAGTCCGTCGCCAGCGCGCAGTCCGTCGTCGCCGCGCACCCCGCCGGCCCCGTCCCGGTCGTCGTCGTCGGTGCCGGCGGCATGGGGAAGACGTGGATCCGCACCGTGCTCAGCAGCGACGCCGCGGTGCTGGTGGGGGTGATCGACGTGATCGACGGGGCCGCCGAGCGCGCGGTCGCCGACCTCGTCCCCGAGGACCGTCGGGCGGTCGTCCGCACCGGCACCGACGCGGTCACCGTCGCGCGACAGGCCTCGGCCGAAGCCGTCATCGACGTGACGATCCCCGCCGCCCACCACGCCGTCACGGCCGACGCCCTGCACGCCGGCTACCCGGTGCTGGGGGAGAAGCCCTGCGCGGCGACCCTTGCCGAAGCCGTGTCCCTGGCCGGGCACGCCGAGAGCACCGGGAGGCTGTTCATGGTCTCCCAGTCGCGACGGAACAACGCCCACCTCCACGAGACGCGACGCCTGGCCGACGAGCTCGGCGGCGCCGGCATCGTCGACACCCGCTTCTACAAGGCGCCCCGCTTCGGCGGCTTCCGCGACGAGATGGAGCACCCGTTGATCGTGGACATGGCGATCCACGCCTTCGACGCCGGGCGCATCCTGATCGACGGCGACCCCGTCGCCGTCACCGCCACCTCCTACAACCCCGCCTGGAGCTGGTACGCCGGGGACGCGGCCGCCACCGTGACGATCACGTACGACAGCGGCGCCGTCCACACCTACTCCGGATCCTGGGCCGCTCCCGGGGCCGAGACCAGCTGGAACGGCGACTGGCGGGTCAGCTGCGCGCGCGGCACCGTCCATTGGGACGGGGAGGAGCCGCCGACGGCCCGGCCCGAGGACGGCGAGCAGGCCCCCGGCCGTGACCCCGCCCCCGAGGCCCGCTGGGAGCTGGACGCCTCGCTGGCCGAGTTCTGCGCCTCCCTGCGCGGCGGCCCCGTCCCGGACTCGGAGGTCCATGGCAACGTCTGGACCCAGGCGATCGTCGAGGCCGCGGTCCGCTCGGCCGAGACCGGCCGCCGGGTGCTGCTGGCCGAGGTGCTCGACGAGGCGCTCGCCGCGGCACGCGATCTCGATCTCGTGGACGGACGCAGCCGGGCACTGTCGACATGGAAGACTGGCGTCTCGGGGCTGACCACCACGTAGAGCAGCACCGGGGACGGGGAGGGAGCCATGGCCGTCAGCAGGGCCGAGCGGAAGAAGCCGCCGACGAGCCTGGACGTCGCACGCCTGGCCGGCGTCTCGCAGTCCACCGTCAGCTACGTGCTGACCGGCTCCCGCCCCATCTCCGAGGCCACCCGTGCCCGGGTCGAGGACGCCATCGACAAGCTCGGCTACCACCCCAACTCCGGCGCCCGCACCCTGCGCTCGCAGCGCAGCGGCGTGATCGGGCTGATGGTCCCCGAGGCCGACTCCGACGACGGCGTGCTGATGGTCTTCATCGGCGCCATCGCCCGCGAGGCCCAGCGCCACGGCTACGACATCCTGCTGGTCACCGCCCAGGAAGGGGCACGCGGCATTCGACGGGTCGTGCGGACCGGCGTGTGCGAGGCGCTGATCCTCATGGAGCTGGACCGGCAGGACGAGCGCGTCGCCCCCGTCATCGAGTCCGGGCTGCCCTTCGTGACCATCGGCAAACCGGAGGAGTTCCCCCAGGGATCCGTCGTCGACCTCGACTTCGAGATGCTCGGCCGCATGGTGGTCGCCCGCGCCGTCGAGGAGGGATGCGACCGCCTGCTGCTGTTCGGCTCCCCGGACCGCAAGCGCCGTCGCAACGACGTCTCCCGCTTCCTGGCCGGCGTCGAGGACAGCGCGGGGGAGTGCGAGCTGGAGGTCGTGCTCGACCACGAGGCGCTCTCCGGGGTGCCCGAGCGGGCTCTGCGCCTCACCCTGCCCAACCAGCGCACCGCCCTGTTCGGGATCACCGGGGTGCGTCAGGCGCTGTTCGCGATGGCCGCCACCGGGGCGCTGGTGGACGAGACCCGGCTGCTGATCGCCCTCAGCGGCGAGGACCTGGTCGACGTCAGCCCGCTGCTGGCCGCCGTGCCGCAGATCGACCCGCGACGGATCGAGGTCAGCGAGATCGCCGTCGCGGAGCTGGTGCGCCTGCTGCAGATCGAGGGTGCCGGACCCCGCATCACCCTGGTCGAGCCGCGCTGGGTCGAAGGCTGAGACGCGTCGTCGGGACGCGGACGGGTCCTCGGGGGCGGGCTCTGTTCTCGCAGGTGGCCTCAAGACGCCCGGGCGAGCCCTTCTGTGACGCACGATGAACCGCCATCAGTCCTGCTTTCAGCTGTCGGCGATGGTAGTGACCATCGGGTCATCGCGAGCGACTCCGTGCGCCTCGGGCACTTTCTGCAGTTCACGGCATCACCAGCTCGGTCAGCACGCTGATCACCGCGCGACGACAACCCGACGCAACCCCGCCGGGTGAGCCCTCACACACGATCTGACAGCATAGACATGCTTGGGAGATGCATAAGATCAGGTCATGTCTGTTGCGCCCACGCCCCTCGACGCCGACCAGCTCCTGGCGGCGATCCTCATCGACGACCCGGAGACTCCAGAAGTCCAGGAAGCGCTGACGGCGCTGCGACCCGAGGTCCTCGCCCGCACCCGCGAGGCCTACGACGCCCTCTACCGCACCGAGCAGCTGCTGCCCGTGCCGGTGCTGCACGCCCTCGCGGCGGTCACCGCGGACTGGCAGGGCAGCGGGCCGCTGTCCGCCTGGCATGCGGCCCAGGGTGCCGATGCCCGACTCACCGCCGCCGATCCGATCGCCGCCGATCTCCACGGCCTGGACGCCGCCGCGCTGAACGCCCTGCGGGAGCACGTGGACCTGCTGTCGGTCTCCCCGGCCCTCGTCGGCCGCCCGGACCAGACCCGCCTGGTGGGCGCGGGCGTCGACGCGCCGCTGGCCGTCCTGGTCAGCCAGCTCGTCTCCTTCGAGAGCTACCTCCAGCGCCTTCTCGCGGGCCTGGCCGCCCTTCGCGGGGTCGAGGTGCCCACCGTCGAGGCCCCGATCCGCCACCCCCTGACCCGGGGCCGCGTCGCCGAGCACGGCGGCCCCACCGCCACCGGTCGCACCCGCCCCTCGGCCTTCACCCGCGAGATCCTGCAGTGGGAGCCGTGGGTGGCCGTCCCCGAGGAGGACGAGCTCAGCGAGCTCCAGCGTGCCTCCTTCGCCTCCAAGGCGAGCACGAACAGCGTCTACTTCCGGATGCTCTCGCTGACCCCGGCCATCACCGCCGCCCGCAGCGGACTGGACAACGCGATCTTCCTGCCCCGCGACGGTGCCCCCAAGGCAGAGCGCGAGCTCGCCGCCGCCGTGGCCAGCAAGGTCAACGACTGCATCTACTGCGCGTCCGTGCATGCGCGCAAGGCCGCGGGCCTCTCCCGGCGCGAGGACGCCGTCGACACCCTGCTGGCGACCGCCCTCGAGCGCGACGAGGACTGGATCGCCGCGGACCTCGCGCCGCTCGAAGCCGGCCAGGACGACCGGTGGTCCGCCGTCATCGCCGTGTCCGCCGCGCTGTCCCGCCCCCGCCCGCAGCTGACAGCCGCCGAGCTCGAGCCGCTGCGTCGCCAGGGGCTGAGCACCACCGAGATCGCCGACCTGCTGACCGCCGCGGCCTTCTTCTCCTGGGCCAACCGCCTCATGCTGAGCCTCGGGGAGCCCTCCCTGCCCGACGACGGCCTGCCCGACGCCGGCCGGTCCGACGCCGGCCGATCCGGCGCCGAGCGCGTCGCCGCCTGACCTGACCGTCTCCCCATCCCGCACCCCCGTCGAGGAGCCATGACCCCTGCACTTCGCCGCCGCACCCTGCTCGGTGCCGCCGTCGCCACCCTTCCTCTCCTGGGCCTCGCCGCCTGCGGCGAGGTCACCGTCGAGGGTGAGGCCGGGGCCGCCACCTCCACCGCCGTCACGGTGACCGATGACCAGGACCGGGAGGTCGAGCTGCCCGGCCCGGCACGCAGCGCCGTGGTGCTGAACAGCTACACCAACGAGTTCGTCCGCGCCATCGGGGCCGGGGATGCCGTCGTCGGCGTGGACCGGGCCTCGCTGGACCGTCTGCCCTATCTGCCGCTCGAGGACGGCCAGGTCATCGCCGAGGGCCTGGACCAGCTGAACTACGAGGCCATCGCCCAGCTCGAGCCCGATGTGGTGATCATGCCGCGCAATGCCATCTGGCAGGAGGCCGCCGAGCAGCTCGAGCCCTTCGGCATCCCGATGATCGTCGCCACCGCCTGGGACACCGACGTGGTCGACGAGACCATCACCCTGCTGGGCAAGGTCTTCGGCGCCACCGAGGCGGCCACCACCGTCCTCGAGTTCAAGAACGAGATCACGGGGATCCTTCAGGAGCGACTGGCCGAGGTCGAGCCCGTCCCGGTCTACTTCGAGACCGTCGAGCCGTACCTGACCGCCCTGCCCGGGTCCGGCTTCGACGCCATGATCGAGGCCGCCGGCGGCACGAACATCTTCTCCGACGCCTCCGGCGGGGACGCCCAGGAGGAGCTCACGGTCGACCCCAGCGAGGTGGTGCTGCGCGACCCGCAGTTCGTCCTCCACGAGTTCGAGCCCTCGGCCGAGCCCGTCGACCGCTTCGCGGAGATCCGCGAGGACATCGCCTCCCGCCCCGGCTGGGACGGGATGAGCGCCCTGGCCGAAGGGCAGATCGCGATCGCCAACGGCTGGGCCACCTCCGCGCTGGGCAAGTCCATCGGTGCGCTGTACCTCGCCTCCTGGCTGCACCCCGACGCGCTCGGCGACGCCGATCCCGACCAGTACCTCACCCGCTGGGTCACCGAGTTCCAGGACACCGAGCTGTCCGACCCGGCCGACTACGTCCACGGGCCCACGTCATGACCACCACCCTCGAGACTCCTCGCCGCAGCGCCGGCGGCCCCGCGCCCGCCCCCGGGAGAACCGGAGCGGCCACCGCCCGCCGCCGCGAGCTGCGCAAGTCCCTCACGCTCGCGGTGGGGCTCGTCGTCTCCGTGCTCGCTCTGCTCATCGCCGTCACCATCGGCACCGCCGGGGTCGGAGTGACCGATGTGGTCCGCTCGGTCCAGGTGAGCGTCTTCGGCGGCACCATCAGCGCCGACTTCGCCTCCTCCTACGCGGTCATCACCCAGCTGCGGCTGCCGCGCGTGCTGCTGGCCTTCGCCGCCGGCGCGGCGCTGTCGGTCTCCGGCGTGCTCATGCAGGGTCTGCTGCGCAACCCGCTGGTCAGCCCCTTCACCCTCGGCGTCTCCCCGGCGGCCGCCTTCGGCGCGGCCCTGGTGATCACCCTGGCCGGCACCAACCAGCTGCCGGCCTGGGCGACGATCATCGGGGCGATGGTGATGTCGCTGATGGTCTCCGCGCTCGTGCTCGGCATCGCCACCGCCCGCCGCATGGCCGTGGCCACCCTGCTGCTGCTCGGCATCGCGATGACCCAGATCTTCGAGGCCCTCACCTCGGCGCTGCAGTTCACCGCCAACGAGAACACCCTGCAGGCGATCATCCGCTGGACCTTCGGCTCCGTGAACGACGCCGGCTGGGACGACGTGCTGATCGTCGGGATCATCACCGTGGTCGCCGTGCCGCTGACCCTGTGGTTCTCCAAGGACCTCAACGCCATCGCCTTCGCCGGCGACGACGCCGCCCGCAGCTTCGGCGTGAACGTGGGCCCGCTGCGCATCGGCCTGATCGCCCTGGCCGTCACCCTCGCCGCCGTCGTGGTCAGCTTCTGCGGCATCATCGGCTTCGTCGGGCTCGTCGGCCCCCACATCGCCCGCCTTGCGATCGGTGCCGACCACCGCCACCTGCTGCCCTTCGCGGCATTGTCCGGCGGACTCCTGCTGCTGGTGGCCGACGCCGTCGGCCGCACCGTCATCGCCCCGGCGGTCGTGCCCGTCGGCATCGTGGTCGCCTTCATCGGCGGCCCCGTGTTCATCTACCTCATCCTCACGCGAAGGAACACTCTGAAGTGAGCCTCACCGTCGATCACCTCTCCTTCTCCTACGGCAAGCGGGCAATCCTCGAGGACATCTCCTTCGAGGTCGCCCCCGGGGCCTTCTGCGCGCTGCTGGGCCCCAACGGCTCCGGGAAGTCCACCCTGGTCAAGGCCATCGCCGGGGTGCACCGTGCGAAGGCCGGGCACGTCACGGTCGAGGGCCGCGCCACCGCCTCTCTCGGGCGGCGCGAGCTCGCGAAGGTCGTCGGCTACGTCCCGCAGGCCGGGGACGCCCCCTTCGACCTCACGGTGCGCGAGGCCGTGATGCTGGGCCGCACCCCGCACTACGGGCTCACCCCGCGAGAGGAGGACCGCTCGAAGGTCGAGGACGCGATCGTGCGGATGGGTCTGACCGATCTGGCCGAGCGCAGCATGTCCGAGCTCTCCGGCGGTCAGGCCCAGCGCGCCCTGATCGCACGGGCCCTGGCCCAGGACACCCGCGTGCTGCTGCTGGACGAGCCCACCAGTGCGCTGGACCTGCGCTACCAGATCGAGACGCTGCAGCTGGTCCGCCAGATCACCCGCGAGGAGGGCATCAGCGCGCTGATCGCCATCCACGACCTCAACCACGCCGCCCGCTACTGCGACCAGGTGATCGTGCTGCACGAGGGCTCCGTCACCGCCGATGGCGCCCCCGCCGACGCGCTGCAGGCCTCGACCCTGCGCACCGTCTACGAGGTGGACGTCGAGGTCGCCACCGGCACCGACACCGTGGAGGTGCGCCCGCGCGTGGACGAGCAAGGGTTCACCCGCACCGGGGCCCGGCTCGACGAGCTCGCCGCGGACGCCGACGACACCGGGGCCGACGACACCGGAGCCGCCGAGTCCGCAGAGTCCACGGCGCGCGATGCCGAGGCGTCCGCCGCGGACCGCCGCGACAGCGACCTGGCGGCTGCCGTGAGCTCTCGATGAGCACTCTGGACGCGATCCTCGTCGGCGGCGGGCCCCGCGGCGTCGCCACCGTGCTGCGCACCGCCGCCCGGGTGGCGGCCGACGGGGGAGAGCCCGCCCGGCTCGCCGTGATCGACTCCCTCGCCGTCGGCCCGGGAGCCACCTGGCTGATCGACCAGCCTGCCGAGTACCTCAACAACACCCAGGCCGACGCCACCACCATCCACCCCGACGCCTCGACCCCGATGTCCGGCCCGGCCGCCCCCGGTCCGGACCTCGTGGACTGGGCGCGGTCCGTCACGGACTCCGGCGGTCACCCGCTGGGGGACTGGGTGCTCGAGGAGGCCCGCACCCTGGTCGGCGCCACGTTCCCCACCCGTCGGCTGCAGGGTGCCTATTTCCGCGATCAGCTCGATGCCGCGATCGCCGCCGGGTACGTCGAGGTCACCGAGATCCACGCTCTGGTCGTCGACCTCGAGCGCTCGGGCGAGGACACCGTCGTGGTGCTGGCCGACGGTCGCCGCCTGGCCGCCCCCACCGTGGTGCTGGCCCAGGGCATGGTCCAGGCCCGCCGCGATCCGGAGGTGACCGCCCTGGCCGAGGCGGCCGGGCGCTTCGGTCTGCGCTACGTCGAACCCGGCATGCCCGCCGAGCGCGACTACACCGCTCTGCCCGCCGGGCAGACGGTGCTGGTGCGCGGCCTGGGCGCGAACTTCTTCGACGTCATCGGCCAGCTCGCCGCCGAGTGGGGCGGAGCGGTCGAGCCCGTTCCCGGCGACCCGGCCGGCCGCCTGCGCTATCTCCCCAGCGGCCGCGAACCGCACCTGGTGGTCGGCTCCCGCCGCGGCGTGCCCTACCGCTCCAAGCCCGACGGCGGCCGCACCGTACGCCCCTTCACCGCTCGGTGGGCGACCCCCGAGTGGTTCCAGACCCTCGCGGAGCGTTCCGACGTGTGCTTCGCCGCCGAGGTGTGGCCGATCCTGTCCCGCGAGTTCGCCCGCGTGTACCTCGAGGCCCTCACGGAGCTCGTCCCCGCGGCGATCGACGGCGATTGGATGGACGCCCTGGCGAGCGCAGGGACCCAGGACGAGGTCGACGCCGTGCTGGAAGCTGCCATCGGCAAGGCCCGCTGGACCTGGACCCTGGACGAGCTGCACCGCCCCACCGGCGGCGAGCCCGTCAGCGGTGCGGCGTGGGACGCGCTGGTCGATCGGCTGATCGAGGACGAGCTCGGCTCGCTGTCGGACCCCGACCGCCACCCCCGAGCGGCGGTCAACGGCGCCATGGGCGCCCTGCGCAAGCAGGTGGGACGCCTGATCCGGCTCGGCGCCTTCCACGGCCGCTCCCTGGCCCGGGACGTGCTCGGCTGGTTCGACGGCGACTCGCTGGCCCTGGCCTCCGGTCCGCCCGCGGACCGCGTGCGCCTGGTGCTGGCGCTGATCGAGTCCGGCGTGATCGAGCTGCTCGGCCCGCAGACCGTGATCGAGGCCGACGAGCAGCTGGGCCGCTTCCGCGCGGCCTCGCCGATCACCGGCCGTGTCGCCACCGCGACCGTCCTGCTGGAGACCCGCATGTCCAAGGGCAGGATCCCCGAGACCGACGACCCCCTGCTGCGTGCGCTGCTGGCCACCGGGCGCGCCCGGATCCACACGGTCGACGAAGTCCCGACCCAGAGCCTGGAAGCCACCGGCGCCGAGATCGCCGAGGACGCCCTCCGCGGCCACAACCTGATCGCGGCCGACGGCACCGTCGACCCCGCCGTCATCGTGCTCGGCATCCCGGCGCTGAGCACCCAGCCCGGCAGCGCCATCGGCGCCACGCCGGGCGTGCCGTCCCCGCTGCTGGCCGGGGCGGACGTCGCCGCCAAGCAGATCATGGCGCGGGTGCGGGCGGCCGTCAGCG
Source organism: Brachybacterium fresconis (assembly GCF_017876515.1). Lineage (NCBI taxonomy): Bacteria > Bacillati > Actinomycetota > Actinomycetes > Micrococcales > Dermabacteraceae > Brachybacterium > Brachybacterium fresconis. The sequence continues at coordinate 687,695 of NZ_JAGIOC010000001.1, read as the reverse complement.
CCTGAAGATCAGGCGCACCGGTGGATCAGAAGCCCCGCGGCCCGCAGAGCGGCGGAGGGGCAGGAGCTCTCGCGGCCCGCGGTGCGCCGGTGCATCAGGACTGGTCGTCGTCGGGGTCGTCGTCGCGGCGCAGGGCGACGCGATCGACCCCCTCGAGCTCCATCAACTGGGGGATCAGTTCCCGCACCGGGGGCTTGCCGTGGAACCTCACGTCCATGACCACGACGTGGCGGTCGCCGTGGTCGGTGCGCCGACTGTGCTCGATCGAGCTCGTGAACCCCATGGTCGTCGCCACCCCCAGCAGGTCGCGAAGCACCCCGGCACCGTCGACGTAGGTGATCCGCAGCAGTCGCTTCGCATCCGGGGACGGCAGCCGGTGCATCAGCGGAGCGACCACGAACAGGGTCACCAGATGCAGGATCGTCAGCAGGATCGCGAGGGAGAGCATTCCCGCCCCGCAGGCCATCCCCACGGCCGCGGCGACCCAGATGGTCGCCGCCGTGGTCAGCCCGCGCACCACGTTGCGCCCCTTGAAGATGACGCCGGCGCCGAGGAACCCGATGCCGGAGACGATCTGGGCGGCGATGCGGGAGGGATCCAGCCGCACGTCGTCGCCGATCACGGCGGAGAACCCGTAGACCGAGACCAGGGTGAACGCGCAGGAGCCCAGTCCGACCAGCACATGCGTGCGGAATCCGGCCGCCTTCTGCCGGAACTGCCGCTCGAGACCGATCAGCGAGCACAGCGCGAACGCGGCCAGCAGCAGCTCGGTCTCGACGATGGACGTGCTGGTGAAGAGCCCGACGGGGGAATCCATGGGGAACCACCTCCGCAGGCAAGCTAGCAGAGCCCCGCACGGGCCCCGACTGCGGGGCGGGGACCAGGGACCGGCTCCCCGGCGCACAGGTGCTCTGCACGGAAGGATCACGCTGGCGGTGAGGTACATCACAATCGTTATAGGACCGTAACGCCTACCAATGGAGGTTTTGCCGCTCGCAGAGGTTCAATCAAGGTCCACGGGTCGATGACGTCCCGTCGCTCCCGCGGGAGCGCACTCCGAGAGAGGGGTCAGCCATGACCGCGCAGCAATCGCACAGATTCTCCATCTCTGACGGAACCACTCGCCGACGCTTCCTGGCGACCACCGGAGCCCTCGGCGGAGCTGCAGCCCTCGCGGCCTGCGGCGGCGCCACCGGCGGTGGCGGCGGCGGGGACGAGGGCGAGGAGCTCGTCGGCGTCGGCAACAACGGCGAGGCCGGCACGGGACGCAGCGGAGACGCCGCCGACCAGCTGTTCATCGCCGGCTTCCAGTGGAGCCCGCCCACCAACTTCAACACCTTCGCGGGCGCTCCGGCCTGGCCCGCGTCCTCCAACGTGGCCCAGTACGTCTACGAGACGCTGCTGCGCTTCGACATCGTCTCCGGCGAGCTGCTGCCCGGGCTGGCGGCGTCCTACAAGGTCGACGGCAACGAGTCCATCTCGCTGACCCTCCAGGACGGCATCACCTGGCACGACGGCTCGGAGTTCACCGCGGACGACGCGCTGTACACCTTCGAGCTCGGCAAGATCGACCCCGGCCTGGGCGTCGCCTCCTTCTGGACCGAGGTCGACGAGATGACCGCCGACGGGAAGACGATCAGCATCGCGATCAACGCCGAGCGCAAGAACGTCGGCGCCGTCCTCGCCCAGCTCGCCCAGCAGTTCATCGTGCCGAAGGCGGTCTTCGAGAAGGTCGTGGAGGAGACCGGCAAGAACGTGGCCAGCTGGGAGACCGACGAGGCGATCGGCACCGGCCCGTTCACCCTCGAGCTCGCCGACCAGACCCAGATCATCCTCGCCCGCAACGAGGACTACTGGGGCGAGGAGTTCTACGGCGGCCTGCCGAAGATGTCGAAGATCATCCACCCGATCTTCAAGTCCAACGAGGACGGCAACATCAAGTTCCAGTCCGGCGCGCTGGACGTGATGCAGCAGTTCGTCCCGCAGATCTGGAAGATGTGGGAGTCGGGCAAGCCGGTGGGCACCTACCTCCAGGAGGAGCCCTACTACGTGCCCGGCTCGGTGCCGATGTTCCTCATGAACGCCACGACCCCCGGCCTGGACGACCCGAAGGTCCGCAAGGCCCTGGCCTATGCGGTGGACTACGCCTCGATCGCCGAGACCGCCATGTCCGGCTACTCCTCGCAGGTGCTGGCCTCGCTGATCATCCCCGACGGCGCCGAGGACCAGTGGCTGGACCGCGACAAGGCGAAGGCCGACGGCTGGGCCTACGACGCCGAGAAGGCCGAGTCGCTGCTGCAGGAGGCGGGCTACGCCAAGGGCGACGACGGCATCTACGCCAAGGACGGGCAGAAGCTCGGCCCCTGGAAGATGATCACCCCGCAGGGATGGACGGACTGGAACGCCGCGCTGAAGATCGTGTCCAAGAACTTCCAGGACATCGGCGTCGACGCCTCGACGAACTTCCCCCAGCAGGCCCAGGTCACCACCGCCATCCAGAACGGCGACTTCGCCATGGCCTGCTGGTACGTCGCCGGCACCAACCCCGCCACACCGTGGCAGCGCTTCAGCGACGTGATGAGCAACGTCGACATGGTCGAGCTCGGCCAGACCGCCTACCGCAACTACGGGCGCTGGGAGAACGGCGAGGTCAACGATCTGCTCGAGGTCGCCGCCGCGGCCCCGGACGACGACTCCAAGAAGGAGGCGCTGACGGCGCTGGACGAGCTGTACCGCGCGGAGGTCCCCGCCTTCCCGCTCATGTACCGCCCCGATGAGTTCTTCGAGTTCAACGCCTCGAACTGGACGAACTGGCCCACCGAGGACAACGACTACGCCCCGCCGATGTTCCGCGGCGCCGGCAACACGTGGATCTTCGAGCTGAAGAAGATCGGCGAGTGAGGAGCGCCGGTGAAGCTCGGTCGCTACATCGCCCGGAAGTCGATCTGGTACCTGGTCGCGCTGGTGGCAGCAGTGAGTCTGAACTTCCTGCTGCCCCGGCTCGTCCCGGGCAATCCCGTCGACGTCATCGTCTCCAACCTCTCCCGCGGGGGATCGGTCACCAGTGAGCAGCAGCAGAAGGTGTACGAGAGCTACGTGGCCGAGTTCGGACTCGACCAGCCCCTGTGGCAGCAGTTCTTCACCTATCTCGGCAAGGTGTTCACCGGGGACCTGGGCACGTCCTTCGCCTATTACCCCGCCTCCGTCAACGAGCTGGTCGGCCAGGCGCTGCCCTGGTCGATCGCCATCCAGCTGCCCGCGATCCTGGTCGGCTGGATCCTCGGCAACATCATCGGCGCGATCGCCGCGTTCCGGGGCGGGAACTGGGACCGCTCGGTGTTCACCACCTCGCTGTTCCTCTCGGCCATGCCGTACTACTGCCTCTCGATCATCCTGCTGTACGTGTTCGCGGTGGCGGTCGGGTTCTTCCCCGTCGGCGGCGCCTATTCCCTGGGGCTCACGCCGGAGCTCAGCATCTCCTTCCTGTGGGACGCGCTGAGCTACTACTGGCTGCCGTTCCTGTCGCTGGTGATCGTGTTCATCGGCGGCCAGGCCGTCGGCATGCGCTCGATGGCCATCTACGAGCTGGGCGGCGACTACGTCAACTACGCCCGGGCGATGGGCATCCGGGACAACAAGATCACCCAGTACATCTTCCGCAATGCGATGCTCCCGCAGATCACGGGCCTCGCCCTGGCCATCGGCACGCTGGTGGGCGGGGCGCTGATCACCGAGCTGGTGTTCAGCTATCCCGGGGTCGGCACGCTCCTGTTCAACGCGATCGCCGCCAACGACTACCCGGTCATCCAGGCCATCACGCTGATCATCACCGTCGCGGTGCTGGTGGCGAACTTCGCCGTGGAGATCGTCTACGGCATCGTCGACCCGCGCATCCGCGCCGCACAGTCGGGGGAGAAGTGACATGTCGACCGTGAACACCTCCATGGCCGAGGAGACGGCCGCGCCGCGGGCGAACACCCTGCGCTCGTTCAACGTCTCCGCCCGGTTCTGGGTCGCGCTGGTCATCGTGGCCGGCGTGATCCTGATGAGCCTGGCCGGATTCGTCTACCCCACGGGGCCGGCGGAGAAGGTGGGGTCGCTCTACGACCCGCCGGGCAACGGCCTGCTGATGGGCACCGACAACTTCGGCCACGACGTCATCGCCGTGCTGATGGCCGGGACCCGCACCTCGCTGATCATCGGCCTGGTCGCCGGCATCGTCGCCACCACCATCGGGGTGGGCGTCGGCCTGCTGGCCGGATACGTCGGCGGCTGGTTCGAGGAACTCCTGATGGGCGTGACCAACGTGGTCCTGGCCATCCCGGCGATCGTCGTGCTGATCCTGATCTCGATGTCGCTGCCCAACAGCACCATCTGGTCGCTCGCGATCGTCATCGGGATCACCTCCTGGCCCTGGACGGCCAGGGCGGTGCGCGCGCAGGCCTCCTCGGTCGCCACCCGCGAGCACATCGACGTGGCCCGGCTGTCCGGGGTGCGCCTGCCCGGCATCCTGCTCAAGGATGTGCTGCCCTACATCCTGTCCTACGCCGTGATGGCGTTCGTGCTGCAGGTCGCCGGGGCCATCCTCGCCGAGGCCGCGCTGTCGATGCTGGGCCTGGGCCCCTCCGGGGTCAACTCGCTGGGCACCCAGCTGCATTGGGCGCTGGCCTTCCAGGCCGTCGCCAGCGGTGCCTGGTGGGCGTTCCTGCCGCCGACGCTGGTGCTGACCCTCGTCTCCTTCGGCTTCCTGCTGCTGCAGGCCAGCCTCGACGAGGTCTTCAATCCGCGCCTGCGACGCGGCAAGCGCAAGCAGATGAAGCAGGCCGCCGCCCGGCGTGAGGAGGAGGCGCGGCTGCTCGCGGAGCAGGCCGTCGCCCCCGGCGCCCCCGCCGGCCCCGGTGCAGGGGGCACGCACGAGCACCCCGAGCGATCCGAAGCAGGTGATCCGGTATGACCGATGAGCGCACGAGCACCGGGGGCGCCCCGCCGGGGGCCGACTCCGGCCCCTCCGCCCGCGGGGCCACGCTGGCCCGGGCCCGGAACATCCGCTGCGTCTACGGCGGCGGCGAGGAGGACTTCACTGCAGTCGACGGGGTCTCCCTCCAGCTCGGCGACGGGGAGATCCTGGGGCTGGCGGGGGAGTCCGGCTGCGGCAAGACCACCCTCGGCAACGCGCTGTCGATGATCGCCACCCCGCCGCTGTACGTGCTCTCCGGCACCCTCGAGATCGACGGGGAGGAGATCGACCTGTCGACCCTGCACGCCTCCGACCTCGCCCGGCACCGGCCCTACCGGGGACGGACCGTGGCGATGCTCCCGCAGGGCGCGATGAACTCCATCAGCCCGACGCTGCGGATCTCCAGCCTGGTCAAGGACGTCATGCGCGCCCACGACCCGAAGGTCACCAAGGACGAGGCCCTGGACGTCGCCCGCGAGCGGCTGACGATGCTGGAGATGCCGGTCCGGGTGCTGGACTCCTACGCCCACCAGCTGTCCGGCGGCATGAAGCAGCGCATGATCACGGTGATCTCCACGCTGCAGAACCCCCGGCTGCTGATCGCGGACGAGCCCACGTCGGCCCTGGACGTCTCCAGCCAGCGCAAGCTGGTGGAGATGCTGCTGGCGATGGTCGAGCAGGGCATCATGTCGGGCGTCATCTTCGTGACCCATGACCTGCCGGTCCTCTCCCAGGTCTCCGACCGGCTCGCGATCATGAACGCCGGCAGGCTGGTCGAGACCGGGCCCACGCGCCGCCTGGTCGAGGACCCGCAGCACGAGTACACCCGCACCCTGCTGTCCTCGGTGCTCGATCCCAGTCACGAGACGCGACGGCGCGGTGTGGCACGCCGTACCGGCCACGGCGCGGCGGGCACTGACCCGCGAGGCCCGACAGACCCGTCGGGCCCGGCAGGCACCGCCACGACCGCCACGACCACGAGCACCGAAGAGGTGGGCACCCCATGAGCGAGAACAGCACCGACGCGCCGCGCGATCCGTCCGGCGGACCGCGCGAGGAGACGCTCACCCGCAGCCGCGGCGGAGGAGACATCCTCCTGTCCTGCCAGAACCTCACCAAGGAGTTCTCCGTCGCCGGATCGAAGATCACGGCCGTGGACGACGTCAGCCTCGAGTTCCCCGAGACGAGCGTGCTGGCGGTGGTGGGGGAGTCCGGCTCCGGCAAGTCGACGCTGGCCCGGATGCTGCTGCGGCTGATGCCGGCGACCTCGGGCACCATCACCTACCGCGGCCAGGACGTGACCCACCTGCACGGTCGCGGTCTGCGGGAGTACTGGACCGAGGTGCAGGCGGTCTTCCAGGACCCCTTCGCCTCGTACAACCAGTTCTTCACCGTGGGATCCCTGCTGCGCCGGGGACACTCGCTCGCCAAGGTCCCGGCCGACGAGGCCGACGCTCTCATCGCCGAGTGCCTGGGCTATGTCGACATGACGCCGAAGGAGACGCTGCACAAGTTCCCCCACCAGCTCTCCGGCGGACAGCGCCAGCGCGTCATGGTGGCCCGCGCCCTGATGATGCGCCCCAAGGTGCTGCTGGCCGACGAGGCGACCAGCATGCTCGATGCGACGCTGCGGGTGAACGTGCTCAACGTCCTGCACGACCTGAAGAACGAGCTGGGGATGACCATCCTGTTCATCACCCACGACATCGGCCAGGCCTGCTACCTCGCCGACCGCGTCGCGGTGATGGAGCAGGGCAGGGTGGTCGAGCGCGGCACCACCGAGGAGGTCATCTTCTCCCCGCAGGCCGACTACACCAAGCGCCTGCTCTCCGACGTCCCCGATCTGCGGGGAAGCCTGAAGTCGTAGGGCTCAGGGCGCGGGCGGGGCCAGCAGCACCGCGAAGGTCTCCAGGGTGCCCTCGAGCTCGACCGAGGGCTCCAGCAGCCACTGGATCTGCAGGCCGTCCGAGGCCGAGATGAGCAGGGCCGCGATGTCGGCCGGATCCACGTCGTCACGGATCCGACCGTCCTCCTGCTCCGTGATCAGACGCTCCGTGAGCTCGCCCCGGATCCGGGCGAAGCGCGCGGTGAAGAACGTATTGGAGGGACTGGCGTCGACCGCGAGCGAGGACGCCAGCAGGGTCGTGTACAGCTCCACCATCCCGGGGACCCCGATGTTGATCATCGCGGCCTTGACCAGCACGTCCAGCGCCGAGATGGAGTCGCCGTACATCTTCGCGGTGTCCCGCTTGGACTCGGCGTGCTCGTAGACCGCGACCAGCAGCTGCTCGCGGGAGTCGAAGTAGTGCAGCAGCGCCGCATGGGAGACACCGATGGCAGTGGCGATCCGTCGCAGCGAGGTGCCGTCGGCGCCGCGCTCGCGGAACACGTCGATCGCGCGGTCGAGGATCTCCTGGCGTCGGGCGACGCCCTTGGAGTACGACCCGGCGCGGCCGATGATCTGGGGCTCCGCGGGAGCGCGGCGTTCCTCGGTGGTCATGGCGCGATGCTACGCGCAAAGAAACCTCCGGGTGGAGGGTTTGCGTGGTAATCTTTCCTCCACGCCCTCACCGTGACGTGCGGCCAGCGGGTGACAACCGTGAGAAAGAAGGATCGACATGGCATTGCCCATCGCCTCCATCCAGCTCTATACGCTGGCCGCCGAGTTCTCGGCGGACATGAACGCCTCCCTCGACAAACTCGCCGGGATCGGCCTGCGCACCGTCGAGGCCTTCGACTTCGTGGGCCGTCCGACGGAGATCCGGGCGGCTCTGGACCGGGCCGGGCTGAGCTCCCCGACCGGCCACGCGCCCCTGCTCTCGGACGAGCTGTGGACCCCGGACGGCTCGATCCCCACCCCGGCCAACGAGGTCGTGTTCGAGGCCGCCGCCGAGATCGGCATGAAGACCGTCATCGAACCGATGGTCGCCGCGGATCGGTGGCTCACCGAGGACGGCGTGAAGGACATCGCCGAGCGCCTCAACGCCGCCTCCGAGAAGGCGAAGGAGTACGGACTGAGCGTCGGGTACCACAACCACGCGCAGGAGTTCGTGGCCTCGTTCGACGGTCAGACCGCCTACGAGCGCTTCCTCGACCTGGTCGACCCCTCCGTCGTGATCGAGCTGGACCTGTTCTGGGCGCTGGCCGGCCAGCAGGACGTCGTCGGCCTCGTCGAGAAGCTCGGTGACCGCCTCGCCGCGATCCACGTCAAGGACGGCATCGCGCCGGCCTCGAACCCCTTCGCCCCCGACGCCCCGGCCTTCGACTCCTCGAGCCTGGACCAGCGCCACGCCGGCGAGGGCGACGTCCCCACCATCGAGGCGATGCAGGCGGCCACGGCCGTGCAGTACGCCGTGATCGAGTACGACAAGGCACCCGGCGACGTCTTCGAGGACATCGCCGACAGCTACGACTTCCTGATCGAGAAGGGCCTCGCAGCATGAGCAGCTCCACCACTCCCGTCGGCGTCGGCTTCATCGGCGTCGGCGTCATCTCCGACACCTACCTCGAGAACCTCGGCTCGTTCCCGGACGTCGACGTCCTGATCCTCGGCGACCTCGACACCGAGCGCGCCGCCTCGCAGGCCGCCAAGCACGGCGTGCCCGCCTCCGGCACCGCGCAGGACGTGCTCGACCACCCGGACGTGCAGGTCATCGTCAACCTCACGATCCCGGCCGTGCACGCCGAGATCTCCTCCGCCGCGGTGACCGCAGGCAAGCACGTGTGGACCGAGAAGCCCCTGGGCCTGGACCGCGAGTCCACCTCCTCCCTGCTGGCCCTGGCCGAGCGGAACGGGGTGCGGGTCGGATGCGCGCCCGACACCGTCCTCGGCCCCGGCGTCCAGACCGCCAAGCGCGAGATCGCCAAGGGCACCATCGGCCGCCCGTTGTTCGCCCAGACCTCCATGCAGTACCAGGGCCCCGAGGTCTTCCATCCGAACCCCGGCTTCCTGTTCGCGAAGGGCGCGGGTCCGCTGCTGGACATCGGCCCGTACTACTTCACCACCCTGGTGAGCCTGTTCGGCACCGTCTCGGCGGTCGCCGCGATGGGCGTGACGGCCCAGCAGGAGCGCACCATCCAGGTGGGCGACAGGGCCGGGGAGACCTTCCCCGTCGAGGTCCCCTCGACCATCTCGGTGCTCACCCAGTTCGAGGCCGGCCAGACCGGCACCTCGCTGGTCAGCTTCGATTCGCCGCTGGCCCGCCAGGGCGTGGTCGAGATCCATGGCACGAAGGGCTCGCTCGTGGTCCCGGACCCGAACATGTTCGAGGGCCGCATCGCCTACGTGCGCCCCTTCGAGTCCTTCGGCGAGCAGCCCCCGGAGCAGGAGTGGATCGAGGTGCCGCAGGAGGGCATCGTCACCGGGCGCGGCCTGGGCCTGCTGGACATGGTCCGCGCGATTGCCGAAGGTCGCCCGCACGTGGCCAGCGGCGAGCTCGGCTACCACGTGCTCGACGTGATGCTCTCGGCCGAGGAGTCCGCGGCCTCCGGCGAGTTCGTGACCGTGGACAGCTCGGTCGCCGACGTGCCGCTGCTGCCCGAGGGCTTCGACCCCTTCGCGCGCACGGTCTGATCCGGCTGCCCCGTCGGGTCCGGCTGCCCTGTCGGGTCCGGCAGGCCAGTCCGGGACGACGGCCCAGTCCGGGACGACAGGCCAGTCGGGTCCGGCAGGCGCTGGTCATCCCTGGCCCGAGCCCCCGTCACCTCCCCGCATCCGCGGGCGGCGGCGGGGGCTCCGTCGTGCCGTGCGTGTCGTGCGCTCGACGGAGCGGAGCTCGGCCGGTCGCGACGCCGGATCGGTCGCGACAGGTCACCGATCGACGCGCGTTCGATCGAGAGTGCAACTCTGGGCGGCTCAGGGGGTGGTGAGGCACCGAAAAGGACGTTCTCGGCCGCGACGCCATGTGTCGGTGTGTGTCGGGAGCACTTCTCGGTTCGGGGCATCACGATTAGCGTCTGGTGGCATCAGATGACCTTATGGTCCGGGGGCTCCTCCCGCGCCCCGCCCCGACCCCAGGACAGGTGCCCATGACCGCGGTCGACCTCGAGAACGTCCCCGGCAGCCCGCCCGGCCCCCGTGATCCTCGTCTGCAGGTGCGCGTGCTGTCGTCGGCCTTCATCGGCACCACCGTGGAGTGGTACGACTTCTACCTCTACGGCACCGCCGCCGCGCTGATCTTCAACACCCAGTTCTTCCCCGCGCACTCCGCCGTCGCGGGAACTCTCGGCGCCTTCGCGACCTTCGCCGTCGGCTTCATCGCCCGCCCCGTCGGAGGCATCGTCGCCGGGCACCTCGGCGACCGCATCGGTCGCAAGGCGATCCTCGTCGCCTCGCTGATCACGATGGGCGCCGCCTCCACCGCGATCGGCCTGCTGCCGACCTACGAGTCCATCGGCGTGCTGGCCGTGTTCGGGCTGGTGCTGCTGCGGCTGCTGCAGGGACTGGCCTGCGGCGCCGAATGGGGCGGGTCGGCGCTGCTGTCGGTCGAGCACGCACCGCGCGGGATGCGCGGCTTCTTCGGCAGCTTCACCCAGGTCGGCTCCGCCGCCGGGATGCTGCTGGCCACCGGTTCCTTCGCCATCGTCCAGGCGCTGACCACCACCGAGCAGTTCGAGGCCTTCGGCTGGCGACTGCCCTTCCTGGCCAGCTCCGTGCTCGTGGTGGTCGGCATCATCATCCGCGCCGGCATCACCGACGCCCCCGCCTTCCGGGCCCTGAAGGCCGAGGACCGCGTCGAGAAGGCCCCGCTGACGCAGGTGCTGCGCCACCACCGTCGGGCCCTGCTGATCACCATCGGCCTGCGCCTGGCCCAGCCCGGTCTGTTCGCGATCCTCGCCATCTACCTCATCAGCTACCTCGACCATCGCCGGGGCGATGCCTCCTCCGGGGTCACCGCCGTGCTGATCGGATCCGCGATCGGCCTGGCCTCCGGACCGCTGTGGGGCGCCCTCTCGGACCGCGTGGGCCGCAAGCCCCTGGCGGTGGCGTCGATCATCGGCATCGCCGTGTTCATCTGGCCGTTCTTCGCCTTCCTCGACGCCGGCCCGATCGTGGCGCTGCCGCTGATGATGATCCTGGGGATGAACATCCTGCACGACTCCATCTACGGCCCCCAGGCGGCCTGGTTCGCCGAGCAGTTCCCGCTGTCGGTGCGCTACACCGGCGTCTCCGTCGGCTGTCAGGTCGGCACCGTGCTCTCCGGCGGCCTGACCCCCGTGATCGCCGCCTCCCTGCTGCTGGCCGGGCACGACACCCCCTGGCTGATCTGCCTGTACATCACCGCGCTGTGCGCCCTGTCGCTCGTCGCCGCCCTCGCCGCGAAGGACCCCGTCCGTGACCGCTCCATCGACCCCCTGACCATCGACGACTTCGAGGAGACCCGATGACCACGCCGATCATGCTCAACGCCTTCGAGATGCTGGTGCCCGCCTTCCAGTCCCCGGGCCTGTGGCGCCACCCCGCGGACCGCAGCCGCGAGTACAACCGCCTGGACTACTGGACCGACCTGGCCCGCACCCTCGAGGACGGCGGATTCTCCGGCATCTTCCTGGCCGACATCCTCGGCCAGTACGACGTCTTCGGCGGCGACGGTGATGCCGCGATGCGCGGGGGAGTGCAGTACCCGATCCTCGATCCGAGCGTCATCATCCCCGCCATCGCCGCGCAGACCTCCACGATCGGCGTCGGCGTCACGGCCTCGACCACCTACGAGCACCCTTACCTCCTCGCCCGGCGCTTCAGCACGCTGGACCACTTCACCGACGGCCGCGTCGGCTGGAACATCGTCACCTCCTACCAGGACTCCGCCGCCCGCAACCTCGGCCTGTCCGGGCAGGCCCCGCACGATCAGCGCTACGACCGCGCCGAGGAGTACATGGACGTGGTCTACAAGCTGTGGGAGGCCTCGATCGACGACGACGCGATCGTCGCGGATGCCGATGCCGGCATCTTCGTCGATCCGGAGCGGGTACGGCGCATCGACCACGTCGGCGAGCACTTCCGCGTCCCCGGTCCTGCGCTGGCCGAGCCCTCCCGGCAGCGCACCCCTCTGCTGTTCCAGGCCGGTGCCTCCCCGCGCGGGCTCGCCTTCGCCGCGAAGCATGCCGAGGCGATCTTCTACAACGGGCCGACGCCGGAGATCGTCCGCGGCTGGGTCGACACGGTCCGCGGCGACCTGGTGGCCGCAGGGCGCACGGCCGACGCGGTCAAGATCTTCACCATGGCCACCGTGATCACTGCCGCGACCGACGAGGAGGCCCGGGCGAAGTACGAGGACTACCAGCGCTACGTCGACCCTGAGGCGGCGCTCGCCCTGTTCGGCGGCTGGACCGGGGTGGATCTGGCCGGAGCCGACATCGACGCCCCGATCGAGCACCTGGAGACCGAGGCTCATCAGTCCGCGCTGAGCACCTTCACCACGCTCGACCCGGATCGGGTCTGGACGATCCGGGAGATGGCGAACTTCATCAGCATCGGCGGCCGCGGCCCGGTGATCGTCGGCTCTCCCACCACGGTGGTCGACGAGCTCGAGCGCTGGCGCGAGGAGGCCGACGTCGACGGTTTCAACCTCTCCAGCGTCATCAGACCCGGCGGGCAGGAGGACTTCGTCCGCCACGTGTCCCCGGAGCTGCGCCGCCGCGGACTGCTGGCCGAGCAGCGGCCGGGAGCCACCTTCCGCGAGGCCGTGCTCGGCAAGGGCCCGCGCCTGGCCGAGGACCATCGGGGCGCTTCGTTCCGTCCCGCCGCCGTGGGGACGCGCGCATGAGCGTCGTGGCCGCTCAGCCGCAGCTGAAGTCCGTCCGCGCCCACGGCAGGTGGCAGGGCCGGATGCGCACCGAGAGCCAGGTGCGCTCCTTCACCGTGGCCAGCGACGAGCCGGAGGCCGTCGGCGGCACGGACACCGCGCCGACCCCGATGGAGCTGATCGCCGGCGCCGTGAACGGCTGCCTGACCGTGGTGATCGAGACGGTCGCCGCCGAGCTCGGTCTGACGCTGACCGCGCTGGAGACCTCCTCGCACGCCCACATGGACGTGCGCGGGTTCCAGGGCACCGCCGAGGTCTCCCCGCACTTCCAGGACTTCCTGCTGACTCTCACCCTGGACATCGACGGGGACGAGGTCACGCGCGGTGCGCTCCGGCGGCTCAGCGAGATGCGCTGCCCGGCCGTGAACCTGGTGCGGGATGCGGGCGTGGATCTCGTGATCGACTGGCGGTTCGGTCGGGACGGGACCTGATCCCCTCCCGGGCAGGGGGCCGGCCTGCGCGCGGGCCGGCGCAGGGATGATGCCTACTCCTTCGAGTCCCGTTCCAGCCCGCTCCTGCCGCCGCGCAGGGGCGAGAGGAGGACGAGGCCGACGGCCGCGGCGAAGACGACGGCGACGATCGCGAACGTCGGCCGGAAACCGGCGGTGCCGGCCAGGACACCCCCGACCAGGGCCCCGATCACGGCAGCGGTACGGTTCACCGACCGCATCGAGGCGTTGACGCGGCCCAGCATCGAGCGCGGCGCCGCCGCCTGCTGGTACGCCATCTCGCTGGGTTCCTCGATGCCCATCGAGAAGCCGTACACCAGCTGGACGACGCAGAGATACACCACCGAGACCCCTGCCGGGGCCCCGTCCGGCGTCAGAGCGGTGGCGGCCCAGGCCAGCGCGCAGAGGAGCCGGGCTGCGATGATCACGTCACCCTCCCCGAGGCGCCTCGCGGCACGGTGCGCGGCCAGTGCGCCGAGCAGACCGCCGACGCCGGCCGAGGCGAGCACCAGCCCGTACGCCCCGGCGGACCACCCGAGCCCGCGCAGGACGAACAGGCTCAGCACGGTCACGGCGATGCTGTTGGCCACGAACCACACATGGGTCGACAGCGCCAACGGAGTCAGCGTGCGATGGCGGTACAGGAAGCGCAGCCCCTCGCCGATGCCCCGGAGCAGACGGGGCGACTGCGGATAGGGAGCCGGCTCCCGGCGACGGATCCGGGCGAGCATCACCGCCCCGATCACGCGGCCGACGACCGGGACGAGCAGCGCGGCCTGAGCGCTGAGAACACTGATCAGCAGCCCGCCGAGCGCGGGACCGGAGGTCTGGGCGACGGTGACGGACTGTCCCAGACGCGCATTGGCGAGGACCAGGGATCGTCGCGGCACGAGGTCGGGCAGATAGGACTTCTCCGCGGCGGAGATCAGCACGGTGCAGCAACCGATCGCGAACAGCAGCACGATGACCGCAGGGATCGAGAGCGCACCGGCGAGCAGCAGCAAGGGGATGGCGAGCAGCAGCGCGGACTGGGCGAGCGACGCGATGACGAGCGTCGGCCGACGGCGCCACCGGTCGACATACGCCCCTGCCACGAGTCCGAGCAGCAGATGCGGCAGGAACTGGGCGGCGCGCACCAGGCCGACCTCCCCCTCCGAGGCACCCAGCACATCGATGACCAGCACGTCGACGGCGACGGTCATGGCCGACAGCCCGAGTGCCCCGACCGTCCCGGCCACCCAGTAGCTGCGGAATCCGCGCAGGGCGAGCGGCTCCCTCATCGTGCCGTCCGGGGCGGCGCGGTGCGGTCGGCGCTCATCGCCTCAGTATGCGCAGGTCGGCATCCGGCGGTCGAGAGAGTTCAGGCGGCCCGCGAGACTTACCGGATGCGGCGCCCCACAGGCCCGGACGGCTCAGATGTCCCGGAAGGTCTCGATCCGGGCGCCGAGCTTGTTCAGCCGCTCGGCGAGATCCTCGTAGCCGCGGTTGATGACGTACACGTTGCGCAGCACCGAGGTGCCCTTGGCGGCGAGCATCGCCAGCAGGATCACCACTGCCGGCCGCAGCGCGGGCGGGCACACGATCTCGGTGCCGCTCCAGCGTGTGGGGCCCGCGATGAGCACCCGGTGCGGATCCATGAGCTTCACGTTCCCGCCGAGCTTCGTGAGCTCGGTGAGGTAGATCGCCCGGTTCTCGTACACCCAGTCGTGCAGCATGGTCTGGCCCTCCGCGCTCGCGGCGATGACCGCGAAGAACGGCAGGTTGTCGATGTTCAGGCCCGGGAACGGCATCGGGTGGATCTTGTCGATCGGGGCCCTCATCTGCGAGGGGTAGGTCGTGATGTCCACCAGACGGGTCTGTCCGTTGCGCGCCGTGTACTCCGCGGAGCGGTCGTAGCGCAGGCCCATCTCCTCGAGGATGGCCAGCTCGATCTCCAGGAACTCGATCGGCACCCGCTGCACGGTGATGCTCGAGCCGGTCACGATCGCGGCGGTGATCAGGCTCATCGCCTCGATCGGGTCCTCGCTGGGGGCGTACTCGACATCGGTGCTGATGGAGGTGGTCCCGTGCACCGTCAGGGTGGTGGTGCCGATCCCCTCGATCCGGACGCCCAGCTTCTCGAGGAAGAAGCACAGGTCCTGGACCATGTAGTTGGGGCTGGCGTTGCGGATGATCGTCTCGCCCTCGTAGAGCGCGGCCGCCAGCAGCGCGTTCTCGGTGACGGTGTCCCCGCGCTCGGTGAGCACGATCGGCCGGCGGGGGCCGGTGCCCTCCGAGGCGGTCGCCTGGTAGTAGCCCTCGGTCGCGACGACGTCGAGGCCGAACGGCCGCAGCGCGGTCATGTGCGGCTCGACGGTGCGGGTGCCGAGGTCGCAGCCTCCGGCGTAGGGCAGCTGGAAGGTCTGGGCACGGTGCATCAGCGGCCCCAGGAACATGATGATGCTGCGGGTGCGACGAGCCGCGTCGGCGTCGATGGAGCCCAGGTCCAGACGCTCGGGGACGCGCAGCTCGAGATCGTTGTCCTCGTTGAGCCAGCGTGCCTTCACCCCGATGGAGGTGAGCACCTCCAGCAGCCGGTTGACCTCTTCGATGCGGGCGACCTTGCGCAGCACGGTGGTGCCGGTGTTCAGCAGGGAGGCGCACAGCAGGGCGACCCCTGCGTTCTTCGAGGTCTTGACCTCGATCTCGCCGTGCAGAGTGGTCCCGCCGTGCACGCGCAGGTGGCTGGGGCCGGAGGCGCCGACGCCGACGAACTCGGAGTCGAGGGCGGCTCCCAGGCGGGAGAGGGTGTCGAGGGTCAAGTTCTGCTGCCCCTTCTCGATGCGGTTCACGGCGCTCTGGCTGGTGCCGAGCTGAGCGGCGAGCTGGGTCTGGGTCAGGTCGGCGTGGAGGCGGGCGTCACGGATGATCGCCCCGATCCGTTCGCGGTAGTTCTCGGTCCCGGGGGCGGGCATCTCCGTCGTCTGCGTCATGCTTCCGACGTTATCTCATGAATGAGATACCTGCTATGGGATCTGGTGCGGCTCTCGTCACGTCGGATCCGAGCGCGGTGAGGAGGGAGCGTGGCGGAGGAGGAGCGCGGAGGGCCTGTGCGGTGGTGGGACAGTGGAGACGACCACAAAGGAGGCGTCATGGACCATCGCGACCACCGCACCGATGTCCCGATCGAGGTGCATATCGGTCACCACGAGCTCGAGCTGAGCAAGCGCTACGAATCCGCCAGCATCGCCAACGATGTGCTGATCGGGATCTGGTTCATCGTCGGCTCGATCTGCTTCTTCTCCGAGCAGCTGATGACCGTCGGCACCTGGTTGTTCCTGATCGGCAGCATCCAGATGACCATCCGCCCCGCCATCCGTCTCGCCCGTCGGGTGCACCTGCGCCAGCAGGGCAGCGAACAGCCTGCGCACCCGATGGACTTCTGAACTCGGCGCTCAGCCGGCCAGCAGCACCGGCAGAGCCTCGACCTGACCTCCGACGCGGTAGGCGCGCGCCGGGTCGTAGGGCTCGAACCGCAGGTTCATCCCCGCTTCCGCGGGCGTCTTGGCAGCCTTGCGGTTGTTGCACTCCTTGCACGCCGAGACCAGGTTCAGCCACGAGGACTCCCCGCCCCGGGAGCGCGGCACGATGTGGTCGACCGTGGCCAGCAGCGCCTCGCAGGCCGGGGTCTTGGACACGCTGCGTCCGCAGTAGGCGCAGGTCCAGTGGTCGCGCTCGTGGACCGCGCGGAAGGAGAAGCCGATCGAGCGCTGTCCGGCACCCTCCACCCAGGCGCCGCTGAGCTCGCGGGTGAGCTCGAGGACCGTGGGGACGATCCGGTCCTCCACGATGGTCAGCTCGACGGGATCGGCGACCTCGCGGCGGATCATGCCGAAGGCGTGGCGCACGGTGGTGGTGTGCAGCAGCTCGCCGATGCCGGTCGCGACGTCGTATCCGAGGTTGTAGACCCTCACCACGGGCATCGTGCTCACCGCCTTCCGTCGGCCGTCCATCGAGTGTGGAAAGTGTGACCCGACGCACGTATGGTTCTCCACCGAATTCTGCCCGCTGCGGGTGTCCGGGACGCCGGTGATCGGTGTATGGCCTGGAAACTCTGCGTGTCGGCCCGTCGGCCGTTCCTCCGTCGCACGGCCGGACCTGCGCCCGCGCAACGATCTCGGAGCGCAGATCGTCGAGCAAAAACCCGGACGACGGCTCCGATCAATGGAAAAATGGTCACGACGCCCGACGGATCCGGCGTCACCACCCGTCACGCTGCAGCCCGGGGGAGCTCGTGGTCGCGGGCGGCTCGAGGCGACCTGAGGACGGCAGTGGGATTCGAACAGTTCGAGATCGTGGCCGTCGTGGCAGTGCTGATCATCGTCGCGGCGTCCTACTTCTCGACGCGGCTCGGGCTGGCCACGCCGATCATCCTGGTGATCGTCGGCCTCGGCGTGAGCCTCATCCCGGGGATGCCGGAGGTCCACCCGGCACCCGAGCTGATCCTGACGGTGGTGCTGCCGCCCCTGCTCTATTCGGCGGCGGTCAACATGCCGGTGATGGACTTCCGCCGTGACCTCAGCACGATCGGTGCGCTCTCCGTGGTGCTGGTGCTGGTCTCCGCCTTCGTCGTCGGCACCCTGCTCTGGGCGATCTTCCCGGACCTCAGCTACGCCGCCGCCGTCGCCGTGGGCGCGGTGGTCAGCCCACCGGACGCGGTCGCCGCGACCTCCATCGGCAAGCGTCTGGGCCTGCCCCCGCGACTGCTGACCATCCTCGAGGGCGAAGGCCTGGTCAACGACGCGACCGCTCTCGTGCTCCTGCGCACGGCCGTCGCCGCGACCGCCGGTGCTTTCTCCTTCTGGCACGCCGCCGGGGACTTCTTCTACGCCGTGGCCGTGGCGATCGTCGTCGGCACCGTCGTCGGCTTCGTCGCCGTGCGCATCCGCTCGAAGATCGACCAGCCGGTGCTGACCACCGCCATCTCCTTCGTGGTGCCGTTCATCGCCTTCCTGCCCGCCGAGCTCGCCCACGCCTCCGGGGTGCTCGCGGTGGTCGCGGCCGGGCTGGTCACCGGCGCCACCGGTGTGCGCCGGCTCAGCGTGGCCGACCGCAACGCCGAGCGCACCAACTGGCTGACCGCCCAGCTGCTGCTGGAGAACGGCGTGTTCCTGCTGATGGGCCTGCAGCTGATGACGTTGATCGACGACGTCTCGCACGACGGGCTGTCGGTCTGGAGCGCGGTGTGGATCGGGCTCGCGGTCACCGTCCTGCTCGGGGTCATCCGCACCGTCTTCGTGGTGCCGGTGGTGTTCACCGCCCGTCGGCGTCGATCCGACTACGCGGAGCGGGCGCGGCGTTTCTCCGAGGTGCTCGACCACGTCTCGACCGACGAGCGCCTGCGCTCCAATCCGCGCCGAGAGCGGCTCGAGCGCTGGCTGCAGCGCCGCCACGCAGATGCCCGCTTCTACGCCGGCAACGGATTGGGCTGGCGCGGCGGAGCGGTCCTGGCCTGGTCCGGCATGCGCGGCGTGGTCACGCTCGCCGCCGCGCAGTCGCTGCCCACCGACTTCCCGTACCGCACCCAGCTGGTCCTGGTCGCCTTCGTCGTCGCCCTGGTCACCCTCGTGGGCCAGGGCGGCACGCTGCCCCTGCTGATCCGGGTGCTCGGCATCCGCGGCACCGATGAGGAACGGGCCCGACGCGAGCTCTCGCTGCTGCTGTCCGAGGTCAACGAGGCCGCCGTCGGCCAGGTGGTCGACAATCCCGACCTGCGGCGCCGGGACGGCAGACCCTTCGACCCGGCGGTCCTCGAACGCGCCCGGCAGATGCATGACCGCATGACCAGTCCTCGGAGCGGGGGCCAGCAGCAGGATTCGGCCAAGGCCCAGCTCCCCGAGCTCCTGCAGCTGATCCTGGACGCCCAGCAGGACGCCCTGAACGAGGCGCGCTCGACCGGTTCCTACGACTCCAGCACCATCAAGCGCGCCCAGAAGCAGCTTGACCAGGGATACGTGCGCATCACGGGGGCCTGAGCCCGAGGACGGACGTTCTTCGTCGCCGAGTCTTGACAGCGCTCTCCACGTCGGGTCGTGTGGAGCGGTGCGAGTTCCCTCATGCCGGACCGGCCTGAGCGTGCCGCACACCCGCCCCACGGTGGACAATGTCCGCCGTTCCCCGGAGCGCACCACCCGGCACGGCCGCCGGATCTCGTGGTGCGCTCTGCCTTCTGAGAGGTACCGATGAAGTTCTTCCAGCGCCTGGGCAGATCTCTGATGCTGCCCGTGGCCGTACTCCCCGTCGCCGCGATCCTGAGCGGTATCGGCTACTGGATCATCAACGCGACCGGCGACGACGCCAACCTCGCCGGCGTCTTCTTCAAGACCGCCGGCGACGCGCTGCTGGACCATCTGCCGCTGCTGTTCGCCATCGGCATCTCCATCGGCATGGCCAGGAAATCCGACGGCACCTCCGCGCTCGCGGGCCTCGTCTCCTGGCTCATGGTGACGACGCTGCTGAAACCGGAGAACGTCGCGCTTTTCCGGGGCATCGGGGAGGATGCGGTCAACCCGGCCTTCGACAACCTCGAGAACGTGTTCGTCGGCATCATCTGCGGCCTCATCGGCGCCTGGGTGTACGACCACTTCAAGGACACGAAGCTGCCGGACGCCCTGTCCTTCTTCTCCGGCAAGCGCTCGGTCGCGATCATCACCGCCGGGATCTCGCTCGTCGTCGCCCTCGTGCTGTTCTTCGTCTGGCCCCTGGTGTACTCGGGTCTGGTCGGCTTCGGCGAGTTCATCCTCACCCTCGGCCCCGTCGGCGTGGGCATCTACGGCTTCTTCAACCGTCTGCTGATCCCGCTGGGCCTCCACCACGCCCTGAACTCCGTGTTCTGGTACGACGTCGCCGGGATCAACGACCTCGGCAACTTCCTCGACGCCACAGGCACCCACGGCGTGACCGGCCAGTACATGACCGGATTCTTCCCCATCATGATGCTCGGCCTGCCCGGTGCGGCGCTGGCGATGTACGTGACGGCGAAGACGGCCCGTCGCAAGGTCGCCGGCGGCGTGCTGCTCTCCAGCGCCATCGCCTCGTTCTTCGTGGGTGTCACCGAGCCGCTGGAGTTCTCCTTCATGTTCCTGGCTCCGGGCCTGTACGTGGTCCACGCGCTGTTCATGGGAATCTCCATGGGCGTCAGCGCCGCGCTGCCGGTGCGGATGGGCTTCGGATTCTCCGGCGGCTTCATCGACCTGGTGCTGGGCTGGGTGAACCCGATGGCGCAGAACCCCTGGGCGATCCCGCTGATGGGCGTGTTCTGGTTCGTCGTCTACTTCCTCGTCTTCCGTTTCATCATCCGCCGTTTCGACCTGAAGACCCCTGGTCGGGAGGATGACGAGGACCTCGTGGACGAGGATGACGCCGTCGCCCCCGGCGCGGACAAGTACCTCGTGACCGCCACCGCCTTCCTCGCCGCACTCGGCGGCCGGGAGAACATCATCGACCTCGAGAACTGCGCGACCCGTCTGCGCATGGAGGTCGCCGACACCACGGCGGTCGACGAGGCCGCCCTCAAGCGCGCCGGAGCCGCTGGCACCATGAAGCCGGGCGGACAGTCCGTCCAGGTCGTCTACGGCACCAGCGTCCAGTTCGTGAAGGACGCCATGGAGGACATCGTGACCGGGAAGAGGGAGCCGGTCGAGTCCGGGGAGCCGGGCGCCGTCGCGGACGCGACCGGGGGAGCGGACGGAAGCACCGCCACCGCGGTGCGCACGAGCTCCCTGGTCCGCCTGCGCCAGCCCGTGGCCGGCACCGTCGTGCCGCTGTCCGAGGTGCCGGATCCGACCTTCGCCGGGGGCATCATGGGTCCGGGCGTCGCGATCGAGCCGACCTCGGGCGAGGTCGTCGCCCCCGCCGCCGGGACCATCACCCACGTGTTCCCGACCGGCCACGCGGTGGCGCTCACCCTCGACGACGGCACCGAGGTGCTCGTCCACGTCGGCCTCGACACGGTGAAGCTGCAGGGCGAGGGCTTCACGACCCTCGTGGAGACCGGGGAGCACGTCACCGCCGGCACGCCGCTGCTGCGCGCAGACCTCTCGGCGATCCGCGTGGCGGGGTACGAGACGGTCACACCGGTGATCGTGCTCAACGACAAGGAGGCTCGGATCGAGCTGATCTGAGCGGACGCGCGGCCGGGACACCCGGACGCGGTGAACGGGGCGGCGGCCCGGTGGCGGGGGAGACCCCGACGCCGGGCCGCCGTCGTGCGTGGGCACATCGCGAACCTTCCTCCACACGGGGTGGTTATCCACAATTTAGGACGGGTTCACGAAACCACTGGTATTCGTCGAACGGAGCTTCTAAAATAGAGGGAACGACTCGGGCAGCAGAGGGGGTGCGGGATGGCCGCGAAAACATCGACGACGACGGGAATGTCGGCCGACTCGGCGCACGCAGCCGACTCGACAGACTCCGCTGAGTCAGCCGCGACCGACACCGCGCACGCTGCCGCGTCGGCGAAGGCTCCCCGCACGGCCGGGCCCCCGCGCACGCCGGTCCGCGCCCACACGCCGCTGGATCCGGACACCTTCGCCGCCCACTCGCACGTCGAACCCGGATGCGTCGAGGAGCAGCTCGCCCGAGAGCTGTTCGCCACCCATCACGAGGAGGCCCTGGCCTACGCCGGTCGCCTGCGGAAGCTCGCCATGCTCTGGGACGACACCAGCGAAGAGGGCGACATGAACGCGATCCTCGTCGCCGACGCGCGCCGGATCACGCTGGATCGGGCGCGCACGCTGCTGCGCGATGCCGCCACCGCCGTCGTCGACCTGCCCCACACGCTCGCCCGCCTCGAGGCAGGCCACCTCCCGGTCTCATGGTTCGAGCAGCTGCTGCGACGGACTCGTCGGCTCACCTCCGACCAGTGCCAGCAGGTCGACGACAGGGTCGCCGAGTGGGACCTGGAGAACATCACCGCGGATCGGTTCTCGCGGGAGCTGGGCAAGCTCATCGCCTGGTTCGGGATGGCGGCGGTCCGTGAGACGCCGCCCGAGCAGCGGGACGTCTCCCTCGAGATCAATCCTGATCACGACGGCACCGCCTGCCTGCTCGTCACCGGACCCATTCACGAGATGCTCGACCTCTCGCGCCGCCTCGACCTGGCAGCGCGCGCCGTCCAGAACGAGCAGCGCCATGCCGCGAAGGAGGGGCGCCCCGCGCCCTTCGACATCGACGGCGAGGTCGCCCGCACGGCATACCGCATGCCGCTGGCAGCCCTGCGCTACGCGATCCTCACCCGCACCATGCTCGAGACCTCGGGCGTCCAGGTGCCCCAGAGCCGCTTCCGCCTGCAGGTGATCGTCCCGGCCATGACCCTGCTGGGGGAGTCCGACGCCCCCGGCACCATCGACGGCACCATCCCGCTGCCCGCACGGATGGCCCGCCACCTCGCGGCCGACGAGCCCACCTGGTACCGGATCCTCACCGATCCCTCCGACGGTGCCTACCTTCCGCTGCCGCCGACGACGTACTCTCCGACCACCGCGATGGCCGAGCATCTCCGCCTGCTCGACCCGGTCTGCGCCGTGCCCGGCTGCACCAACAATGTGTGCACGATCGGCGAAGCGGACCATATCGAGGAATACGATCACAGGAATCCCGAGAAGGGCGGGCAGACCGCTCTCGAGAATCTTCATCGATTGTGTTGGACGCACCACGACATGAAAACCCGAGGGCTTCTCGACCCCGTCCGAGGACCGGATGGCACGACCACATGGCACATCGGTGATCGCGCCATCATCACCACCGACCAGAACCGGGATCTGCTGACCCCGGAACTCGCCGCGGCCCTCCAGAGCTCCTGGGAGGCGTACGAGGACATGCGGCTCGGGGACGATCTCCGCCTGCAAGGTCTCGGACTGCTCGAGGACACGGATCCGGCCGATGCGAGCGATCCGCCCGATGGTCCAGAGCCGGCCGATGGTGCAGTTCCTGCCGGGCCGGGAGACGCGTCCGGTGGCGCGGATCGTCCTGCGCTCGTCGGGGCGGCATCGTTCTCCGATCCGCCGTTCTGAGCGGTCTGTCTCGCCCGGCGTGCCCTGTGTGTACGCCACCAGGGAAACTTCGCCTCGTCCGGTGGCCGGATCCGCCCTGCACCGTCATGCTGGGGGCATGTCGGAGAACTCGCCCCGGGAGCGCTCCTCCCACGAACCGGACCCGGCCACGCAGGAGCAGTGGCAGCAGGAACGGGAACACGTGCTGTCCGAGTACGGCACCTGGCGACTGACCGCCGACGAGGACGCCCCCGCCGCCGATGAGGTGCGGACGCTCGAGACGCTGCTGCGGCTGAAGGCGGAGCAGCAGGCCAGTCCCGAACCCGGACTGTGGACCGAAGAGCTGGCCACCGAACTGCTCACCGAGGTCGTCCCGCGCACCGTCATCCAGCCCCGCGAGCATGCGATGGACATGGTCCCCACCCTCGGCCGCTTCTTCACCTATCTGGGACAGACCGGCCGCTGGGCCGCGGACTCCATGCCGCCGCAGGCCGCCCCCATGATGCTCTCGTCCCTCGAGTTCGCGACCCTCGAAGCAGCCGACGACCCCTCCCGCCGCTCCTTCTCCACGAACATCCTCGGCCACGGCCTCGCTCTCGGCGTGGACCTCGAGGACGACGACGAGCTGGCCGGGTACATGCACTGGTACAACTCACTGCCCGATGACGAACGGGTCGAGCTCAGCGATACCGGACGGCTGGACGACCCCACCGTGCCCTTCGACCGGGATGAATCGCTGCGGGCCGCGCGGGAGGAGAGCCTGCGCAGCAGCTCCTGGCCGTGGTTCCTGCCCGAGCTCGAGGACGGCGACGGCATCACGGTCACAGAGCTCGGCACCGACCAGGAGTCGCAGGTCTATGCCGACAACTCCTTCGTCGCCGTGGCCGCAGGCATCCTGGACCTGGTCGGCGACGGCAGCCGCAGAATCACCGGTACCCAGGCGCTGACCCGGACCGACTGCACCGCCCTGCTCGAGGCCACCGGGACGGCCCGCACCGTGCGCAGCATGTGGCAGCACCCCGAGATCGCCGGGCCCTGGATCACGCTGCTCGACGGCGGCTGGCTCAGCCTGACCGGCACCCGAGTGCGCCGCGAACCGGGCCCCGTCCCGTACGTGACGCGCAGCGATGATCCGGAGAAGTTCGTCGAGTTCGGCCACGCCGTGCTCACCGCGACGATGTTCGGCCGGGATGCCCGAGAGCCGGACGACGGCGGGTTCCGCGGCATGCCCGACACCCTCGCCGCGCTGCTGGTCGCCTGCAGCGAGCAGGGACTGGACCTCCACGAGAACCTCGACCGTGCCCCGCAGGAAGGCCGCGCCCAGGCGTCCGTCGAGCGCACCGCAGCAGAGCGCAGCGTCGAGGAATGGCAGCGGTGGTCGAATGTGCAGGTGGACCTGGATGCGCTCACCGAGTCGGGCGTCCTCACCCGCGACGGGGCGCGATACCGCGGCTCCGCGGCCGTGATGGCCGCCCTGGTGGCTCTCATCAAGGACCAGGAGACGCACGGGTCCGGGACCGACTGAGCGGGGGCATCACAGATGGGACCGCGTCGCGGTCATTGGCCCTCGAGACCACAATGGTGGGATGACCGACGACTCCGGCACCGCCCCGTACGAGTTCTCGACCGACGACTCCCGCCTCGATCACGCGTGGATCCACCAGGTGCTCAGCACGCTGACCTATTGGGCGGCCGGCCGGGAGAGGGCGGCCCAGGACCGCATCATCGAGACGTCCCGCAACTACGGGCTCTACGAGGTTGCGACCGGGCGGCAGGTCGCCTACGCCCGGATCGTCACCGATCAGGTGACCTTCGCGTGGCTGGCCGACGTCATCGTCGATCCTGTGCACCGTCGGCGCGGGCTCGCTCGGGAGCTGATCGACCAGGTGCTGGAGGATCTCGCGCCGCTGGGGCTGAAGCGCGTCGTGCTCAAGGCCTCGGCCGAGGGGAGAGCGCTCTACGAACAGCGGGGGTGGAACGAGCTCGAAGGCGCCGAGGACTGGCTGGAGCTGCGACGGGGCTGAGGGGCCATGGGGCGTGGACTCGCCTCCCCCTGGCGTATGCCCAGTCTATGCCCCGGTACGGGGCTTGCGGCAAGGCCCCTTCGGTGCGCAAGAATCACTCGTTCGTGCGGCCCGACGGCCCGCGACGGAGCACCATCACCGGGGGAGACATGACGCAGACCAGCACCTTCGACCTGCCCGCACGCACGCGGCGCAAAGCCGCTGTAGAGCGCGTCAGCCGCGACGAGGAGCAGTTCCGTGCGATCGCCGCAGCGCTGGCCGCCGACATCGGCGACGTCCGCCGAGCTCTCGACGCCGCCCTTGCGCACCAGACCGGGGATGCCCAGGGGCGGGTCGAGCGTGACGCGAAGGTCGCCCACTTCCGCACTCGCCTGCGGGGTCTGGAGAGCTTCCGACTCGACGCGGTCCTGGGCCGGATGACCCCGGCCGACGGGTCCGAGCCGATCTACGTCGGCCGTCTCGCCGTGCACGGCGGGGACGGGAAGCCGTTGCTGGTGGACTGGCGCTCCCCGGCCGCCGAGCCCTTCTTCGCCGCCACCCGCGCCGACCCGCAGGGTCTGGCCTCCCGCCGCCGCTACCGCTGGTCGGGCGGACGGGTCCGGGACTACTGGGATGAGACCCTGATCTCGGTCGAGGGAGAGGACCTGACCGGGGCGGATGAGGTGGCCTCGGATACCGCCCTCGACACCGAATCCGCGCTGCTGGCCACCCTGAACCGGGCGCGGAGTCCTCAGATGGAGTCCGTGCTGACCACTCTGGCCGCGGACCAGGACGCCATCATCCGCGCGAGCGCCCGCCGCCCGCTGGTGGTCGACGGCGGCCCCGGCACCGGCAAGACCGTCGTCGCCCTGCACCGCGCCGCGTACCTGCTGTACAGCGACCCGCGCCTGCGCGACCGCCGGGGCGGGGTGCTGTTCGTCGGCCCCCACCACCCCTACCTCCGCTATGTCGCCGACGTGCTGCCCAGCCTCGGCGAGGACGACGTGCGCACCTGCACTCTCGCGGACCTGGTGCCGGAGGGGGAGAACGCCGGGCCCGAGCCCGATCCGCACCTCGCCGCGCTGAAGGCGACCTCGACGCTGGTGGAGGCGATCGAGCCCGCCGTCGCCCTGTACGAGGAACCGCCGCGCGGTGACCACCAGCTGGAGACGGACTGGGGCGCGGTGCTCCTGGGCGAGGAGGACTTCGCCGAGGCCTTCGATGCCGTCGCTTCCGCCACGGCGCACAACCTCGCCCGCGAGGAGATCTGGGAGGAGCTCGCCGAGATCGTCGCCGCACAGCTCGCCGACGCATACGACGAGCACCCCGATCTGCGCCAGGTGCGCACGGCGCTGTCCTACGACGAGGAGCTGGTGACCCTCGTGCACCGTGCGTGGCCGATCCTGCGGGCCACCGACCTCGTCGGCGACCTCTTCGAGGTCCCCGCCTACCTGCGGCGCTGCGCCCCGAGCCTCACGGCGCAGCAGGTCGCGCTGCTGCAGCGGACCGACCCCCGTTCGTGGACCGAGGCGGACCTCCCGCTGCTGGACGCCGCCCGGCACCGCCTCGGGGATCCCGGGTCCGACGCGCGCCGTCGCCGCCAGGAGACCGCCCGCCGCGAGACGGTGGACGAGGTCGAGCTCATGGTCGACTACCTCATCGACTCCGACAGCTCGGACATGCAGGAGATGTCCATGCTCCGCGGCCAGGACCTGAAGAACGCTCTCGAGGACGCGACCGCCGTGGAGATCGCCCCGCCGGACGAGCTGGCCGGGCCCTTCGCCCATGTCATCGTCGACGAGGCGCAGGAGCTCACCGACGCCCAATGGGCGATGATCCTGCGCCGCTGCCCCTCCCGCAGCCTCACCCTCGTCGGAGACCGCGCCCAGGCCGCGCACGGATTCCCCGACACCTGGCGCGAGCACCTCGGTCGGATCGGCCTGGACCGGATGGAGCTCACGGAGCTGTCGATCAACTACCGCACCCCGCGGGAGATCATGGAGCAGGCGGCGCCGGTGATCCGCGCCGAGCTGCCGGACGCGAACGTGCCCACCTCCATCCGGGAGTCCGGCCTGCCCGTCCGCCATGGTCGCACCCAGCAGCTCGAGGAGATCCTCGAGACCTGGCTCGCCGAGCACGCGGAGGGGACGGCCGGCGTGATCGGGCACCCCACCCTCGCCTCGACCACCCGTGTCGCGGCGCTCACCCCACGGCTGGCCAAAGGGCTCGAGTTCGATCTCGTGGTGCTGGTGGATCCCGGGGACTTCGGCGAAGGACTGCCGGGCGCGGCGGCCCGCTACGTGGCGATGACCCGGGCGACGGCGGAGCTGGTGGTGCTCACGAGCGCATGATCATCGCCGCTCCACCCGGTGACCGGCGCAAGCCCTGTGGTCACCGAATCGGCTGTCCGTGGGCAGATTCCCACGTGAGCACACGAACGTGGCAGGCTGGGCTGGACGAGCACGGCAGGACGTCCTGCCCGCCTGCTCACCTCTTCACCGACCGCCCAGGAGCGACCCGATGACGCTGCGCGCCAGCACGCACGACGGCACCCACCCCCGTCCCACGATGATGCGCGAGGATTGGACCTCGCTCGACGGAGACTGGGGCTTCGCCCACGACGACGCCGACGCGGGGCTGACCGAGCGCTGGTACGAGCCGGACCGCTCCGAACACTTCGACCGCACGATCACGGTGCCCTTCGTGCCGGAGTCCGAGGCCTCCGGGATCCACGACACCGGCTTCCACCCCATCGTGTGGTACCGCCGCACGATCACCGCGGTCCCGACGCCGGGGCGGCGGAGCCTGCTGCACCTCGGCGCCGTCGACCATGAGGCCCATGTGTGGGTCGACGGGCAACTGGCCGGCCATCACGTCGGCGGCCAGACCGCCTTCACCTGCGATCTCACGGATCTGCTGGACGCGGGGGAGGAGCACGTGGTGGTGGTCCGCGCGTTCGACGACCCCCACGACGTCGAGCTGCCGCGCGGCAAGCAGGACTGGCGCGAGCAGCCCCATGGCATCTGGTATCACCGCTCCACCGGCATCTGGCGCAGCGTCTGGCTGGAGACCGTCCCCGAGCAGCACCTGACGAGCTTCCAGTGGGACGTCGACATGCCGCGCGCCCGGGTCGACGTGAGCCTGCGCCTGGCGCAGCGCCCCGAACCCGGCACCACGGTGCGGATCGCCCTCGCGGCGGGGGAGGAGTCGCTCGGCGCGGTGGAGGTCGCCGCCCACGATCCGCGGGTCGAGACCACGGTCGACGTGCCCGCCGTCCGCAACACCCAGGACCGCGATCGACTGCTGTGGCGCCCCGAGCACCCTGCGCTGATCGACGTCACCCTCGAGGTGCTCGTGGGCGGCGTGGTCGTCGACACGGCGGCGAGCTACCTCGGTCTGCGCACCACCGGCATCGACCGGGGCAGATTCCTGCTCAACGGGGAGCCGTACTTCGTGCGCTCCGTGCTCGAACAGGGCTATTGGCCCACCTCCCAGCTCACCGCCCCGAGCCTCGCGGCGTACCGCCAGGAGGTCGAGCTGATCAAGGAGCTCGGCTTCACCGCCGCCCGCATCCACCAGAAGGTCGAGGACCCCCGCTTCCTGTTCTGGGCCGACAAGCTCGGCCTGCTGATCTGGGGCGAGACCGCGAACGCCTACACCTATTCCCCCCGTGCCGTCGCCGCGATCACGGCGGAGTGGACCGAGATCGTCGAACAGGTGCGCGCCCATCCGTCGGTCGTCACCTGGGTGCCGATGAACGAGTCCTGGGGCGTGCGCGATCTCGCCGACCACGCCCCGCAGAAGGACCTCACGATCGCGCTCACCGCGCTCACCCGGGCCCTGGACCCGAGCCGGCCCGTGGTCGCCAACGACGGCTACGAGATCACCGGCGGGGACATCCTCGCCCTGCACGACTACACCACCGACGCCGACGTGCTCGCGCGCCGCTACACCGACGAGGCCGCGGTGGGGGAGGTGCTCGCCGGCCGCGGCCCCCAGGGGCGCCGACCCATCGACGACGCCGCCGTCGCTCTCGCCGACGGCGCCCCGGTGATGATCACCGAGTTCGGCGGCGTCGCCTACGCCGCCGAGGGCACCTGGGGGTACGCGACCGTGACCACCGCCGAGGAGTTCGCGGAGAAGGTCTCCGGCCTGTTCGCAGCGCTGAACGGGACCCCCGTCCTGGCCGGGCACTGCTACACCCAGCTCACCGACACGCTCCAGGAGGCCAACGGCCTGGCCGACGCGGACCGCCGGCCGAAGCTCGATCCCGCGGTGATCCGGGCGTTCGTCACCGGGCGTCCCTGAGCTCGCGAGCCGCCCCGACGCAGCGCAGGAGCCGCCCCACCGTGACGGTGGTGCGGCTCCTGGAGGTCGCGGACGGTCGCTCCGGCGGCCGGGCGCGTCAGCGGATGCCGCGCATGCCCTTTCCGACGGGCTTGGCGACCGCCAGCATGATCAGCCCGATCACGATGGTCACCGCGCCGAGCACGCCGAAGTAGGTGCCCTCGGTCTCGGCAGAATAGAACTGCGCCAGCGAGCCGGACAGCGAGGTGCCCAGCGCGACCGACAGGTTGTACAGCGCCATCATCATCACCGGGAACGCCGCGGGAGCCAGCTTGGTCGCCAGCGACAGCCCCACCGGCGAAAGCGACAGCTCGCCGAGCGTGGCCACCAGCATGATCATCGCGACCCACAGGACCGGCACCGAGGCCACCGGCACCATCGGCAGGAACAGCAGGAAGGCCGAGCCCATCAGCATGATGCCGATCGCGAACTTCACCGGGGTGCCGGGCTGACGGGTGCCGAGCTTCGTCCACAGCGCCGCGAACAGCGGGGCCAGCACGATGATGAAGAACGGGTTGAAGGACTGCACCCACGGGATCGGCATCTCCCACTCGCCCAGGAAGGGCAGCTGCAGCGCACGGTCCAGGCGGTTGTCCGAGTACAGCGTGATCACCGTGAACTGCTGCTGGAACAGGGCGAAGAACGCCGTGGTGCCGATGAACAGCGGGATGAACGCGACCACGCGGGAGCGCTCGTCGGCGCTGATCTTGCGAGATCTCAGCAGGAAGGCGAACAGGGCGATGGCCCCGACCAGCGACAGGCCCACCATGATGTTCGCGAGGTTGTCGGGGGTGATCACGCCGCTGAGGACGAGGATGAGCACCACCAGCACGACCACCACGGCGATGCCCGCCCACAGCGGGCGCTGGGCGCGCGGCAGCGGATCCGGCACGGTGTGCACCGTCGTCGGCAGATTGTGTCGGGTGAGCAGGTACTGGGCCAGGCCGATCGCCATGCCGATCGCGGCCAGGCCGAAGCCGAGGTGGAAGCCCCATTCCTTCTGCGCGAACCCGGTGATCAGCGGGCCCAGCAGGCCGCCGATGTTCACGCCCATGTAGTAGATGGAGAAGCCGGCGTCGCGCCGCGTGTCGTGGAGGTCGTAGAGCGAGCCGACCAGG
Organism: Brachybacterium fresconis; assembly: GCF_017876515.1. NCBI lineage: Bacteria > Bacillati > Actinomycetota > Actinomycetes > Micrococcales > Dermabacteraceae > Brachybacterium > Brachybacterium fresconis. The sequence goes on along the minus strand of NZ_JAGIOC010000001.1, from coordinate 656,982 downwards.
GTGGCGGCGGTCGCCTTCAGCCCGCCGGAGCCGATGCCCACCAGCAGCAGGCCGGTGACCAGCCCGGGTACGCCGGGCAGCAGGGCCAGCGAGATGTGGCCCAGCATGATCATCACGGCGCTGGCGAACAGGGTCCGCTCCGGGCCCAGCAGCCGGTCCGAGACCAGCGCGCCCAGGATGCAGAAGACGTAGACCGAGCCGCCGTAGGCGCCGACGATGCTCGCGGCGACCGTCGGATCGATCCCCAGACCACCCTGGGTGGTCTTGAAGTACATGTAGATCGCGAGGATGCCCTGCATCCCGTAGAAGCTGAACCGCTCCCACAGCTCGACGCTGAACAGATTCGCCAACGGCCCCGGCTGGCCCATGAAGGTCCGGCCCGAGGGATTGTGCTCGTCCGTGCCGACCACGTCGGTGGCCACCGGATCAGAGGGGTCTGAGTCATTCACGGTGATCGATCCTGCGCCACCTTCCCGGTGCTCGGCAATCCCCTGGGAGCGGATGTGACCGGTCAGTCGCCCGGACAGATGTCAGAGAACTGCGGGCGCGGCCAGGATCTCTCAGGAGCCCGGGGACAGATCCGGCGTCCCGCGCAGGCCGAACTCGTGGCGCAGCACCCGGCGCGCGGCGTGCCAGCCGTTCATCCCGTGCACCCCCGGCCCCGGCGGAGTGGCCGCAGAGCACAGGTACCAGCTCGTCGCACCCAGACGGTACGGATCCCAGCGGGGGGTGGGTCGGGCGATCATGGACGCCATCGTCACCCCGCCCATGGTGATGTCTCCGCCGACGAGAGCCGGATTGTGGTGGGCCATGTCGGCGGCGCTGATCCCGCGCGAGCTCACGATGACGTCCCGGAACTCCGGGGCGAAGCGCTCGATCTGCCGCGTGACCAGCTCGGTGGGATCGCTCGGGTCTCCGGCGGGAACGTGGGCGTAGCTCCACAGCGGGCGCAGCTCGCCTCCGCGGCGGGAGGGGTCGGCGACCGACGGGTCGCTGACCAGTGTCACCGGATGATCAGGCAGGCGGCCCGCCGCGACCTCGGCCTCCGCCGCGGCCATCTGGGCGCGGGTGCCGCCCAGGTGCTGGGTCCCGGCCCGTCCCACCTCGGCGTCCCGCCAGGGCACCGGGCCGGAGAGGACGAAGTCGACCTTCGCGGCGGCGTCGCCGTGGCCGAAGCCGCGCAGCGCGGACTCGAGGGAGCGGGGGAGTCGGTTGGCGAGGATGTCCGCGGCGGCCCCGGCGGTGGTGTCCAGCAGCACGGCACGGGCGGGCGGCACGTCCCGCCAGGTGCGCACCCGGTGACCGGTGACGATCTCACCGCCGTGCGCCCGGAGGTCCGCGGTCAGCGCGTCGATGATCGACTGCGAGCCGCCGACGGGGATCGGCCAGCCGGCCCCGTGCGCGATCGTGCCCAGCAGCGCGGAGGTGGCGGCCAGTCCCAGCGAGGGGATCCGGCCGATCGCATGGGCCGCGACCCCGCCGAGCAGGGCACGGGCCCGCTCGGTCCGCAGCGGCAGGTCCCAGGCCGGGGAGCCCTGCAGGCCGACCAGGGCGCCGAAGAGCGGGGCGATCGCGAGCGTGTGCGGCGTGGTCAGGAGCGCACGCGGGATCGAGCGCTTGTCGCCGAGGGCGAGCTCTGCCACCAGGTCCTGGTGGCGCGCCAGGGTGCCGAGCGTCGCGCGCCAGGTCGGGCCGTCGGCGCCGAGCCCCTCGGCGGTGCGGTCCGCGTCGTGCCAGGCGATCGCCGCGGGCTCGTCGTCCAGCGGCTGCGCGTAGGAGGCCTCGGGGGCGATCAGGTCCACCCCGCGGGCTCCCAGGTCGAAAGCTTCGAAGAACGGGCTGGCCAGCGCCAGCGGATGCACGGCGGAGCACAGGTCGTGGACGATCCCGTCGGCCAGGCCGAGGTCCAGGGTCCGGGCTCCGCCGCCGATCGTGTCCTGGCTCTCGAGCACCTGGATGCGCAGACCGGCCCGGGCCAGGGTCACCGCCGCGGCGAGACCATTGGGACCGGAGCCGACGACGACAGCATCGAGGGCCGGGGACGGATGCGCGCTCATCGTCCCAGCCTAGACGGCCGATGCCTGTCCGATGGGCGGTCGAGACATTTACGAAACTCGGGTGTCGCGTAATCTGAGGGGATGGAGACCACCACTGCCCAGTCCACGCCGACGCCTCCCGCCGCCACGACGCAGCGCGGGCCGAAGAAGCCGCGGAAGCAGGCCGTGCTCGAGGTCCGCGGCAAGACCCGCCTCTCCCCGCGACTGCTGCGCGTGACCGTCGGCGGCGAGCAGTACGCGCACCTGAACCGCAACACCCATGCGGACGCCTACGTCAAGCTGCTGATCCCCGAGCCGGCCTCCGGCCTGCAGCCCCCGTTCGACCTCGACGCCCTGCGCGAGGACAGCCCCGAGCTGCTGCCCGCGCGGCGCACCTACACCGTGCGCCATTGGGACGACGAGGCCCAGAGCCTGGACCTCGACGTCGTGCTGCACGGTCACGGGGCCGACAGCGGCACGGCCGCCCGGTGGGCCGACGAGGCGCAGCCGGGCGACCGCATCGCCCTGATGGGCGCCGGCGGCGGCTACACGCCGGAGGAGTCCGCCTCCTCGCATCTGCTGATCGGCGACCACGCCGCCCTGCCGGCGATCGCCGCCTCGCTGGAATCGATGGATCCGGCGGCCACCGGCCTGGTGCTCCTCCAGCTCGACGAGGAGGAGGATCTGCTCGAGCTCCCTCACCCCGCCGGCGTCGAGCTGCGCTGGGTGATCGGGCAGCGCGAGCGGCTGCTGGAGGCCGTGTCGGCGCTGGACCTCTCGGCCACCGCGGGCCTGCAGGTGTTCTGCCATGCCGAGCGGGCGCTGACCAAGCAGCTGCGCCGCGTCCTGGTCACGGACGCCGGCATCGCGCGCGACCAGATCTCGATCTCCGCCTACTGGGCGCTGGGCCGCATCGAGGACCAGTTCCAGGCGGAGAAGCGCGAGCCCATCGGGAAGATCGATGACTGAGAACGGGGATGACTCCGATCTTGTGGTCGGTCCGGACGGCCTGGCCCGCCCGCGGTGGGCCGCCGTCCACGAGGACCTGCGCAGCTACTACGACACCGAATGGGGCCTGCCCGTCCGCGACGAGCACGGGGTGTTCGAGCGCCTCGCTCTGGAAGGCTTCCAGTCCGGGCTCTCCTGGGCGACGATCCTTCGCCGCCGGGAAGGGTTCCGCCGCGCCTTCGCCGGCTTCGACGTGGACGCCGTGGCCGCTTACGACGCCGCCGATGTCGAGGCTCTGCTGGCCGACACCGGGATCATCCGCCACCGCGGCAAGATCGAGGCGACCATCGCCAACGCCCGCGCCACCATCGCCCTGCGCACTGCGACCGGTCTCGGGGCCCGCGGCGATCTCGGCCCTGGCAGCGATCTCGGGCAGCTGGTCTGGTCCTACCGCCCCCAGCGCACCCCGGTCCCCGCCGCGGCCGGTGAGGTGCCCACCACCAGCACGGAGTCCCGTGCCCTGGCGAAGGAGCTGAAGCGCCACGGCTTCCGGTTCGTCGGGCCGACGACGATGTTCGCGCTGATGGAGGCGCTCGGCCTGGTCGACACCCATCTCGTCGGCTCCCACCGCCGCGGGACCTCCGGCATCTGGGCGGCCGACGGGACGCCGGCCGCCTAGCCACAGTTCGTCACAGACCTCGCCCCCTCCCCGGAGCGCGACCCATGCTGGGGCCGTTGCCCGCATCCTCGACATCTGCCCCGGGAGGCCACGTGAGCACTGCAGCGATCCACGCCGGCTGGAGAGCGGACGACATGCATGGCGCGCTGACGCCGCCCGTCTACGCCTCCACCGCCTACGCCCATGAGGACCACGCCTCGCTCAAGGACCTCTTCGCCCGGCGCAGCTCGGGCTACGCCTATTCGCGCTCGGGCAACCCCACCACCGCCGTGCTCGAACAGCGGATGGCCGCCCTGGAGGGCGGGACCGGGGCGATCGCCGTGGCCAGCGGCCAGGCCGCCACCACCATCGCCCTGTGCGCGCTGCTCGCCCCGGGAAGCCACGTCGTCGCCTCGCAGCTGCTGTACGGCGGCACCACCGAGTTCCTCGGCGACACCCTCGCCGATCTCGGAGTGACCTGCACGGTCGTCGACCCCTGGGACCTCGGCGCCTGGGAGCGGGCGATCACCCCCGCCACCCGCGCCGTGCTCGTGGAGTCGATCGCGAACCCCGGCGCGCAGCTGGTGGACCTCCCGGCGATCAGCGCCCTCGCCCATGCCCGCGACGTCCCCGTCGTCGTCGATGCCACCCTCGCCGGCCCCGCCCTGCACCGGCCCGGCGAGCACGGGGCCGACGTGGTCGTCCACTCCGCCACCAAGCACCTGTGCGGCCACGGCACCACCCTCGGCGGCGTCATCGTCGACACCGGCTCCTTCGACCCCCGGCGATGTCCGGACCGCTGGCCGCGCCTGACCACCCCCAACGCCCGTTTCGGCGTCACCTTCGCCGATGAATACGACCGCGGCGGCTCCGGCCTGCTGGCCTACGCCCGCTCCAAGTACGTCACCGACTTCGGTGCCGCTCTGCCCGCCGCCAGCGCCCAGCAGATCCTGGTGGGCATCGAGACCCTCGACCTGCGGATGCGCAAGATCAGTGCCGACGCCGCCGCCCTCGCCGGCCGCCTGCACGGCAGCGAGGGCGTGGTCCGCGTCGACCACCCCACCATCCCGGGGCGGCCCGACGCCCACCTCGCCGAGCGGGACTTCCCCCGCGGCACCGGCGGAGTGTTCTCCATCGATCTGGCCGGGTCGGAGGAGGCCGCCGCGGCCTTCTGCGACGCGCTGGAGCTGTTCACCCTCGCGGTGAACATCGGTGACGCCCGCTCGCTCGTCTGCCACCCCGCCACCACCACCCACTGCCACCTCAGCGAGACCCAGCGCCGCGCCTGCGGCGTCGGCCCCGGCACCGTCCGGCTGAGCATCGGACTCGAGGACCTCGAGGACCTCTCGGCCGACCTCGAGCGGGGACTCGCCGCCGCACGGGCCGTGACGGGGCCGCTCGCCGGCGCCGACCCCGTCGTCGCCGTTCGGGGGTGATCCCGGTCCCGCCGCGGAACATTCCCGCCGCCGGGCTGGTTCCCCGGGTATGGAGACCTCTGTGCGCACCACCGACGTGGTGGTGATCGGCGCCGGCCAGGCGGGACTGTCTGCCGCCTACCACCTGCGCCGGCGCGGCCTGGAGTTCGTGATCCTGGACGCGGAGGGCGGGCCCGGCGGCGCCTGGCGCCACCGCTGGGACAGCCTCACCATGGCGACGGTCAACGGGATCCGGGAGCTGCCCGGCATGCCCGAGGTGGACGCCGACGCCGCCGCGCCGGCGAACCGCGCCGTCCCCGCCTACTTCGCGGACTTCGAGGAGCGCTTCGAGATCCCCGTCGAGCGCCCGGTGCGGGTGACGCTGGTCGAGGATGATCCGGCCGCGGTCGGTGCCGCCGAGCTGCCCGCGGACCCGGCCGTGGACCCTTCACCGACCCCGCTGCTGGTCCACTCCGTCGGCCCGGACGGCGCCCGGCGCGCCCCGATCCGCACCCGCGCCGTGCTCAGCGCCACCGGCACCTGGACCCGACCCTTCGTCCCCGCCCTCCCGGGAGCCGCCTCCTTCCGCGGCCGGCAGCTGCACACCGTCGAGTACGTCCGCGCCGAGGACTTCGCCGGGCAGCGGGTCGCCGTCGTCGGCGGCGGCATCAGCGCTCTGGGCTTCCTCCAGGAGATCGCCGCGGTCGGCGAGACCTTCTGGTACACCCGGCGCGAGCCGGTCTTCGAGGAGGGCGAATTCACCGAGGAGGCCGGTCGGCAGGTCATCGCCGGAGTGATCGACCAGGTCCGCCAGGGCCTTCCCGTCGGCTCCGTCGTCTCGAACACGGGCCTGCGATGGACGCCGGCGCTGCGGGAGGCCGAGCGCCGCGGGATCCTCCGGCGGCGTCCGATGTTCGAGCGGATCACGGAGGCCGGGGTGGTGGAGGCCGACGGCACCGTCACCGAGCTGGATGCGATCCTGTGGGCCACCGGCTTCCGCCACGAGCTGCGCCACCTGCGGACGCTCGGCCTGCGCGGAGAGTTGGGCGGGATCGCCCTGGACGGCACCGCAGCAGAGGAGGACCCGCGCATCCATCTGCTCGGCTACGGCCCCAGCGCCTCGACCATCGGCGCCAACCGCGCCGGGCGCGCCGCCGTGACCGCGCTGCTGAGGACCTTCGAGCGGGAGAGCGTTCCCGCGTAGGCTGGAGTTCGGCCCACCGTGAGGAGTCCCATGAGTTCCGCATCCGCTGAGTCCGGCTCGTCCGGCTCGTCCGCTGCGTCGGAGCCCGCCGCCCCCACTGTCCTGCCCGCCCTGCCCGAGGAGGGCATCGAACGGGTGCTGTGCGTCGTCGCCCACCCCGACGACATGGAGTACGGCGCCTCCGCCGCCGTGCGCGCCTGGACCGAGGCCGGGGTCGAGGTGACCTATCTGCTGCTGACCCGCGGCGAGGCCGGGATGGCCGAGGACCCCGCGATCGTCGCCCCGCTGCGCGCCCGGGAGCAGCACCGCGCCTGCGAGATCGTCGGCGTGAGGGACCTGCGGATCCTCGAGCACCCCGACGGCATGCTGGAGGCGACCCTCGCCCTGCGCCGGGACATCGCCCGGGCGGTCCGCCAGGTGCGCCCTGACCTCGTGCTGACGGCCAACTTCGACCTGGAGGCCTACGGCTCGCTCAACCAGGCCGACCACCGGGCCGCCGGGATCAGCGCGGCGGACGGCACCCGTGACGCCGCCAACCCCTGGGTGTTCCGCGAGCTGCGCGAGCAGGAGGGGCTCGAGCCCTGGTCCGCACGGGCCCTGCTGGTCCTCGGCCACCCCGAGCCGACCCACGCCAAGGCGGTCTCCGCCGGGCACGTGCAGGCCGCGGTCGCCTCCCTGAGCGCCCACGAGGCCTACCTCCAGCACGTCACCGACCACCCCGCGCCCGAGGAGTTCATCCCCGAGATCCTCCGCGCCGGCGGCACGGCCGCCGGATGCGATCACGCGGTGACGGTGCGGGCCCACGACCTCGGCGGTCTCGGGGACTGAGACGGGACCGCTCGGTCGCTCCCGGTCCTTGGCACGCCGCCCCGGACCTTCCTAGGGTGGGGGCAACACCGGACGACGAGCCACGGATCCGCCGACGCGCCCCTGCGCCACCGGGATCCGGGAAGGAGCAGTCCATGTCCACCATGCACGAGGGGCTCGACCTCTCACAGATCCCCGAGCTCGCCGCGCAGCTGCGCGTCGACTCCGTCCGCGCCTCCACCTCCGCCGGGTCCGGGCACCCCACCTCCAGCATGTCGGCCGCCGACCTGCTGGCCACCCTGGTCTCCCGCCACCTGCGCTACGACTGGGACGACCCCGCGGCCGACGGCAACGACCACCTCATCTTCTCCAAGGGCCACGCCTCGCCGCTGCTGTACGCCGTGTACAAGGCGGTCGGCGTCGTCTCCGACGAGGAGCTGATGACCGGTTATCGCCGTTTCGACCAGCGCCTGGAGGGTCACCCCACCCCGGTGCTGCCCTGGGTCGACGTCGCCACCGGCTCCCTCGGCCAGGGTCTGCCCGACGGCGTCGGCGTCGCCCTGTCCGGCAAGCACCTCGAGCAGGCCCCCTACCGCGTGTGGGTCCTGTGCGGGGACAGCGAGATGGCCGAGGGGTCCATCTGGGAGGCGCTGGACAAGGCCTCCCACTACTCCCTCACCAACCTCGTCACCATCGTCGACGTCAACCGTCTCGGCCAGCGCGGGCCCACCGAGCTCGGCTGGGACCTCGACGCCTACGCCGCCCGGGTGGAGGCCTTCGGGGCCCGCGCCGTGATCATCGACGGCCACGACATCCAGCAGATCGACGATGCCCTCGCCCAGGCCGATGCACCCGGCGATCGCCCGATCGTGATCCTCGCCCGCACCGTGAAGGGCAAGGGCTACTCCGGGGTCGAGGACCAGGAGAACAAGCACGGCAAGCCGATTCCCGAGGACGAGGAGAAGGCGGCGATCGAGGAGCTCGGCGGCGAGCGCGACCTGCTGGTGCGCGGCCCCCGGCCCCCCGAGGTCACCCGGTCCGAGCCCGCGGTCCGCCCGGTCGAGCTGCCCACTTTTGACAAGGGTGAGGAGCTCGCCACCCGCAAGGCTTACGGCAAGGCCCTGGTCGCTCTGGGCCACGCCGATCCCCGCGTGGTCGCCCTGGACGGCGAGGTCTCCAACTCCACCGGCACCGGCGACTTCGTGGAGGAGTTCCCCGAGCGGTACTTCGAGATGTTCATCGCCGAGCAGCAGCTGGTGGCGGCCGCCACCGGGCTGTCCGTGCGCGGCCACATCGCCTTCGCCTCCACCTTCGCGGCCTTCCTCACCCGCGCCGCGGACTTCCTGCGGATGGCGCCCGTCTCCCGGGTGGACCTGCGGATGGTGGGCTCCCATGCCGGCGTCGAGATCGGCGCCGACGGCCCCTCCCAGATGGGCCTGGAGGACCTCGCCCTGTTCGCGGCCCTCCAGGGCTCGACGGTGCTGTACCCCTCCGACGCGACGTCGACGGCGAAGCTCGTCGAGCAGATGGCCGCGACCTCCGGGGTCAGCTACCTGCGCACCACGCGCGGCGGCTACCCGGTGCTGTACGAGGCGGGGGAGGAGTTCCCTGTCGGCGGTTCCAAGACGCTGGTCAGCTCGGAGTCCGATGACGTCACCCTGATCGGCGCCGGCGTCACGCTGCACCAGGCGCTCTCCGCCGCGGCGACGCTCGCCGAGCAGGGCATCCGCGCCCGCGTGATCGACGCCTACTCGGTCAAGCCGATCGACGTCGACGGCATCCGCGCCGCCGTCGAGGCGACCGGTGGACGGGTGGTCGTCGCCGAGGACCACCACGCCGAGGGCGGACTCGGTGCCGCGGTGCTCGCCGGTCTCGCCCAGGAGAGCATCCAGGACCTCCACCTCGAGCACCTCGCCGTGGACGGCGTGCCCGGCTCGGGAACGCCCGCCGAGCTGCTGGACTGGGCCGGGATCGACGCCGCGCACATCGCGGGCGCGGCCCGCAGCCTGCTGGAGGCCTGAGCGCTCGGCCCTGCCGACGACGGCGACAGCCGCACGAGGGGCGGGCCACCGGTATTCAGGAGCCGGGGCCCGCCCTTCTGCTGCCCCGGACATCCAGATCGTCCATGTCCTCGAGCTCGATCCCCTTCGTCTCCGGCAGCAGGCGCACCACGAAGACGAACGAGATCGCCGCGAAGACGGCGTAGATCGAATAGGAGAAGGTGAGCCCGATCTGGGACATGGCGGGGAAGGTCGTGGAGACCAGGAAGTTCGCGAGCCACTGGGTGGCGCCGGCGACCGCCAGCGCCGATGCACGGATGCGGTTGGGGAACATCTCGCCGAGCATCACCCACATGATCGGCCCCCAGGTGGTCGCGAAGAACACCACGAACGCGTTCGCGCCGATCAGGGCGACCGTGGACCAAGGATCCGGGAGCGAGACGGCCTCTCCCGAGCCCTCGGCGAAGGAGAAGGCGAATGCCATCGCCGCCAGGGAGATCGTGGTACCTCCCGAGCCGATCAGGAGCATGGGTCGGCGCCCCACCCGGTCCACCAGCACGATGGCCACGATGGTGGCGAGAATATTGATCACCGACGTGATCGTGCTGGTCAAGAACGCCTGGGACTCGTCGAATCCGACCGACTGCCACAGCGTCGTGGAATAGTAGAAGATCACGTTGATGCCCAGCAGCTGCTGAAGCGCGGCCAGGAGGATCCCGACCCACACGATCGGCCTCAGCCCGAACCGGTTCCCGAGGAGGTCCCGGAGAGTCTCCCGCTGCTCACGTTCCAGCGAGCTGCGGATCTGCTCGATCTTCAGGTTCACGTCGAGCTCGCCGGTGAACCGGTACAGAACGCGGGATGCCTCGTCGAGTTTCCCGTTCGCGACCAGGAAACGCGGCGACTCCGGCAGCTTCAGCGCGAACACGCCGTAGAAGACGGCGGGGATCGCCTCGATCAGGAACATCCACCGCCAGGCGGGCACACCGAGCCAGAGGGTGCTCGAGGCGCCGCCGGCGACGTTCGCGAGCACGGCGTTGGACAGCAATGCTGCGAAGATGCCCAACACGATCGACAGCTGCTGGAGCGAGCCGAGGCGACCGCGGTACTTTGCCGGGGCCACCTCGGCGATGTAGGCCGGGGCGATGATGCTGGCCGCCCCGACGCCGAGGCCACCGAGCACGCGCCAGGCGATCAGGTCCCATACCCCGGTGGCGAGGCCGGAGCCGAGCGCCGAGACGAAGAAGAGGGTCGCGGCGATCACCATCACCTTCACACGGCCGTACCGGCTGGAGAGGCTGCCGGCGAACCAGGCGCCGACCGCACTGCCGACCAGTGCGGAGGAGACGGCGAAACCGGTCAGACCGGAGCCGAGGGTGAACTCCTCGGACAGCGCATCGACAGCGCCGTTGATGACCGACGTGTCGAAGCCGAAGAGGAAGCCTCCGACGGCCGCGGCCACGCTGATCGCGACGACCTTGGGGTTCAGACGCTGGACGGATGCCGCTCCGTCCCCGTGCTGCGGATCGGATGAGGACATCGGATGGTCGCCTCCTTCGTCGAGAGCTGGGGTCCCGTCACCGTATACCGGGGACGGCCGAGGCATGGCCCCGATCGGTCGAGGTCGCCGCGGGTCAGTCTTCCTCGGCCGCGGCCTCGAGACGCTCGAGCTCCTGCTCGGCGACGGTCGGATCGAGCTTGACGAACACCGGGACCGGCTTCATGACCGTCTGTCCGACGGTCACGGGACGGTGCTCCCAGGCCGGGACGTCGGTGTAGTCGCCGGTGATGATCGGGTAGGACGGTCCGCCGTCGAGGTCCTCGACCTCCGCGATGTGCGGCAGCGGGGCGATCTGTCGGTCACCGCCCAGGGTGCGCTCGACCGCATTGGCGGACTGCGGCAGGAACGGGGCCAGGATCGTGTTCAGATCGGTGACGGCCTGGGCGAGGACGTGCAGCACCGTCAGCAGGCGGGGGCGCTGCTCCTCGGCCTTCAGCTTGAACGGCTCGGTGCGCGAGACGTAGGCGTTCGCCTCGCCGACCAGGCGCATGGCCTCGGTGATCGCGGCCCGCTGGCGGTGGGCCTCGATGAGCTTCCCGACGGTGTCGAAGCCCTCCTGGATCGCGCCGAGCAGCTGCTCGTCGATCTCCTCGAGGTCCCCGGCCGGCGGGATCTCGCCGACGTTCTTGGCGATCATGGCCGCGGTGCGGTTGATCAGGTTGCCCCAGCCCGCGACCAGCTCGTTGTTGGTGCGCGAGACGAAGTCGGACCAGGTGAAGTCGGCGTCCTGGTTCTCCGGGCCGGCGGCGGAGATGAAGTAGCGCAGCGCGTCGGGCTGGTACCGCTCGAGCACGTCGCGCACGTAGATCACGATGCCCTTGGACGAGGAGAACTTCTTGCCCTCCATGGTGAGGAACTCGCTGGAGACGACCTCGGTGGGCAGCGTCAGCTCGCCGAACTTCCCGGGCTCGCCTCCCTTGTCGCCCGCGCCGTTCTGGGCGATCATCTCCGCCGGCCAGATCTGGGAGTGGAAGACGATGTTGTCCTTGCCCATGAAGTAGTAGGCGAGGGTGTCGGGATCGTTCCACCACCTCCGCCACGCCTCGGGGTCGCCGGAGCGCCGAGCCCACTCGATGGAGGCCGAGAGGTAGCCGATCACGGCGTCGAACCACACGTACAGACGCTTGTTGGGCTGGTCCTCCCAGCCCGGCACCGGGATGCCCCAGTCGATGTCGCGGGTCATCGCGCGCGGCTTGATGTCCTCGAGGATGTTCTGGCTGAAGCGGATCACGTTCGGGCGCCACAGCCCGGTGGCCTCCCGCTCGTCGAGCCAGCGCCCGAGCTCCCCGGCCAGGGCGGGCAGGTCCAGGAACCAGTGGGAGGTCTCGATGAACTCCGGTGTCTCGCCGTTGATGCGCGAGACGGGGTCGATGAGATCCGTGGGGTCCAGCTGGTTGCCGCAGGTGTCGCACTGGTCGCCGCGGGCGCCGCCGGCACCGCAGATCGGGCAGGTGCCCTCGATGTAGCGGTCCGGCAGGGTGCGGCCGGTCGACGGGGAGATCGCCCCGGAGGTGGTCTTCTCGACCATGTAGCCGTTCTCGCGCACGGTCACGAACATGTCCTGGACCACCTGGTGGTGGTTACGGGTGGTGGTCCGCGTGAACAGGTCGTAGCTGAGGCCCAGGGCCACGAGGTCCTCGACGATCAGACGGTTGTTGCGGTCGGCGAGCTCGCGGGCCGTGATGCCCTCCTTGTCCGCCTCGACCAGGATCGGGGTGCCGTGCTCGTCGGTGCCGGAGACCATGAGCACGTCGTGGCCGGCCATGCGCATGTAGCGGGAGAAGACGTCGGAGGGGACGCCGAAGCCGGCGACATGACCGATGTGGCGGGGACCGTTGGCATACGGCCAGGCGACCGCGGACAGGACTGTGCTCATGCTCCCGATTCTAGGGGAGGGAGGGCCTCGCCTCCGCCGCGCCGGTGGAGGACTGCTCGCCAGCCGAATTCCTCGGCCGCTCGTACGTGCCCCGAGGAATCGTCGAGGAAGGCGACCTGGCCGGGTGCGAGGGGCGCGGCGGAGGCAGCATCGAGCTCCCCGCGGCGCTCGTCACCGAACCCGTCACCGAACCCGTCACCGTGCAGCGCGCCGAGCTCCGCGCGGATCCGGGCGTGCGCTCGGGCGAAGGCCTCGCGCTCGGGCTTCGCCGCCCCGAGATCCGCGGTGTTCAGCAGGAACCTCCGACGATCGCCGAGGAGACCCGTCAGTCCCAGCTCCTCCAGCTCCTCGGGAAGGCGGTCGGTTCCGTTGGTCAGCACGAAGACCCCCAGCCCCTGGTCGCGGAAGCTGCGCGGCTGCGCGAGGACCTCCGGGTCGACCCGGGCCGGGGTGTCCGCCCAGAGGCTCACCGTGTCCCGGGCGGCCCGAGGGACCGCGCCCTGCGCCACGAGCTCGGCCTCGGCGCGCTCCCGCCACTGCGCATGGGTGCCGCGACCGCGGGTGACCTCCTCGAGGAAGGGATGGCCGAGGATCGCCGCGAACGTGGCCCCGGGGGCGACGTCGGCGTGGTGGTCCAGACGGTCCCACAGGTCGGGGTCGAAGACCCGCAGCACCCCGTCGAGATCGGAGACCACCGCTCGCACGTCGTGGGAGGCGACCAGGGCGCGCAGCTGGTGCAGGGACGGCAGGGGAGCGGTCATCGCGCCATCGTAGAGCGGTCGTGGTCGCCGTCATGCTCGGCGGAAAATGCCGTGACAGCCGAGGGGCCGATCCCTACCGTGGAGGGCATGCAATGCGTCATGTCAGGCGTCGCCCAGATCGCGCGCCCCCGCAGCCGCCGCTGACGGCGGCGCTCGAGCACACCCCCACGCCGTCGTCCGGAATCTGACCGGGCGGCCGCTTCGCCATGCCCGGTGACCTCCCACCGGAAGGCACGACATGACCTCCACCATCCGTACCGCGACCTCCACCGGACCCGTGCAGCTTCGCGCCCGGGACCTGCGCCTGGCCCGCGGCGGCCGCGTGCTCCACGACGGCCTCGACCTCACGCTCGCTCCCGGGGACCGCCTCGCCGTGGTCGGCGAGAACGGGCGCGGCAAGACCACCCTGCTCGAGGTGCTCGCCGGGTCCCTCGACGCCGACGCCGGGACCCTCGAGCGGCACGGCAGCCTCGGCGTGGTCCAGCAGGACCTGCCGCTGACCGCGGATCCCCGGAGCGCCGGATCCCGGGACGCACCCTCTGGGAGCGCCGGCTCCCGCACCGTCGGCGACCTGCTCGACGAGCTGCTCGCCCGACCCCTGGAAGCCCTGCGCGAGCACGACGAGGCCGCAGCAGCGCTGGCCGAGGACGTCGGCCCCGCAGCGAGCGCTCGCTACGACGCAGCGCTCGCACACGTCACCTCCCTGGATGCCTGGGACGCGCAGCGCCGGCTCGACGCCGCGCTGAGCGAGGTGGAGGCGTGCACCGACCGCTCCCGCCCGCTGGCGACCCTCTCGGTCGGCCAGCGCTACCGGGTGCGCCTGGCCGGGGTGCTCGCTGCCCGGGATGATCTGCTGCTGCTGGACGAGCCCACCAACCACCTCGACGCCCGCGGGCTCGATCACCTCACCCGCGCCCTGCAGGAGCATCCGGGTGCTCTCGCGCTGGTCACCCACGACCGGGCGCTGCTCGCGGACGTCGCCACCGCCGTGCTCGACCTCGATCCGACCAGCGACGGACGTGCCCTTCTGGTCAGCGGAGGATGGCAGCGCTGGCAGGAGGTCCGCGATCGCTCCCGGACCGCCTGGCAGGAGGCGTACCGCGCACAGCAGGAGGAGCACGCCCGCCTCAGCTCCCGCGCCGACGAGGCACGCTCCCGCCTCTCCACCGGGTGGCGACCGCCCAAAGGGACCGGAAAGCACCAGCGCCAGACCCGCGCCCCCGGCGTGGTGCGGGCGATGAACGACCGACTCGACCGGCTCGAGGCGCACCGGCTCGACGTGCCGCCCCCGCCGCCCCGCCTCACCCTGCCGGACGCGAGCACGTCCCCTGGCACGCCCCTGCTGCGGGCCGACGACGTGCGGATCGGCGGGCGGCTGGCGCGGACCACCCTGCGGCTCGAGGGCGGGGACCGTCTGCTCGTCGTCGGCCCCAACGGAGCGGGCAAGACGTCGCTGCTGCGTGTGCTCGCCGGGGAACTGGCCCCCGACGACGGCGCGGTGCGGTTCCTCGGCAGGGCGCAGATCGCGCACCTCGCCCAGGAGGACGAGCGGCCGGCGATCCACCAGGGCAGCCCGGGGGAGCGGCGCCGTCGGGCCCTCGCGGCGCTGTTCGGGCGGCGCGCGGACGTGCTGCTGCTGGACGAGCCGACCAATCACCTCGGCATCAGCGGGGTCGACGACCTGTTCGCGGTGCTCGAGCAGGCCTCGTCCGCCGTCGTGGTCGCCACCCATGACCGGTGGATGCTGCGCGCGCTCGCGCACTGGCCGCGGCTCGAGCTCCACGGGGCACCCGCGCAGTGATCGCGAGTCAGCAGTGAGTGCCGTGCCGGCCGAGGGTCGTCACCGCCGTCGCGCCCGGGCGGGTCCACTGGGGGACCGGTCGGCCCGTCGGCCCCCAGGTGGCGTTGCCCTCCTCGTCCGTGCGCCAGTACCAGCATGCCGGGTCGTCCGCGACGCGCCCCGTCGGCATCTCCTGCCAGGCCTCGCCCCGACCGAAGGGCGTGAGGTCCAGCAGGAGCAGGCTGGGCTCGGCGATCTCGTTGCCGCGGCCCGTCGTCGAGTAGGTCAGGAAGGCCCGGTCGCCATCGCGCACGAAGCAGGCCAGATGGCCCATCTCGCCGCCGATCGGCTCGTCCAGCCCCCGCACCGAGTACCAGGGCTGGGTGTAGCCCATGAACTCCAGGTAGGGCGCCACCTCGTCCCACACGCCCGTGGTGAGGATCGCGAAAGAGACTCCGCGGGCGTGGAGGTATGAGGCGTCGTGCAGGTGCCAGGCCGTCACCGTGCAGCCTTCGCACTGCCCTTGGTGCGGGGCACCGTCCCACCACATGTGTTGATAGACGAGCAGCTCCTCGCGACCCTCGAAGAGGTCGAGGAAGGGGACGGGGCCGTCCGGGCCGACGACCTCCGCAGCGGCGTCGACCTCCAGCATGGGCAGGTCTCGCCGTGCGGCAGCCAGCGCGTCGCCGGCGCGGGTGTGCTCCTTCTCGCGCACCAGCAGAGCATCGCGAGCGGCCTGCCAGGTCGCGCGGTCGACGACGTCGGGCAGGGACGGGCGGGCGGAAGACGGGGAGTCATCGGCGGCGGGCATCGGTCCTCCACGGGATCTGGCGCCGGGCCGCGGTGCCCGGGGCGCTCGGCCCACCATCCAAGCACTGCTGCGGCGGCGAGGGAAGGCCGGGCGGAGCGCTCCGACTCGATACGCTGTGACCATGAGCAACGAAGGACTTCAGGCCGCCCAGCAGAAGATGGCCGATGCCGGGGTCGCCCAGACCGCGATCGACGTCTTCACCCACTACTACGGTCAGCTCGAGGACGGAGTCACCGGCACCATCCCCGAGGACACCATCGACCCCTACCTCGACCCGCCGCTGCTCGAGGACGTCTCGATCGACCCCGCCCACGCCAAGCAGGTCTTCGACCAGCTCGCGATCATCAACCTCAACGGCGGGCTCGGCACCTCGATGGGGCTGGACCAGGCCAAGTCCCTGCTGCCCGTGCGGGACGGCAAGAACTTCCTGGATCTCCTGGTCGAGCAGGTCCTGGCCGCCCGGCGCGGCACCGGCTCCCGGCTGCCGCTGATCTTCATGAACTCCTTCCGCACCCGCGAGGACACCCTCGCCGTGCTCGAGAAGTACCCCGATCTGCGCGTCGGCGACCTGCCGCTGGACTTCCTGCAGAACAAGGAGCCCAAGCTGCGCACCGACGACCTCGCCCCGGTCACCTGGGAGCAGGATCCGGCGCTGGAATGGTGCCCGCCCGGCCACGGCGATCTCTACACCGCCCTGCAGACCTCCGGGCTGCTCCAGCAGCTGCTGGACGCCGGCTTCAAGTACGCCTCCGTCTCCAACTCGGACAACCTCGGCACCGTCCCCAGCCCGGTGCTGGCCTCCTGGTTCGCCTCCACCGGCGCCCCCTATGCCGCCGAGCTGTGCCGCCGCACCCCCGCGGACCGCAAGGGCGGCCACCTCGCGGTGCGGAGATCAGACGGCCGCCTCATCCTGCGCGACACCGCGCAGACCCCGGAGGAGGAGATGGACTTCTTCACCGACGAGCACCGTCACCCCTTCTTCCATACCAACAACCTCTGGTTCGATCTGGAGAAGCTCGACGCGGCGCTCACGGAGCGCCGGGGCGTCATGGGCCTGCCGCTGATCCGCAACGAGAAGACCGTCGACCCCTCCGACAAGACCAGCCCGGCCGTCTACCAGCTCGAATCCGCCATGGGCGCGGCGATCGAGGTGTTCGACGGAGCGACCGCGATCGTCGTGGGCCGGGACCGCTTCCTGCCGGTCAAGGCCACCAGCGACCTGCTGCTGATCCGCTCCGACGTGTACGACCTCGACGAACGTTCGGCCCTGGTCCAGCGGGTCGATACGGTGCCCTCGGTGTCGCTGAGCGCAGGATCCTACAAGCTGATCGACGACTTCGAGCCGCGGTTCTCGCACGGGGTGCCCTCGCTCCAGGACGCCGTCACCCTGGACGTCCAGGGCGACTGGACCTTCGGTGCCGATGTCACCGTGGTCGGGGATGCCGTGCTCGGCGCCGAGGGCGGGGAGGTGCCCGAGGGCGCTCGCGTCGGCACCGTCAGCCCGGCCTGAGCGAGCGGCGGGGCGCGGATCTGCTGTGTCCCGCGCCGCGGTGCCCCGGGCCGGTCGAGAATGATGTTCGGACCATCTTCATGGACTGAAGGTGGTCCGAACGTCGTTCTCGATGTGGCGCGACGACGAACGGGGATGCGGCGCCACGCCGACACGGCCAGCGTGTCCGCAGCCTCTGCAGAGGTCGGGACGCGATGCGGTCAGGGCGAGCGCCCCGTGATCCGCGCTGGGGAGGACCTCTCCCACCGAGCCGCCCACCTGCACGTTGTGGATGGTGGGGAGCAGCGCCGCGCCGGTATCCGAAGCTGGCGGTATGCCTGGCAGACCCCGTCCGCTCCCGCCGTCGCTCCCGTACTCCGTCTTCACGACGACGGAGGCGCGGCGCGCGGGCGTATCGGCCTCACGTCTGCGTGCCACGGATCTCAGGTCGCTCGACCGTGGGCTGTGGGCGCGGGTGGACGCGCAGGTCACCGAGGCGGACATCGTCGCCGCCCTGTGTCGCCGAGACGGCGATGTCTTCGCCGCCGGGCTCACGGCTGCGCGGCTCTGGGGACTTCCGCTGCCCGGCACGCTGGCGGACGAGGTGGTGAGGGCTCCGCTCCCGGCTCGTCGGCTGCGTGGCAAGTCGGTGTACAGACCTCGAGGCCGCGCCGTGGACACACGGGTCCACCTGGCCGCAGCAGTCGTGCCTCGTCGAGAGACCGCGCTGGTGCGGTGGAGCCACCTCGACGCCGTGCCGGTTGCTCTGGAGAAGATGCCATCGGTGCTGGCCACGACGCGGGTCCGGACGTTGCTCGATCTCTCCTCTCTTCTGCGGCCCGACGCGCTCGTCGCCATCGGTGATCATCTGGTGCGCCATCCGCGCCCCGAGTTCGAGGGCAGGTCGCACCCCTATGCGACGTGTGAGGCGCTGACCGGGATCGCGGAAGGATTCCATGGGCGAGGTGCCCACAGGTTCCGAGAGGCGGTGGCCCGGGTCCGAGTCGGGAGTGATTCGCCTGCAGAGACTCGGCTGCGGCTCGCCGTTGTCGCGGCGGGGCTGCCTGAGCCGCTGGCCAACGTGCGCGCATCTGGCGGTACCGACAAGACAGGGCGCGAGATCGATCTCGGCGAACCTGATCTGCACTGGCCCCAGTGGCGGGTGGCTGTCGAGCACGAAGGCCCGACGCACCTCAAGGCCGAACAATTGGCGAAGGACATCGCAAGGGGTGAGCGCCGGGCGCGGGCAGGCTGGATCGAGGTGCGCACGACGGCCAAGGACCTTCACGACAGGTGTCGGAGGGGAGTGGACCGGGTGCGCGATGCATTGGTACGCCAGGGATGGACACCCTCGTCCTCCTGAGCAGACCCGGCGTGTGCCGCGGGCGGCAGACCCGGCGTGTGCCGCGGGCGCTGACCCGGCGTGTGCCGCGGCCGCAGTCCGTGCACCGAGAACGACGTTCGGAACAAGTTGCGCAATGGAAAGTGTTCTGAACGTCGATCTCGATGCGGCGGGGCGAGCCCGGACCCCGTCGCGCTTGCTCGGGTCAGGCGGTGCTGCGACGTCCGCCCTGCGGGGCGACCTCGTCCTTGACCAGGAGGTTCCCGATCGGTGGATCGGTGACCCAGCGGGTTGCGGTGGCGACGATGCCGCGGGAGAGCACCGCGGTGATCGCCAGACCGACGACGATCAGCGGCAGGGGCGCCCACCAGGCCTCGACCCAGGCGAAGGGTTCGTCCATGTAGCGGATCGGGAGCAGGACCAGCGGATGCAGGAGGTAGATCGTCAGCGAGCGAGCACCGAGCGCCGTCCAGATCGTCTGCCCCAGCGGTGTGGCCAGCAGCAGCGCGACGGTGCCGATCATGCCGGCGGCGAGCACCAGGATCTGCATGATGATCGCGAGCCAGTTCTCGTAGGGCCCGTCGGCGTAGCTGCCGCGGAGGAAGAATCGCGCGACCGAATACATCTCGTGGGTGGCGAAGGAGAACACCAGCGCCGCCAGCAGGACGCCGCCGCCGATCCAGGCGCGGTGGGGCAGTGTCTTGAGCTTCTGCAGCATCGCCGGCGTCGTCACCAGCCCCAGGACGAAGAACGGCAGCATCTCGAAGAAGCGACCCAGGGTGAAGGTGCTGTCCAGATCGGGATCCAACGGAGCGATCACCGCGATGGCCACGGCGAACACCAGCGGATAGCGCAGCACCCGCAGCACCGGGGTCACCAGGCGCCACATCAGCAGCGCCAGCAGGAACCACAGGGTCCAGGCGGTGGAGACGAACTGCGGATCGAACTCATGTCCCAGCAGCAGCATCTTCCCGACCTCATGGAGCACCTGGAAGATCAGGAATGGTACGAGCATCGCAGTCAGCAGGCGCCGCACCTGCCGCGGCTCATTGCGGTAGGAGCGGGAGAGGTAACCGGAGATCGCCACGAACGCGGCCATGTGGAAGGAGTAGATCCAGGTATAGATCGCGCCCCCGAGGAATCCGGACTTGCCGTCGAAGCATTCGAGCGTGTGCCCGACGACGACGAGGGTGATGAGAATGCCGCGGGCGTTGTCCAGGAACGGGTCGCGCACCTTCTTCGCGGGCGGCGTCGGCGGCAGATCCTCGCGGTCGGCGGTCGGTGGGGACGCGACGTCCGCGTCTCGCTCGTGGTCCGCCGTGCGGGCGGCCGATGGTGCATTGCTTCCGGGGCGCCGCAGCGCCGGGGCGCGGCGATGCTGGGCACCAGCACGCTGTCGGCTCGGATCGGCGTCGGTCATGGATCTCCTCGATGCTCGCGTCGTGACGATCGCGTCAGAGTACGACCTTGGTACCGGGACCCGACCGAGGCGCGCCCGACGGCGCACAGCGAGCTGCGCGGCACGGCGAGGCCCGGGGCCGCGGCGAGCCACGGGCTCGGCGCGTCGCGCGGCACGACCGTGCGTGGGCCGCCCCTCAGGCCGGCCCGCGCACGCGATCCCGTCGCTCAGGCCGGTCCACGCACGTAGCCTCTGCCTCCGGTGAGATCCAGCTGGTGGGGCAGGGGATTGCCGAAGCGGTGATCAGTGGCGCTGATCGCCTGCTCGTGGACGAACGGCAGCATCTCCACCCGGCCGCTGGCGACCACATCACCGGTGAACAGGGCGACGTCGATGTGCTCGGCGATCGCGGCACGGAGGTCCTCGTCGGTCTCGCCGAGCAGGCGGACCCGCGGCTGGCGAAGACCGGGCACCCGGCGGGCGAAGGCCGCGGCGTCCTCGACCTGGACCTCGGATCCCGACAGGCCCGCGGCGGTGGCGACCTCGGTCAGCGCCGGGTCGGCGAGGGAGACCTCCACCTCGGCGTCGACCGTGGCGGCGGCGTGCAGCACGCGGGCAAGCTCGGTCGCGGAGGTGCCGACTGCCGCCCGGACCATCACCGGGATCGGCAGATGCCGCAGGACGTTGATCTCCCCGTGCAGGTCCTGCACGTCCCGCGGCATGAAGGTGCTCGCCCAGTGCTCGCGGTCGGAGTGACGGGCGGCGGACAGCCAGGCGTCCTCGTCGCCTGCTGCGAGCGCCGACCCCGCGTCGGCGGTGTCCATGAGGTGGACGAGATAGTTCGGACCGCCCGCCTTCGACGTCTGCCCGATCGCCGAGCGCTTCCAGCCGCCGAAGGGCTGACGCTGCACGATGGCTCCGGTGATGCCGCGGTTGACGTACAGGTTCCCGGCCTCGACGTGCTCGGTCCACCACGCGATCTCGGCTGGTTCCAGGGAGTGCAGCCCGGCGGTGAGCCCGAAGGCGGTGCCGTTCTGGATCCGCACCGCGTCCTCGAGGGTCTCCGCGTGGATCACGCCGAGGATCGGCCCGAAGTACTCCGTGAGATGGAAGGCGGAGCCCTCCTCGACGCCGGCGCGCACGCCGGGGGAGAACAGGCGTCCGGAGTCATCCAGCTGTCGGGGGCGCGCGAGCCAGGACTCACCGTCCCCCAGCTCCGTCAGCCCCGAGGCGAGCTTCTCGCCGGGCTCCTCGATGACCGGTCCCATCTGGACGGTCGGATCCGTCGGCTCGCCGACGTGGAGGCTGAGCACGGCATCGGCCAGCTGCGCGGAGAAGCGACGGGAATGGGAGACGGAGCCGACGGTGATCACCAGGGAAGCGGCCGAGCACTTCTGCCCGGCGTGCCCGAATGCACTGGTGGCGACGTCGTGCGCCGCCAGATCCAGATCCGCGTGGGGAGTGACGATGATCGAGTTCTTGCCGCTGGTCTCGGCGAGGATCCGCAGCTCCGGACGCCAGGACGCGAACATGGCGGCAGTGTCCGAGGCACCGGTGAGGATGAGCTGGTCGATCCGCGGGTCGGCGATCAGAGCGCGACCCACCTCGTTCTCGGGCACATCGACGAGGGTCAGGACTCCCTCGGGAATGCCTGCCTCGTGCAGCAGGCGGCCGATCAGGGCGCCGCAGCGTCGGGACTGCGGAGCCGGCTTCATGATCACGGCGCTGCCGGTGACCAGGGCGGCGAGCGTCCCGCCCGTGGGGATCGCCACCGGGAAGTTCCACGGCGGGGTCACCAGCGTCAGTCGGCGCGGGGTGAACGCGACGTCCTCCTGACGATCGAGCTGCTCGGCCTGCTCCGCGTAATAGAGAGCGAAGTCGATCGCCTCGCTGATCTCCGGATCGCCCTGATCGAAGGTCTTGCCGGTCTCGGAGGCCATGACCTCCAGCAGGTCCCCGCGGTGCGCCGCCAGGGTCCCGGCGGCACGGCGCAGCACCTGGGCCCGCTTCTGCACGGGCAGCGCCGCCCAGTCCTGCTGGGCCTCGAGCGCCCGGGCGATGACCGACTGCACGCCGTCGACCGTCTCGATCCGGGCGTCGGCCACCTCCTGGTCCCCGAGGGTGGAGGTGCGGACCCGGTGCGTGACGGTCTCGGCCCAGGCCTGGTTCGCGGCCGTGGACAGATCGGTGTCCGGGGTGTTGCGGAAAGCCCCGGGGACGGCCGGCAGCATCGTCGTCCCGAGCTCCACGGGCCCGCCGTCGCGGGACTCGAGAGCCCGGTCCTGGTCGCGATGGGTGGGCACCGAAGTCTCGGTCAGCGCCCGACCCAGAGCGCGGGAGAAGCGCTGCTCCTCGCGGGTGAACAGGTCCGGCTCGGTGTCGAGCTCGAAGGCGGCCGACAGGAAGTTCTCCGAGGAGGCGTTCTCCTCCAATCGGCGCACCAGGTAGGAGACGGCGACATCGAAGTGGCGGGGGTGGACCACGGGGGCGTACAGCCGCATGCTGCCGGTCGCCTCGCGGACCACGGCCTGCTGACCGGGGGCCATGCCGGCGAGCATCTCGAACTCGACCCCGCTGCCCGGACCGGCCGGGATCTCGCGCTCGCCCATCAGCAGATGCGCGAAGGCGACGTCGAACAGGTTGTGCCCGGCCACTCCCAGATGCACCGACCGCAGCTGCTCGGGGTGCAGTGCCTCGAGCAGCATCCGCTTGTACTGGGCGTCGGTCTCCTCCTTGCTGAGCAGGGGGGCCTGCGTCCACCCGTGCACGGAGGCGTCGACCTTCTCCATCGCGAGGTTCGCCCCCTTGACCAGGCGCACCTTCAGCGGCGCCCCGCCGGCGGCGACGCGGCGCTCGGCGAAGCGGCGCAGTCGTGCCATCGCCGACGGTGCATCGGGCAGGTAGGCCTGCAGCACGATGCCCGCGTGCAGCTGGGCGAGCTCGGGCCGGTCCAGGAGCTTCTCGAAGACCTGCAGGGTCAGCTCGAGGTCCCGGTACTCCTCCATGTCCATGTTCAAGAACGTGGGGTTCTCCGCGCGGGCCGCATCGAGGTAGAGCGGCAGCAGGGTCTCGACGATGTGGTCGACGGTCTGGGAAGCGGCCCACAGCGGCAGGTGGTCCACGATCGAGGAGACCTTGATCGAGGCGTAGTCGACGTCCGGGCGGGCGACGATCTCGCGCACCCCCTCCAAGCGGCGCGATGCCTCCTTCGCGCCGAGCACGGCCTCTCCGAGCAGGTTGATGTTCAAGGTGGTGCCGTCGGCGGTCAGCCGCGTGATCGCGGTGGTCAGCGGCCCGTTGCGCGCGTCGAGGATGAGGTGGGAGACCATCTTGCGCATCGCGGCCTGCGCCGTCGGGACCACGACGGAGGGGGCGACGTGGGAGGCGCTGCCGCCGAGGGCGACCACCCGACGCAGCACGGGCGGGAGGAAGCCCGGCGGATTCCGGGCCAGGCGGCGCAGCTCGACGGCGGCCGCCTTCGGATCCTCGGGGCGGATCACGCGGTCGACGAAGTCCAGGGTGAAGGTCAGACCCTCCGGATCGCGCAGCAGATCCGAGAGCATCTTCGCGGCTCCGGGAATCGGCCGGGTCGCGGCGGCATCGACCCAGGCGCGTACCTGTGCGGCGACGTCTTCGATGGTCAAGGTGGTGGTCATGCGCTCATCGAGCGGGAACTGCGACGGGGACAACAGGTCATCTCCTCGGTCGCCGTGCAACCACGGCGGGAACGGTCGGCGCAGGGCATCATTGCCCTGCGGTCATCGTAGGGCTTCCGCGTGCGCGTCGCCTGGGGATCGGCTCGGCGCGCGTGCAGGTCGTGTGACCGGAAGGGGACCGGTGACGGACCGGAGAGGGCCAGAGAGGCGGACCAGAAAGGGACGGGACGAGGACCGGTCGGTCGGGTCGACGCGCTATCGTGATGCTCCTGTGACACGATGCGGTCCACGACATCGACGATCCCTGGAGGCAGCGATGAAGAAGTTCATTTTCCTGGCCGGACTCGCCCTCGGCTTCGTGATCGGCTCGCGAGCGGGCCGAGGCCCCTACGAATCCCTCGAGCGCACCGCACGCCAGGTGGCGGACGATCCAGAGGTGCAGCGCCGGGCCACGCAGGCCAAGGAGACGGCCGGCCGCGTCGCCCAGGACACCGCGAGCACCGTGAAGGACAAGGCCCCCGAGGTCGCCTCCTCCGTCAAGGGCGGGGTGGCCGGCGCGGCCGGATCCGCCAAGGAGCGCCTCGGCGGATCCGAGGACCAGCTCGACGAGGACGCCGATCTCCTCGCCACCGCCTCGGAGGACTCCGCGGACGCCGGCGGCGACGGCGAGGTCGGCGAGGATCGTCCGCTCAGCTCCTGAGCGGCAGCCGGCCGACGACACCTCCTGAGCGGCAGCCGGCCGACGACACCGGCGCGCGCCGTGCCCCCGGACGGGGCACGGCGCGCGATGTCGTGCTCGGCCGGCCGCGGGTGCGGAACCGACTGCACCCACGGCGGGGACGGCCCACGGCGGGGACTCAGCCGAGCACGTGAACGCCTGCGCGCTCCTGTTCCTGCATGAAGCACGGCCCGCACAGCGACACATAGGTCACGGTGCCCGTCCGGGCCTCGTCGATCGCGACCTGATCGCCCTCGAAGACGAACCGGCCGTCGACCAGGCGGCAGTTGAACTCTGCCTGCGATCCGCAGCGACACATCGTCGGCAGCTTCTCGACGTTGTCCGCCAGCTCGAACAGCCGCTGCGCGCCGGGGAAGGTCGCGGTGCGGAAGTCGGTGCGCAGTCCGTAGCAGATCACCGAGATGCCGTCCAGCTTGGCGATGCGGAAGAGCTGATCGATCTGGGCGGGGTCGAGGAACTGCGCCTCGTCCACCAGCACGGCGTGCAGGGGTCGCAGGCCGCGCCCGTCGGCGACGGCGTGCACGCGCTCCCGCACCGCCTCCCCGGGACGGGCCAGGACGTCCACCCGGCGCCGTGCCCCGCCGCGCGCGACCACCCAGTCCTCCCCCTTGGTGTCGAGCGCCGGCTTCACCGTGAGCGTGGCCAGGCCCCGCTCGTCGTAGTTGTAGGCGGTCTTGATCAGGGTGTCGGACTTGCCGGAGTTCATCGCTCCGTACTTGAAGTGCAGCTTGGCCATGCAGTCGGCTCCGGGGTCGGTGATCGGCGAGGTCTGGACAGGTCGGGTTCTCGGTCCCGGACCAGCGTACGGGGCTGATCGCGATGCCCGACCCGGCGGGTCAGAAGGCGTCCATCACGCTGGGACGGGGCCCGGCCAGCAGGGCGTCCAGGAACGATTCGGCCGACGGATCCGCGGCTGCCCCCAGGCCCAGGCGGCGGGCATCGGCCAGGGTGCGGCCGCCCACCAGGAGCAGCGACGCGGCGTGGATGTCCAGGTGCACGGTGCCCAGGGTGCCCGTGCCGTCGCCGTCGCCGTCGGGGTCGGCGTCCCCGGCCCTGGCGCCCCCGTCGGCCGCCTCCCCGTCCTCGGGCTCCACCGTGATGCTGCCGTCGGCCGCGGTCACGCGCCAGCGCCCCGCCGCCTCGCAGGTGCCGGACGACACCGTGCCGTCGGCCACCTCGAGCCGGATCGTGCCGCGCAGCGTGTCCGGCGCGTGCCGCGCCCGGAGCATCGCCGCGGTATCGATCACCCGCATCATCACCAGCGGCACCGGGCCCGGCGCCGGGCGCGCGCCTCCGCCGGGCAGCGCCTCGAGCACCGGATCCTCCGTGCGCAGGCGCAGGGTCACCTCCTCCAGCACCGTCGACCAGGACCCCAGCGAGCGCAGCAGAGCGAGACGGTCATGGCGGGTGCGGCCGAGGATCTCGTGCACCTCGAGCCCCGGTCCCGGCCCGGGGACCCGGGTCCAGGAGAGGTAGCCGTGATCGGTGCCGGATTCGTCCTCGAGCAGCAGCGCGGACCACCCCTTGCCTGGCATGCCCTGCTCGAACAGCGGCCCCTCGCGCAGCAGCATCGCGTTGTCCTCGGCCGTCAGCTCCCGGTACAGGGCGTGCAGGCGCGGCAGGGTGGCGGCGGTGACCGGCACCAGGTGCCGTCCCGTCACCGGGGGCAGACGCTGGAGATCGACCAGCGGGACGACCAGGCGCTCGCCCCGGGCGACCACCTGGTAGCCGAAGCGGCGGTAGATCGACGGGTTCGAGGGGTACAGCATCGAGGTCGCCATCCCCTCTGCGGCGCAGCGGGCGATCACCGCCGTCAGCAGCTGTCCGAAGACCCCGCCGCCCCGATGCGCCGGATGCACGGCGAGCCCGCCCACACCGCCGCAGCGGGCGACGCCGCCGCCGAGGGTGATGCGGTCATGACGGATCCGGGCACCGGCGGCGAGCTCGCCCTCGACCCCGCCGGGCAGCTCCGTGGAGTCGATCCCGATCGGGGTCTGGCCGGGATCGAAGGGGCGCGGACCGGTGTCCTCCATCACACCGCCGAAGGCGCCGGAGGTCATGGTCCGATAGGGGACGTAGTCGTCCGCAGTGAGGTCACGCATGCGCATACCGCCGAGTCTAGGGCGATGGCTGTTGCATACTGACTGCGCCCACCCCGCTGCAGAGGAGATGTCGTGAGCCCACGCCGTGACCGTCCCGGGACGAGCACGCCGCGCCCGGACGCCCGCAAGCCCCTCACCCGGCCCAACAAGGCGCAGCGCTCCAGCCGCGATGCGCTGAGCCGTCGGCTCGCCGCAGGCGACCCCCGCAGCGAGCAGGACCCGCAGCGCCGCATCCCCGTCGGCCTGTCGACCTCCTCCGTGTTCCCCTCGGGGGTGGAGGAGGCCTTCCGCCTGGCGGACCGGATCGGCTACGACGGCATCGAGGTGATGGTCTCCTATCCCAAGGACAGCCAGGACCCCGAGCTGCTGCGGACCTACGTCGAGCGCTACGACCAGCCGATCCTCTCCCTCCATGCGCCCACCCTGTTCTTCCTGCAGGGCCTGTGGGGCCGCGACGCCTGGGTCAAGGTCGAGCGCACCGTCGAGATCGCCAAGGAGCTCGGGGTGCCCACCGTCGTGGCGCACCCGCCGTTCCGCTGGCAGGGCGGCTATGCGCGCGACTTCGTCACCGGGGTCGCCGAGCTCGAGGACCGGCACGGCATCGCGATCGCGGTGGAGAACATGTACCCGTGGCGCCTCGGAGTGCGGGAGCTGCTGAACTACCTGCCCGATCACGACCCGACCGACGAGGACTACGAGCACGTGACCGTCGATCTGTCCCATGCCGCCACCGCCGGCGACGATGCGCTGGAGATGATCGACCGTCTCGGGGACCGCCTGACCCACCTCCACCTGGCCGACGGCTCCGGACGCACCACCAAGGACGAGCACCTGCCCCCGGGCGAGGGGAATCAGCCCTGCGCCGAGGTGCTGCGGCGCCTGGCCAACCGCGGCTGGGAGGGGTCCGTGCTGCTCGAGGTCAGCACCAGCAGCAACACGGACAAGCGGGAGGCGATCCTGCGCCAGTGCCTGCTGTTCGCCCGTCACCATCTCGGCCATCACCTCGAGGACGACGACTCCGCGGCCTGAGGTCCGGATCCAGGGGCTGACGTGGGATCCCCCACCCGGGCAGACAGCCTTCAGGTGACGGTGTGAGAATGGCGGGTGCATGGACCCGACCAGGTCGTGACCGCGCCACCGCGCGAGACGCACCGGACCGGTGCCGGATGCTCGGCCATGCCACCAGCAATCGCACGAGACGAACGGGGTAGCGCACGCAGATGGGGAACGGGAACACGGAATTCGTCCACCGCAATGCCTCCCTGCTCTCGGTCGAGATGACCTTGCCGCAGGTCACGGTCACCTCCGACGAGATCGACGACATGCTGGCCCCGGCCCGCAAGAGGCTGCGACTGCCCAAGGGCGTGCTCCAGCGCGTCGCGGGCGTCTACGAGCGCCGCTGGTGGAAGGACCGCGACAACGGCTGGAAGCAGGGTGTCGTGCTCGCCGCCGAGCGTGCCATGGCCAAGGCCGCTATCATGCGCGACCAGGTCGGTCTTCTGATCAACGCCTCGGTCTCCCGTCAGCATCTCGAGCCGGCGGTCTCCACCGGGATCCACCACTCGCTGGGCATGCCCACCAGCTGCATGAACTTCGACATCACCAATGCGTGCCTGGGCTTCGTCAACGCCATGACGATGGCTGCCGGCATGATCGACGCAGGGCAGATCAAGTACGCCTTGATCGTCGGCGCCGAGGACGTCGAGGAGGTCCAGCGCGGCACCATCGACCGACTGAACTCCAAGACCTCCACCCGGGACGACTTCAACAACCAGTTCGCCTCCCTGACCCTGGGATCCGGGGCGGCCGCCGCGGTCATCGGCCCGACCGACGAGCACCCGGAAGGCCATCGCCTCACCGTCACCCAGGCCCGTGCCGGCACACAGCACCACGAGCTGTGCGTGGCCGACATGCAGGACATGCGCACCGATTCCGCCGGTCTGCTGGAGAACGGGATCGAGCTGATCCTGGACACCTGGAAGGGCGCCAACGAGGCCGGCCATGACTTCAAGAGCATCGAGCACGTGATCCCGCACCAGGTCTCGATGGTCTACACCCGCAACTTCTCGAAGATCACCGGGGTGGGCATGGAGCGCGTCCCGGTGACCTTCCCGGACTGGGGCAACATCGCCGCCGAGGCGGTGCCGATGACCCTGGCGCACATCCAGGACGACGTGGAGCGGGGCGAGCGCGTGCTCCTGATGGGCGTCGGCTCCGGCCTGAACACCGCGATGATGGAGGTCCAGTGGTGAACGCCGCGACCCGCAGCACGGGCCGCCGTCGGGCCGCCACCGGCGACGTGCCCGGCATGCCCGGGGTGGACCCCCACCTCAGCCGCACGGTCGAGGTGCGCGACCACGCGGGGGAGCTGCGCCGCTGGCACCTGCTGGACTCCGGTCCCTGGCTCGCCGAGCGCGGCATCACCCCGCGCGGCACGCTGCTGGCCGTCCACGGCAACCCGACCTTCTCGTTCCTGTTCCGCTCCCTGGTGCGCGAGGACATCCCCTGGCGTCTGGTCGCGGTCGACCAGCTGGAGATGGGCTGGTCCGAGCGCACCGGTGAGACGCGCCGCTACCAGGACCGCATCACCGACCTGTCGCTGCTGACCGATGCGCTCTCGCTGCGCGGCCCGGTGGTCACCGTCGGCCACGACTGGGGCGGTCTGATCTCGGCCGGCTGGGCCCTGGACAACCGTCATGACCTGGCCGGGATGATCTTGACCAACACCGGCCTGCACCAGGACCTGGGGGAGTCGCTGCCCGCGGCCCTGCGGCTGGCCACGGCGCCGGGATTCCGCAGCGCCTCGACCTCCCTGACCGACACCTTCCTGCGCACCACCTTGTCGCTGTGCAAGCCTCCGCTGCCGCGGGAGATCCAGGACGCCTATCTCGCGCCGTACCGCACCCGCGCCCGCCGCAAGGGCATCGACCAGTTCGTCGCCGACATCCCCGCCGGCGCCGATCACCCCTCCCGGCCGACGCTCGAGCGCGTCGCCGAAGGCATCCGGGAGCTGACGGTCCCCACCTTGTTCGCCTGGGGCCCGAAGGACATCACCTTCTCCGACCGCTATCTGCGCGATCTCATCGAGCGCGTGCCCCACGCGGACGTGCACCGCTTCGAGAAGACATCCCACCTGGTGTGGGAGGACGCCGACGTCGCCGGTCTCGTCGCCGAGTGGCTGGCCGCGCGGTTCGGCCCCGACGCAGGTCAGGAGCAGGTGTCGCAGGACGGAGCGGCAGGGGCCTGGCGCCCGGTATCCTCCTATGCCGAGCCGGTCCCGGAGCGGCATCTCGGCGAGCCGAT
This sequence comes from Brachybacterium fresconis, assembly GCF_017876515.1. Taxonomy (NCBI): domain Bacteria; kingdom Bacillati; phylum Actinomycetota; class Actinomycetes; order Micrococcales; family Dermabacteraceae; genus Brachybacterium; species Brachybacterium fresconis. Next base: position 627,095 of record NZ_JAGIOC010000001.1, on the reverse strand, counting down.
CGCCCGCCTGGCCGCCGATCCCGCCCACGCCCACAGCCCCGCCGTGGTCGAGATGGCCGACGCCGACGGGCAGCGCCGCGAGATCTCCTGGTCGCTGCTGAACCGCCGCGTCGACGACATCGCCGCCGGACTGCTCGGCCACGGCATCCGCCCCGGCGACCGCGTCAGCATCCTGATCACCCCCGGCGCCGACCTCACGGCCGTCCTGTACGCCTGCCTGCGCATCGGGGCGGTCGCCGTGATCGCCGATGCCGGCCTGGGCGTGCCCGGCCTCACCCGCGCCGTGATCGGGTCCCACCCCGACTGGGTGATCGGCATCCCCAAGGCGCTGGTCGGCGCCCGGGCGATGGGCTGGCCCGGCCGACGCATCAGCGTCGACCAGCTGCCCACCGTCGATCGCGTCGCCCTCGGGGTCGAGACCTCGATCGCCCAGCTGGCGACGTCCGGTTCGATGATGCGCGAGCTCGGGGCCCCGCTGGACGCCCCCTGGCCCGCTTCCGACGCGGACGCGGCGATCCTGTTCACCTCCGGCTCCACCGGCCCGGCCAAGGGTGCCGTGTACACGCACCGGCAGATGAGCGCGATGTTCACCGCCGTCGGCGACACCCTCCAGCTCGATCCCGAGCGCGGTCTGGTCGCCGGCTTCGCCCCCTTCGCCCTGCTGGGACCCGCGCTCGGCGCGCCGTCCGTGGTCCCCGACATGGACATCACCCGTCCCGGCGAGCTGACCGCCCCGGCCCTGGCCGCGGCGGTCGACGCCCTCGGCGAGCCCGCCGTCTTCACCGCCCCCGCGGCTCTGCGCAACATCCTGGACACCGCCTCCCAGCTCGACGAGTACGGTCGGGCGGCGATGGCGAGCGCGGCGAGCTTCTTCTCCGCCGGCGCCCCGATCCCGGCGCATCTGCTGCGCGAGCTGCGGTCCCTGATGCCGCATGCGAAGGCGCTCACCCCGTACGGCATGACCGAATGCCTGGCGGTGGCCGCCATCGACCTCGAAGAGATCGACGCAGCGGGCGAGGGATCCGGCGTGTGCGTCGGCCACCCCGTGCCCCGGGTCGAGCTCGCTGTCGCTCCGATGGACGGCGAAGGCCGCACCACCGGCGAGATCTCCCAGGATCACGGCGTGAGCGGCGAGGTGCTCGTGCGCGCCCCGCACGTGCGCGACCGCTACCTGATGCTGTGGGGCACCACCCATCGCTCCATGCGCTTCACCGGCTGGCACGCCACCGGCGACGTCGGCCACCTCGACGAGGACGGCCGGCTGTGGATCGAAGGCCGCGCGGACCACGTCCTGGCCACGGCCGACGGGCTCTTCACCCCGGTGCAGGTCGAGGACGCGGCCGAGACCGTGCCGACGGTGCGCCGGGCCGGCGCCGCCGTCGTCGGCCCTCGCGGCACCCAGCAGGTCGTGGTGATCCTGGAGACCGAGGACGGCTACCGCGCCGGGAAGGCGGGACGACCCCGTGCCGCCTCCACGTCCCTGCAGGAGGCCGTCCGTCGCGCAGTGCGGGAGCGCTCCGGCGCGGAGGTGGTCGCGGTGTTCACCACCAGCTGTCTGCCCACCGACATCCGCCACAACTCCAAGATCGACCGGGCGGCCCTGGCCCGCTGGGCCGGACAGACCCTGCGGGGGGAGAGGGCCGACGCCCTGTGAGCGCCCCGACGATCCTGGTCACGGGTGCCTCCGGCATGCTCGGCGGCGCCGTCGCGCGGACCCTGCGCGACCGCGGAGCCCACGTGCGCGCCTTCCAGCGCCGCCCGGCAGGGATCGACGGCGTCGAGGACGTCCTCGGCTCGCTGACCGAGCCCGAGGACGTCCGACGGGCGATCGCCGGGGCCGACGCCGTCATCCACCTCGCCGCGAAGGTGTCGATCTCCGGCCCGGAGCACGAATACCGCGCGATCAACATCGACGGCACCCGCAACGTGCTGGACGCCCTGCGCGCCCACGGCGGCGGAACGCTGGTGAACGTCTCCTCCCCGTCGGTCGCCCACCTCGGCCGCGCCATCGAAGGCCTGGACGCCACTCCCGCGGACCCCTCGCGCGCTCGCGGCCCCTACTCCCGCACCAAGGCCGCCGCCGAGCTGCTGGCCATGGAGGCCGACGGGACCGACGGCCTCGCGGTGACCACCGTGCGCCCGCACATCGTGTGGGGGCCCGGCGACACCCAGCTGGTGGGCCGCATCGTGGACCGGGCGAAGAGCGGCCGGCTGCCGCTGCTGGACGAGGGCATGGCCCTGATCGACACCACCTACGTCACCAATGCCGCCGACGCCATCGTCGCTGCGCACGACCGCATCGACGAGGTGCACGGCGAGAGCTTCGTGATCACCAACGGCGAGCCCCGCACGGTGCGGGACGTGTTCCACGGCTGGTGCGACGCCGCGGGCGTCGCCCGCCCGAGCCTGCGGATCCCCGGATCCGTGGCCCGCTTCGCCGGCCGCGTCGTCGAGCGGGTCTGGGACGCGCGTCCCGGGCACGACGAACCGCCGATGACCGAGTTCCTGGCCGAGCAGATGTCCACCGCGCACTGGTTCGACCAGCGCCGCACCCGCGAGCGCCTGCAGTGGACGCCGCGGGTCACGATGGACGAGGGCAACGAGCACCTCGCCGCCTGGTTCCGCGAGCACCCGGTCACCGACTGAGTCCTCGCCGCGCCCACCCGTCACCACCGCACGGAAGATGCCGCCCGCCATGAGCCAGAACGCACCCGACCCCGGACCCGACGGCAGCGCCGATCCCACCGACGCCGAGCTGCTGGCGGAGATCGACGCCGAGCTCGCTGCGGAGCGCGCCGCGACCCGACGTGCGCCGACCCGGCTGACCGGCGCGGTGCTGCTGATCGGCGGCCTGCTCGGCTGGATCGCCGCGCTCGCGCTCCAGCTCGACAAGGAGATCCTGCTCGCGAATCCCGGGGCGTCCCTGGGCTGCGACATCAACCCCTTCATCTCCTGCGGCGACGTGATGATGACCTGGCAGGCCTCCGCCCTGGGGATCCCGAACCAGGCGATCGGACTGGCCGGCTTCGCCATCATGGCGGTGGCCGGCTCCCTGATGCTCAGCGGCACCCAGTCGCCGACCTGGTTCCGCTGGGCCCGCCTGGGTGGGATGACCTTCGCGTTCGGGTACGTCCACTTCCTGGCGATCTCCGCGCTCATCCTGATCCAGGCGCTGTGCCCGTGGTGCATGGTGATCTGGGCCGTGACCGCCCCGATGTTCTTCTCGAATCTCGCCCATCTGATCGAGAACGGCGACCTGCGCCTGCCCGGCCCTCTCCTGCGCGTGCTGCGCCACTGGGTGGTGCTGAGCCTGATCTGGTACGCGGTGGTGATCATCGCGATCCTCGCGGCCTTCTGGCAGCAGTGGCTGGCGGTGGCCGGACTGTCCTGAGCGGTCCTTCCTCCCCAGGGGTGCTGCGGTGGCCGGACTGATCTGAGCGGTCCTTCCTCCCCAGGGGTGCTGCGTCCCCAACGCCGTGACGTCCCTGGTCCCGGCCCTGGTCTCTTCCTAGGGTCGCGGCCATGGGAGCACAGCCAGGATCCCCCGGAGGGGGACACGGCCGAGCCGGTCGGCACCGTCGCACCGGTCAGGCGCTGATCGCACGCCGTGACCACACCGGCGACGACCACGCCGACGGGGACCGGCCCCGCCGCCGCGCCCTGCCCGCGCCCTCCCCGTCGGCGCTGGTCGGGATCGCCGTGCTCGTGCTCATCGCTGTGGGGGTCATCCATCTCTCCGGAGCCGGCTCCGCCGTCCCGCTGACGACGGAGGCCGTGACGGTGCAGGAGACGACGGTCGCCGAGAGCGCCGAGAGCGCCGAGAACGCCGAGAACGCCGAGAACGCCGGGAACCAGGGCGGGAGCGGAGGCGGGGCCTCGGACGGCGGGGACGGCCCGGACCACGTGACCACCGCGCAGAGCACCGCGTCGCCGAACGGCTCGGCCGCCGCGTCCTCGAGCCCGGCGGAGCTCGTCGTGCACGTCTCCGGGGCGGTCTCGAGCCCGGGCGTGGTGCGTCTGCCGGCCGGGTCTCGGGTGGACGACGCCCTGCGCGCCGCCGGCGGGCCGGACGAGGACGCCGAGCTGTCCGCCGTCAACCTGGCCCGGCCCGTCGACGACGGCGAACAGATCTACGTGCCCCGGCCGGGGGAGGAGCCTCCGGCCTCCGCGCGGGACCCCGGCGGCGCCGAGAGCGCCGAGAGCGCCGCCGGAGCCGCGAGCGGATCGGGAGCCGGGGACGGGGCGGAGGATGCCGGCGCCCCGATCGACCTGAACACCGCCGACGCCACCGAGCTGGAGGCCCTGCCAGGGGTCGGCCCCGCGATCGCCCAGCGCATCGTCGAGCATCGGGAGAAGAACGGTCCCTTCGCCTCGGTCGACGCACTGCTGGAGGTCTCCGGGATCGGGCCCGCCACCCTCGAGGAGATCCGCGGGCAGGCCACGGTATGACCGCGGCCGACCTCCGGCTGCTCCCGGCCGCCACCTGCGTCTGGGCTCTCGCGGTCCTCGGCGTCACCGCCGGCACGGCGGCCGCGGTCGCCGGGGGCGCTCTGCTGATCGCCGTGGTGCTGACCGTGCTCCTGCTGGTCCACGGCTTCCGGACCCGCCACGAGCTCCTCGCCCATCTCGCTCTCGTGGTGCTGGCCGGTGTGCTGCTGGTGCCCGCCCTGGAGCGCCATGGCGGCACCGACCAGCAGCTGCAGGAAGCGGCAGCGGACGGTCTGATCGTCGAACTCACCCTGATCACGGGGGAGGACCCCGCCCCGCCCGAGGCCGGGCCGACCTGGGCCCGCGGCGGGATGCAGGTGATGACGCGCACCGTCGCCGGACAGGTCCGGCTGGGCCGTGAGCAGGCCCAGCTTCCCGCCTCGCTGCCGGTGCTGGTCCGGGCGGAGCGGGACAGCGCCGGTGCCCTGGCACAGATCCGCGACGGCGAGAGGATCCGAGTCCGAGGCGCCCTGCGCAGCAGCGACGGCCTGCTGGTGCTGGAGGCCACGGCGGTCTCCAGGGTCGAGCCTCCGCCCGGGACGGGTCGACTCCGCGGCGCCCGCCAGGCGCTGCGGGACCGGGCCCGTCAGGACACCGCGCATCTGCCCGCCGACGAGGCGGCGCTGGTGCGCGGGATGACCACCGGGGACACCGTCGGGCTCGGCACCGAGAGCGAGGAGATGATGCGGCGCGCGGGGATCTCCCATCTGATCGCCGTCTCCGGGGCGAACATCGCGCTCGTGCTCGCCGCCGTCCTGGGACCGCTGCTGCTGGCCGGGGTGCGGCGCCGACCCCGCCTGGTGATCGCCGGCGCGGTGATGGCGGGGTATGTGTGGCTGGTCGGCGACGAGCCCAGCGTCCAGCGCGCCGCCACCATGGCCGCGCCGCTGCTGGCCGCTCGCTTCGCCGGGGTGCGCGCCTCCCCGGTCGCGGCCCTTGCACTGACCGTCGCCCTGTGGTCCGTCCTGGACCCGGTCACCGCCGCCTCCGTCGGATTCCTGCTGTCCGCCCTCGCCACCGCGGCGATCCTGCTGGCCGCGCCCCCGGTGGCGGGGGTCCTGGTCGAGCTCGGCGGAGGACGGCTGGGGAGGACGGCGGCGCTGGTGATCGCGGTGCCGCTGGTCGCCCAGCTGGCCTGCACACCCCTGCTGATCCTGCTGACCCCCGAGGTCTCCGCATGGGCGGTCCCCGTCAATCTTCTGGTCGCCCCGCTCGTCGGCCCCACCACCGTGATCGGGCTGCTGGCCCTCGTGATCGGCCTGGTCTGGCCGGCGGCGGCGCAGCTGCTGGACACGGTCGCCGCCGGGGGAGCGCACCTGGTGCTGCTCATCGCGCGCACCGCGGATTCCCTGCCGGGATCGCGGATCGCCGTGCCCGAGGGCGCGGCGGGCGCTCTGCTGGCGATCGCCGTGCTGCTGGGCCTGACCCTCGCGATCGCCGCCCGGCGGGTCCCGCTGGTGCGCTGGGTGACGGCCGCCGTGCTCGTGGCGGCGCTCGCCCCGGGCGTCGGGAGGGTGCTGCCCATCGCGGGCGTTCCCGAGTGGACCCTCGCCGTCTGCGCGGTCGGCCAGGGCGATGCGGTGCTGCTGCGCGCGAGGGGGGATCCGCAGCACGCACCGACCGTTCTGATCGACACGGGCCCGGAACCCGCCGCGCTGGACCGCTGCTTGGACACCCTGCACGTGGCGCGCATCGACCTGCTCGTCCTGACCCACCCGCACCTCGACCACGCCGGTGGCCGCACCGCCCTGACCGGGAACCGCGTCCCCGCTGCGCAGTGGATCTGCCCGCTGCCGGAGGCCGCGGACGCGGTGGTCCCCGGGGTCCCGACGACCGTGGCCACCACCGGCCGTTCCTGGCAGGAGGACGGGATCGGCCTGACCGTGCTGTGGCCCGGTTCGGCCGCGGACGCCTTGTCCGCGACCGCACGGGAGGAGGGGACCGGGGAGGGGGACGCGGCGAACGACTGCTCCGTCGCCCTCGCGGCCAGCTGGGCGGACGGCACCCGTCTGATCGCCCTCGGCGACCTCGAGCCCGCCGCGCAGGCCGAGGTGCTGGCCGAAGGCCCCGGCACCGCGGACATCGTCAAGGTCGCCCATCACGGCTCCCGCCGCCAGGACGAGGAGCTGTACCGGCGTCTGGACCCGGAGCTCGCGCTGATCACCGTCGGCCAGGAGAACACCTTCGGGCATCCCACCGAGGAGACGCTCGGCATGCTGGCCGGTCTGGGCACGCCCGTGATCCGCACCGATGTCCACGGCACGGTCGTGCTGCAGGCGGCCGACCCCGCCACGGCGCGATCCGTCGGCCCGGCCCGATAGGATCGTCTCTCGTCCCCGAGCAGTCAGGAGTCCCCGTGAGCGATGTCGAGTGGCACAGCGTCGCCCTCGCACCGATCGTGCTCGTCCACGGCACCGAGACGCTGATCGCGGACCGGGCGGTGCGACGACTGCGGACGCTGGCGAAGGAGGCCGATCCCTCGGTCGCGATCCACGACCTCTCCGGGGAGGCCGCCGGGCCCGGATCACTCACCCAGGTGGCCAGTCCCTCCCTGTTCGGAGAGCCCCGCTTCGTGGTCGTGCCCGATCTGCAGTCCGCCCCCGACGCCCTCGTCCTCGAGATCCAGGACTACGCGAAGAACCCCGAGACCGACGTGACGCTGGTGCTGGTCCACCGTGGCGGCAACCGCGGCAAGAAGCTGCTCGATGCCCTGAAGAAGGCAGGAGTACCCCGGGTCGATGCACGTCCGGTCAAGCGCGCCGGCGACAAGCAGGCCTTCGTGGCCGCCGAGTTCGCCCGCGCCGAGCGCCGCATCCAGCCCGAGGCGGTGGCCGCCCTGGTCGACGCCTTCGGCACCGATCTGGCCGAGCTCGCCGCCATCAGCCGCCAGCTCATCGAGGACACCACACCGGACCAGGGCCAACAGGCCGCCCGGATCACCACCCAGGACGTGCACGCCGTGACCGCGGGCCGCGTGGAGTCCACCGCCTTCGCCGTGGCCGACGCCGCGATCGCGGGCAAGGAGCAGGATGCGCTCCAGCTGCTCGCCCAGGCCCAGCTCGCCGGGGCGGATCCGGTCCCGATCGTCGCCGCGATCGCCTCCAAGATGCGCTCGCTGGCGAAGGTCACCGCCCCGGAGGCCGGTCCGCGCAGTCTCGGGATGCCCGATTGGATGCTGCGCAACCTCTCCCGGGAGGCGAGGAGCTGGACCGACCGCTCCCTGGCTCGTGCGCTGGAGGCCGTGGCCCGGGCCGATCACGAGGTCAAGGGCGCCGGACGCGATCCGCGCTGGTCCGTGCAGCGCATGGTGATGGAGATCTGCCGCGCCCGTCGCGCCCGCTGAGACGGACCGGCGGGTCCTGCCGCCGTCCGGTCAGCCGCTGAGCGCCGGGGCGGGTCGCATCCATGGGCGCTCCGCCGGCAGGGAGGCCCGATGCAACGGGTGCTTGCTGGAACAGTGCCCGTTGGTGCGATACGACCGGAGCACGACGTGGCTCAGCACCCCGGCCGACACGCAGAACGAGGCCCCGCACACCATCGTGGAGTGCGGGGCCTCGAGAGGTCGTGCGGGACGCTCAGGCGCTCGCGCGAGCCACCAGCTTGGCGAGACCGGACTTGCGGTTCGCGGCCTGGTTCTGGTGGATGACGCCCTTGGAGACGGCCTTGTCGAGCTTGCGGGACGCGGTCTTCAGCGCCTCGTCGGCCGCGGCGGCATCACCGGTGGAGACGGCTGCGCGGACCTTACGGCTGTACGTCTTGAGCTCGGACTTCACGGCCCGGTTGCGCAGACGCGCCTTCTCGTTGGTCTTGTTCCGCTTGATCTGGGACTTGATGTTTGCCACGAAGACTCTTCTCTAGTGCTGCTGAGGTGGATCATCCGGGACGGCCGAGGACGGATCCGACGGGGACGGCGGTGGGGATTCGCCTGGAGACGCCGGTACCGGGTCGCTGCCACGGGTACACGCCCGGGTCGCACCACCGTCACCCCCTGAGACACGGCGGGGACACGGCATGCGCACACCGAACGGTATGTCACACATACGAGACGTGACCTTACCAGAATCCCTCCCGGGGGCACGCTTCGTGTGCGGCGTGTCTCGTGGTGGTCCCAGCAGGTCAGAGTCGGAGCCGGAGTCGGAGCCACAGGGCGGCGGCGGTCGGCGCGGGCGTGCGCGCCCGCAGGTCGCGGCCGCTTCGACGTCTCAGCCTCGCGCGCCGTGCACGCCGCGCACCGCCTTCGCCACCCGATCGAACCGCGGCTCGTCCAGGCGCCCGCCCTCGCGGCGCACCGTCTCCGGATCCAGGCGCAGCAGGCGATCGGCGCGCACCTCGGAGGGACGGCCCTGCCGGTCCCAGTCCCCGGAGCCGATGTCGACCCAGCTCGATCCGTGCTCATCGGTGATCACCTCGCCGCTGTCGGCCCGATCGCGGGAGGTGAGCATCAGGGCGATCAGCACGTCGCCGGAGCCGTCGGAGGCCTGCTCCCGGGCCAGCACCAGCACCGGCCGGTCCTTGCCGCGGGTGATGTCCTCCTCATAGGGCACCCACGCCCACACCACCTCGCCCGGATCGGGGCGGTGGTCCTCATGCGGCGCATAGGAGATCGCGAGCGGTCGGGACCCGTCGCGGTCGTGCAGCGCCGCGGATCCTTCTCCATCGCGTCGACCCCGGTCGGCGCCGCCGGACCGGGGGGAGCCGGCTGCGTCGTCCCCCCGCGAGCGTCGGACGGCGCGAGTCGCGGAACGGCCCAGGTCGCGGACCCCGCGGCGCACGACGGGGGAGCGGGCCGCGGTGCGCACCAGGGAGATGAGGCGGGAGGACAGGGACATGGTTCTCGCTTCCTGGGCGGGTATGCCCACGGCGGCCGGAGGACGGTGTGAGAATGGTAGACATGCCAGCCAGTTCTCTGTTCCGCCGCGTCCAGCCCGGCTCGGGCAGCGACGAGATGTTCGCGGCCGACGGCTCGGTGCGGGACACCTACGCCGCGCTGCACGACGCCCTCGCCGGCCTCGGGCCCGAGGAGTTCCGCGCGCGTTCCGAGTCTCTCGCCCACAGCTACCTCGACCAGGGGATCACCTTCGACTACGCCGGGGAGGAGAGGCCCTTCCCGATCGACGCGATCCCGCGGGTGATCGCCGCCGAGGAGTGGGCCCGCGTCTCCCAGGGGGTGTCCCAGCGGGTGCGCGCCCTGGAGCACTTCCTCGACGATCTGTACACCGACCAGCGGGCCATCGCCGACGGCGTGATCCCGTCCGAGCTCGTCACCTCCTCGTCCTATGTCGTCGACGCCATGCGCGGCTACCGGCCGCCCAACGGGGTGCGCATCCACATCTCCGGGATCGACCTGGTCCGCGACGGCTCCGGCGAGTTCCGGGTGCTCGAGGACAACGTGCGCACCCCCAGCGGAGTCAGCTACGTGCTCTCGAACCGGCGCGCGATGGCCCAGACCTTCCCGGAGCTGTTCGCCCCCCGCCCTGTACGGCGCGTCGGCGAGTACTCCGGTCGTCTGCTCGGCGCCCTGCAGGCCGCCGCGCCCGACACCGCGGGGGAGGAGCCCACCGTCGTGGTGCTCACCCCGGGCCGGTACAACAGCGCCTACTTCGAGCACTCCCTGCTGGCGCGGACCATGGGCGTGGACCTGGTCGAGGCCGACGACCTCGTCGAGCGCGGCGAGCGCATCTACATGCGCACCACCGCCGGTCTGCGCCGCGTGGACGTCATCTACAAGCGCACCGACGACGACTTCATCGACCCCGAGGTGTTCCGCCCCGACTCGGTGCTGGGTGTTCCCGGCCTGGTCCGGGCGATCCTCGCCGGCAACGTCGTGGTCTCCAACGCCATCGGCAACGGCATCGGCGACGACAAACTCACCTACACCTATGTGCCCGACCTGATCCGGTACTACCTGGGCCAGGAGCCGATCCTGCCCAACGTCGACACCTGGCGCCTGGAGGAGCCCGACTCCCTGGCCGAGGTGCTGGACCGGTTGGACGAACTGGCCGTCAAGCCCGTCGACGGCTCCGGCGGCAAGGGCATCGTCATCGGACCGGCCGCTTCCCGCGAGGAGCTCGATGCCCTGCGCGATCGACTGCTGACCGACCCGCGCGGCTGGATCGCCCAACCCGTCGTGCAGCTGTCGACCATCCCCACCCTGGTCGACGAAGGCCCGGAGGAGCGGCATGTGGATCTCCGTCCCTTCGCCCTGAACAGCGGCGACGACGTGTGGGTGCTGCCCGGCGGGCTCACCCGCGTCGCCCTCCCGCGCGGGGAGATGATCGTCAACTCCTCCCGCGGCGGCGGTTCCAAGGACACCTGGGTGCTCGCCACCGAGCGGGCGGCCACGCCCGCGGCGGGTTCGGGCCGGCAGCGGAGCGGGACCTCCGCCGCGGGCGAGGAGCGGATCGAGGACCCCCTGGACGAGGACTACGACGGGTTCGAGGACCTCCCCGAGGATGCGGCCGAGCAGACGGGTCGCGAACCGGATCCTGTCACCTCGGCGATCCCGTTGCTGGACGACGAGGACCTCGACGAGCCGGAGCGTCCTGACAGTGCCCCGGCAGACGGGGCCGCACCGGAGACCGGGGCCGCACCAGGGACCGACGGCACGTCGGCGACCGCCGCCGAGAAGGAGGAGGACGCTGATGCTCAGCCGGATCGCTGATTCCATGTTCTGGATCGGCCGCTACGTCGAGCGCGCCGACCAGACCGCCCGCATCCTCGACGTGAGGCTGCAGTCGATCACCGAAGATGCCGCACAGGAGGAGCCTGTCGCCTGCGCCGGGGTCTACGAGATCTTCGGCGTCGCCGACCCATCCGACGCTGAGCTGACCGTGCAGCGGGTGCTCGACCGTCTGGTCACGGATCGCCAGAACCCCTCGTCCGTGGCCGGGGCGCTGCAGACCGCCCGCGAGAACGCCCGCGGCGCGCGCGAGGTGCTGACCACCGAGGTCTGGGAATCGCTGAACACCACCACCCTGGGCATGCCCCGCGGGGTGCGGCCCTCCCGTATGCACGGTGCCTTCCAGTTCGCCAAGGACCGCTGCGCCGTGGTCAACGGGCTGGTCGATGCCTCCATGACCCGCGACGAGGCGTGGCTGTTCCTGCGGATCGGTCAGCTGCTGGAGCGGGTGGACATGAACGCCCGGATCCTGCAGGCCCATGACCTGGAGGACTCCTCCGACGCGGCGACCGTGATGCTGTTGCGCAGCTGCAGCGCCCACGAGGCCTACATCCGCTCCTATCGCGGACGCGTCCGGGCCTCCCAGGCGATCGAGTTCCTCCTGCTGGACTCGATCTTCCCGCGCTCGGCCGCCCACTGCCTGCTCGAGATCGACGAGGCCCTCGACACCCTCGCCAAGCTCCACGGCAGCAGCTTCGACCGGATGGGCACCGCGGAGCCGGGCCGCCGGATCGTCGGCCGCGCCACCGCCAGCCTGCGCTTCCGATCTCTCGAGGACATCGTCGCCGACTTCGACGACGAGATGGACCAGCTGCAGCGGGTCACCGGCGCCATCACCCGGGCGCTCGGCGGCACCTACTTCCACCCTGCGAACTGAGCACCCGGTCGTAGAACGGGGCAGAACGGGAACGACGGGTGCGAGAACGACGGGAGCGGGTATGGCGGGAGCGGGGATGACGGCGCCGCTGCGTCTGAGATCCCCGGGCCGCGGGCGCTGGCTGGTGCAGAACAGCCCTGCGGATCGGGTGCCGAGCCACGGCACCTCCCTGTTCGCCCTGGACCACTCGATCGACCTCGTTCCGGTCGACGACCGCGGCCGCACGGCACCGGTGCGCCTGCGCTCCCTGGTGGCCCCGGAACCCCCCGAGGCGTTCCCCGGATTCGGGCGGGAGCTGCTGGTGCCGCTGGACGGCGAGGTGGTAGCGGCGCACGACGGCGAGCCCGACCATCCGGCGCACCGGGGTCTTCCCTCGGTCGGCTACGCGCTGACCCAGCGCCGCCGCCTCGCCGACGGCTGGGCCGGCCTGGCCGGGAACCACGTGATCCTGCGGGTGACGGCACCGCGGCCCCTGGCCGAGGACGGTGCTCCCGATGACCTCGGCGACGCCGGTGCGTCCGGCGACGTCCGCGCCGTGCACCTCGCCCTGTGCCACCTGCGGCGCGGCAGCCTCGCCGTGCGCCCCGGGCAGCGGGTGGCGGCCGGGGAGCGGCTGGCCGCCTGCGGCAACTCCGGCAACAGCACCGAGCCGCACCTGCACCTGCAGGCGATGACCGCCGCCGACCCGTCGGCCGCCCGCCCCGTGGCGATCACCCTCCCGGGCGGACTGCCGCGCAGCGGGGAGATTCTCGACATGCCCTGAGGGACGTCGGTCCTCGAGCGACCGTGCGCCCGAGCGTTCCGATCGGGCCCGGCCCGTGTGACGTCGGTCCGTCGGCCGCGGCGGACTGGGAGTCCCAGCACCCCCCGTGAGACGATGGACCGATGCCGCGCGCGCCTGCGCTGCGGCCCCCAGCGACGAGAGGACGTAGCCGGTGACCCCGAGGATCGCGGCCGATGAGGCCCGGGACATCCTTCCCGCGTCGACACCCCAGGAGCGGCTGCGCAACTTCTGCATCATCGCGCACATCGATCACGGCAAGTCCACGCTCGCCGATCGCATGCTGCAGATCACCGGGATCGTCGAGGAGCGTGCCATGCGCTCGCAGTACCTCGACCGGATGGACATCGAGCGTGAGCGCGGCATCACCGTGAAGTCCCAGGCCGTGCGGATGCCGTGGCAGGTCGATGGCACGAACTACGCCCTGAACATGATCGACACCCCCGGGCACGTGGACTTCACCTATGAGGTCTCCCGCTCCCTCGCGGCCTGCGAGGGCGCGATCCTCCTGGTCGACGCCGCCCAGGGCATCGAGGCGCAGACCCTGGCGAACCTGTATCTCGCCATGGAGCACGACCTCACCATCATCCCGGTGCTGAACAAGATCGACCTGCCCGGCGCGGAGCCGGAGCGGTACGCCGCCGAGATCGGGCAGCTGGTGGGCGTGGACCCCGACGACGTGCTGCGCGTCTCCGGCAAGACCGGCCTCGGCGTCGAGGACCTGCTGGACCATGTGGTCAACACCCTGCCGGAGCCCGTGGGGGAGCCGGACGCCCCGTGCCGCGCGATGATCTTCGACTCCGTGTACGACACCTACCGCGGCGTGGTCACCTACATCCGTGTCGTCGACGGGTTCCTGAAGTCCCGCGACCGCATCGACATGATGTCCACCGGTGCGCACCACGAGCTGCTGGAGATCGGGGTCAGCTCCCCGGAGCCGCACCGCACCCAGGGCATCGGCCCCGGCGAGGTGGGGTACCTGATCACCGGTGTGAAGGACGTGCGCCAATCCAAGGTCGGCGACACCATCACCACCTCGGTGCGTGGCGCCCAGGAGCCGCTGCCGGGCTACTCCGAGCCCAAGCCGATGGTGTACTCCGGCCTGTTCCCCATCGACGGCTCCGAGTACCCGATCCTGCGCGACGCCCTCGACAAGCTCAAGCTCAACGACGCCGCCCTGAACTACGAGCCGGAGACCTCCACCGCGCTCGGCTTCGGCTTCCGCGTCGGCTTTCTGGGCCTGCTGCACCTGGAGATCATCCGCGAGCGCCTCGAGCGCGAGTTCAACCTCTCCCTGATCTCCACCGCCCCCAGCGTGGTCTACCAGGTCACGATGGAGGACGGCACCGAGGTCGAGGTCATGAACCCCTCCGACTTCCCCGAGGGCAAGGTCGATTCGATCACCGAGCCGCTCACCTCCGCCACCATCCTGGTGCCCAGCGAGTTCATCGGCGCCGTCATGGAGCTGTGCCAGTCCAAGCGCGGCAACCTCGGCGGGATGGACTACCTCAGCGAGGACCGCGTCGAGCTGCGCTACACCCTGCCGCTGGCGGAGATCGTCTTCGACTTCTTCGACCAGCTGAAGTCCCGCACCCGCGGCTACGCCTCGCTGGACTACGACGTCTCCGGCACCCAGATCGCGGACCTCGTCAAGGTCGACATGCTCCTGCAGGGCGAGCCGGTCGACGCCTTCAGCGCGATCGTCCACCGCGACAAGGCCTACAGCTACGGCGTCGAGATGGCCGGGAAGCTGAAGAAGCTGATCCCCCGCCAGCAGTTCGAGGTGCCGATCCAGGCCGCCATCGGGGCGCGCATCATCGCTCGCGAGAACATCCGCGCGATGCGCAAGGACGTGCTGTCCAAGTGCTACGGCGGCGACATCTCCCGCAAGCGCAAGCTGCTGGAGAAGCAGAAGGAGGGCAAGAAGCGGATGAAGAACATCGGTTCCGTCGAGGTGCCGCAGGAAGCCTTCATCGCCGCGCTGTCCTCCGACGCCGGCGACATGCCCAAGGATTCCAAGAAGAAGTGATGAGCGCACCTGCTCCGATGAGCATCCGGATCGATCCGTCCACCGGCGGCTCGATCGCGGCGGTCTGCACCGTCGGCCAGCTGTTCCCGGTCGCTGCAAGCGGTCTGATGAGCGGGATCGACAAGCGGCCCGTCGACGGTCCCGTCCGTCTGCTCACCCATGGGGTGCTCGGCGACGTCCAGGGCGATCGCGAGAACCACGGAGGCGTGTTCAAGGCCGTCTACGCCTTCTCCCGCGAGACCCGGCGGGCGCACGCCCGCGAGCGCGAGCTCGACCTGCCCGACGGGTCCTTCGGAGAGAACCTCGTGACCACGGGGCAGGACACCGACGAGACCGTGATCGGGGAGCGGTGGCGGATCGGCGGCGCCGAGCTCGAGGCCACCACGGCGCGCAATCCCTGCGGCACCTTCGCGGCCTGGATCGGGGATCGCCGCTGGGGCAGGACCTTCACCGCCGCCGGCCGCGCCGGCGCCTACTTCCGCGTGCTGGTTCCGGGGGAGACCCGCGCCGGCGACGCGATCGAGGTGCTCACCCGTCCCGACCACGGCGTCACCATCGGCGACGCCTTCCGGGGCCTGGACGCCGAGCAGGCGCGCGCCCTGCTGCAGTGGGCGCAGGCCACCGGGACCGTGCTGTACGAGTCCCTGGTCCGCGGGGCCGAGACCGCTCTGCGCCGGGCGGGCGAGAACACGGACTTCCCGCAGCGGCTGCGCTCGACCGGGCGCGGCCTCGGACTGGGGATGGGCCTGTGAGGGCGGGTCCCGCGGACGGCGGTTCCCGCGACCTCTCCGTCTACATCCACGTTCCGTTCTGCGCCGTGCGCTGCGGGTACTGCGACTTCAACACGTACACGGCGACCGAGCTCGGCGGCGGCGGCTCCCAGGCCGAGTATCCCGCCAATGCGATGGCCGAGATGGACCTGACGCTGGCCGCCGATCGCGCCGCCGGCTACGACTACGACCAGGTCTCGACCGTCTTCTTCGGCGGTGGCACGCCCACCCTGCTGCCGGCCGACGACCTGGTCGCGATGCTCGCCCACCTGCGCACGCTGCTGCCGCTGGCCGAGGACGCCGAGATCACCACCGAGGCGAACCCCGACTCCGTCACCCGCGCCTCCCTGTCCCGTCTGGCGGCGGGCGGCATCACCCGGGTCTCCTTCGGCATGCAGTCCGCCGTGCCCTCGGTCCTGGCCACCCTGGACCGCACCCACGACCCCGAGCGGGTCCCGCAAGCGGTCGCCTGGGCGCGAGAGGCCGGGCTGGACGTGAGCCTGGACCTGATCTACGGCACCCCGGGAGAGACCGTCGCCGACGTCGAGACCTCCGTGAAGGCGGCTCTGGCCTGCGGGGTCGACCACATGTCGGCGTACTCGCTGATCATCGAGGGGAACACGGCGATGGCCCGCCAGCTGCGGCGTGGCGAGCTCGAGGCCCCGGACCCCGACGACATGGCCGACAAGTACGAGCTGATCGACGACCTTGCCGCGGCGGACGGCCTGACCTGGTACGAGGTCTCCAATTGGGCGCGCACCGAGCGGCAGCGCTCCCGCCACAACCTCGCCTACTGGCGCGGCGGCGACTGGTGGGGGATCGGCCCCGGCGCGCACCGCCACCGCGACGGCCTGCGCGCCTGGAACGTGAAGCACCCCAGCCGGTACGCGCGGATGCTCGCCACGGGCGAGATGCCGGTCGCGGAGTCCGAGCGGGTCGCCGCGCAGGACCGACAGGTCGAGCGGATCATGCTCGAGCTGCGGATCGCCGACGGGCTCCCCGTCGAGGCCGTTCCGGAGCAGACCCGCGGCATGCTCGACGTCCACCGCGAACGGGGGCATCTGGATGCCGAGGCCCTCGCCACCGGGCGCGCGGTGCTGACCCGCCAGGGCCGGCTGCTGGCCGACGCGGTGATCCGCGACCTCGTGCTCTGACAGACGTCGATCGCGTCGTGACCGCCACCGAGCTCGACCGGGTCTCGACGGCCGGGCGGACGAGGACCAGACTGGGGTGATGACCAAACCCACCACGATCGACGAGCACCTCGCAGGCCTCGACGAACGCGCCGCCTCCCGGCTGCGTGAGCTGCGTGCTCTGATCCACGACGCCGCCCCGGAGGTGACCGAAGCCCTCAAGTGGGGGAACCCGGCCTTCCTCCACCCCAGCGGGATGATCCTGGTGATCGTGGGGACCTATGCCGGCCACGCGAATCTCGCCGTCACGCCGAGCACCCGGGAGGCCTTCACCGCCGAGCTCGCGGAGTTCGAGACCGGCAAGGGCACGGTGAAGCTGCCCTACGACCAGCCCATTCCGACGGATCTTCTGCGCCGGATGGTCGCCTACCGTCTGACGGAGTACGAGCAGCGCGGCGTGACCTGGATGTAGCCCGGGCGACCGCGCAGCGGGAGCGAGAAGCGCTGACCCACGACAACGCCGCGCCCCCGGAGACCGTGGCGATCTCCGGGGGCGCGGCGTTCACTGCCCGCAGGCTGCGGCGATCAGCGGAACATCCGCAGGTTCACCGGGTAGTTCCACCATTCACCCTGGTAGGCCTTGACGGCGCCGATGATCGCGAAGATCGCCTGGACCACTGTCGGCACGAACATCAATCCGAACAGGACGGCGCCGATGCCGAAGGTGACGATCGTGATGATCGTGAACAGCACGCCCATCACGAGAGAGACGATCAGCGCGGCGATGGTGCCGTTCAGCGCTTCGGCGGCGTTGTAGCGCACGAAGCGGTGGCGGTCCTTGAACACCACGAACAGCACGATCTGGGCGATGAGACCGCCGATGAACGGGATGACGAACTGCAGCAGCGCGGCCAGGTGCACCACGAGCGCCCACGTCTTCGCGTCGGAGTCGTTCATCCCCTGCCCGGACAGCGGGCCCTCGTAGATGCCCTTGAAGCCGGGCGGGGGAGTGTTCAGGTCGACGGCGCCGGGTGCGGCGTACCCCTCGGGGCCGCCCCCGTACGAGCCCTGCGGACCGTAGGTGGCCTGGGGGCCGGGCGCGCCCTGCGCGTCGTAGGTGCCCTGAGGGTCGTCGATGGCCAGCGGATCATAGGAGGCCTGCGAGGCGTCGGTCGAGCCGGGTCCGGTCTGCTGACCCGGCTGACCCTGCTGACCGGGAGCGCCGTACGGGCTCTGCGGACCAGCCTGGCCCCGCGGACCGGGGGCATCGGCAGGAGCGCCGTAGGGGTCCTGACCGGTCGACGGGGACGGGGCGGAGAAGCCCTGGGCCGCGGGGGCCCTCCCCGTGCTGTCGTCGTAGGCGTAGGGATCGTGCGGATGCAGCGCCGGATTGGAGGTCGGGCTGCCCTGGTGCTGCTCGGGGAGGCCCTGCTGCTCGGGGTCGCCCTGCGGCGCCGGGGCGTCCTGGGGCGCGGCGGTCCAGCCCGGGCTCTGCTGCTCGGGGGAGGCGCTGCCGGGCTCGGTTCCGTACGGGTCGTGCGGGTGCGGAGTCTGGCTCATGGTTCCTTCTTCGAACGGGCCGACCGGGAGGGCCGACGTCGGACTGACCCCCTCAGCCTAGCCAGTGAGATCCCGGTCGTCCCCGGGGCGTGCCGCCATGTCGGGTGGGGGATTGCCCCCAGGTCCTGGGCGTCAGGACGGATCGACCGTCACGAAGTCGATGAGCTCCTCGATGCGCCCCGACAGGGAGGGTTCGACATCGGCGTAGGAGCGCACGGTCGACAGGATCCGCTGCCAGCCGATGCCGATGTCGGCCGAGTCCTCATGCGGCCAGCCCAGCGCCGCGAGGGAGCCGACCTTGATGTCGGTGCC